>CBFHOD010000010.1:2799-32160 GCA_965657365.1 Flavobacteriaceae bacterium
AAACGTTTTTAATAATCGATGTGTTTTCAAGAGTTTGCTTTTCTTGAAGAGATTTTTTTACAACTTGTGAATCTGTAGCAGATTGTTGAGCTGAAACACTTATAGTAATTAATAGAAAGAAAACTCTTATGATGGATTTCATGATATATGGGTTTTAAATATAAAATAGTCTTTACCAAAAATAACGAATAATTTTATGTGCACCTTTTTATAACATATAAAATATTCTACCATTTAGCATGAGGCCCAAAAATCGTGCTTACGATTAATCGGCGTACATTTGCAATAATATTCAGAGAAAACAATTTAGTTTTCTCTTAAATTTTATCGATGTCGTTTAAAGATTTAGGATTGAAAGATGCTCTTTTAAGAGCTGTTAAAGAAAAAGGATATACAACCCCTTCACCTATACAAGAAAAAGCAATTCCACATATTTTAGCAGGAAAAGATGTACTCGCTTCAGCGCAAACAGGAACTGGAAAGACAGCTGGTTTTACACTTCCTGTTCTTCAGTACTTGTCAGAAACAAAACATCCTAAATACAGGCCTTTAAGAGCCTTGGTTTTAACCCCAACAAGAGAATTAGCCGCTCAGGTATATGATAACATAAGAGAATATAGTTCTTATTTAAATATTCATTCCACTGTAGTTTTTGGTGGTGTAAAAGCGGCCTCTCAAATAGCTACGTTACGAAGAGGTGTAGATATTCTAGTGGCAACCCCTGGTAGATTATTAGACTTGCACAATCAAAAAGCAGTGTCTTTCAAACGCATAGATGTTTTAATTTTAGACGAAGCAGACCGAATGTTAGACATGGGTTTTGTAAGAGATATCAATAAGATTATTAGTTATATGCCTACTAAAAGGCAAAATCTACTATTCTCAGCTACCTTTTCTAAAGAGATTAAACAACTAGCTCAAACTATTTTAAGAAACCCTGTAATGGTAGAAGCCGAGCCAGAAAACTCAACTGCAGAAATGGTGAGTCAGAAAGCGTATCGGGTTAATAAGAAAGATAAAACAAAGATTGTCACCAATCTCATAAAAGACGGAAACTGGAATCAAGTATTAATTTTTATGAGAACCAAACACGGTGCCAATAAGCTAACTAAAAAACTACTTCAATCAGGAGTTTCTGCAGCTGCAATTCATGGAAATAAGAGTCAGGGTGCTAGAACTAAAGCTTTATCCAATTTTAAAACCAATGATATTCGTGTGTTAGTAGCTACTGATATTGCTGCTCGAGGTTTAGATATTCCATTATTACCTCACGTTGTTAATTTTGAATTACCTAATATTCCTGAAGACTATGTTCACAGAATAGGAAGAACAGGAAGAGCTGGTGCAAGCGGTGAAGCAATATCTTTAGTTTGTAGTGAAGAGACAGAATACCTTAAAGAAATAGAAAAATTACTAGGCAAAAAATTAGCTGCTGAAATTATAGAGGGCTTCGAGCCGACAGATAATGCTCCGCCAAAAAGAGCTGCTACTCAAAGTAAGGGTTCATTTAAAAAATCTACTTCAAAAAAACCTCATCGTAAAAATCATACACCAAGAGATGCTAGATCATCGAGTTCTGAAGGTGGCCGTAAAAGAAACTCAAGAAATAGACGCAGATAGTGCGTCTTTTTTTTCCTTTTTATTGGCTACATTTGTGAATCAAATTAGTACACAATGAAATACCAACCAATAGATTCTAGCCTTTTCATCAATAATAGAAAAAACTTTTCGGCTAAAATGAAGCCGAATAGTCTAGCTGTTTTCAACTCTAATGATATTTATCCAATTAGTGCAGATAGCACAATGCCTTTTGATCAGCACCGAGATATTTTTTACTTAAGTGGAATAGATCAGGAAGAAAGTATATTGGTGTTATTTCCAGATTGCCCCAAAGAAAAACACCGTGAAATCTTATTTTTAAAAGAGACTAATGAGCATATTGCTGTTTGGGAGGGTGAAAAGCTTACCAAAGAAGCAGCGTTTAAAACTGCAGGCATTCAAACGGTCTATTGGTTACAGGATTTAGAAAAGATACTTTTCGAACTCTCTACGCAATGCGATACTTTTTATATAAATACTAATGAGCACTATAGAGCCAATGTTGAAACAGAAACAAGAGAAGCCCGTTTTACAAAATGGTTGTTAGCTAAATACCCTGCGCATTCTGTGGCAAAAAGCAATCCGATTTTACAAGAATTACGAGGTGTAAAAAACCCTATTGAGTTAGCGCTAATGCAAAAGGCTTGTGACATTACTGAAAAAGGATTTCGTAGAATTTTAAATTTCATAGAACCAAATGTGTGGGAATATGAAATTGAAGCAGAATTGGTTCACGAGTTTATCAAAAACAGATCTAAAGGATTTGCTTATACCCCAATAATTGCCTCTGGAAATAACGCAAATGTTTTACACTATATTGAAAACAATCAACAATGTAAAGCTGGTGATTTAATATTATTAGATGTTGCTGCAGAATATGCGAACTATAAAAGCGATTTAACAAGAACTGTGCCTGTTTCTGGAAAATTTACAGACAGACAAAAAGCAGTTTACAATGCTGTAAATGCTGTTAAAAAAGAAGCTACAAAATTATTAGTCCCTGGTACTTATTGGGAACAGTATCACATCGAGGTTGGAAAACTAATGACTTCAGAGTTGTTAGGTTTAGGCTTATTAGATAAGGCTGATGTTCAAAATGAAAATAAAGATTGGCCCGCTTATAAAAAATATTTTATGCATGGTACATCTCATCATATCGGATTAGATACTCATGATTATGGGTTGTTACATTTGCCGATAGAAGAAAATATGGTTTTTACTGTAGAGCCTGGTATTTATATCCCCGAAGAAGGTTTTGGAGTTCGTTTAGAGGATGATGTAGTAATTCAAAAATCTGGAGAACCTTTCAACTTAATGGGTAATATCCCTATTGAAGCAGATGAAATTGAGGGGTTAATGAACCAGCCCTAATTTCTAACTTTTAAGTAGGTAAACTATTTAAAAACCCTATTGTTTTTGTGTTAAAATCGTCTGGTTGCTCTACATTTACAACATGACCACAATTTTTTACCACATATAATGAAGATTCAATGTGTTCTTTAACAACTCTTTTTATGGAGGGTAAAAACAAATGATCTTGCTCTCCCATAACGTATAATGTAGGGATTTTTATGTCTTTTGCTCTAAAAAAACGCAGTAAAGGGTTAATTTCTGCGGTGAGCTTAAACCATCTAATGAATTCTTTTTGGTATAATTTTTTTGCTTCATTCACAAAAAGAAGTCTTGACTCTTTGTGATTTTTCTTTGGCATGATAATGAAAGCAAATAATTTATATAACATCATATAAGGAACTACAGACTTAAATAGATTTCCTACACGCATTAAAACTTGAGATCGAAAATTTAATTTTAAAATAGCACCTCCTAGAACCATACTTTCAACTAAATCTGGTCTCTTTTCCGCTAAATTTCTAATAAGAATTGTCCCTAAAGAGATCCCAATAAAATGGGATTTTTTAATTTTTAAGTATACTAAAACCTCTAAAATATCTTCTGTTATGGCATTAAACGTATACTCACTATTAAAGGTGTCTTTAAAAGTAGGGTTCGTATTCCCATGACCTCTAAGATCTATAACCAACACGTTAAATTCTTTTTTAAATGCTCTTATTTGCCTGAACCATATAGAACTACTTCCTCCGGCACCGTGAACGAAGCTAACCCACTTAGTGGTGTTTTCATTTAAATAAGTATAATAATTTAACATAGTATTTTTGCAAATATACTTTTATTTTCTAGGATAAAGATGCTTATGAATTACTCGTTTTAATTCTTTGATTGTAACCATTTAACAAAATGAAAATTATAAATGCTGGAAGAACCCACCCTAAGCTTTGAGAAGAAAAAGGAATCCATTGCGTAATAGAATCTAATAGGTGTCCTAGGTTTAGTGATGCTAAAAAATCTGGGATACTAAAAATAAAAGTCACTAACACAACTCCTTTAAAAACGATTGATGATGCAAATTTACTAGAAACCACATTCAACAAAATTAAAACAATAGTTATTGGATAAATAAACATTAATGCTGGAATGGCTGCTTTAATTATAAAGCTTACTTCAAAATGACCAATAAGAATCCCTAACACACAACTTATAAAAGCAGTTACGACATATGCTTTTTGTGAATTTTTAAACATCTCTTTAACATAATCTGAAGTTCCTGTAACAATACCAACTGCTGTTGTAAAGCACGCTAGGGCAACTAAAATACTTAAAAAAGCCGTTCCAACAGACCCAAGTGTTTGCGAACTTAAACTTGTTAAGACTTCTGTTCTTGAGGCTCCCTTAACAAATGATGAACTTAATGCTGCGCCACCATAAATTAATCCTCCGTAAATCAATAACAATCCCAATCCGGCTATTAAGCCAGCCTTTGTAATCAGTTTTTTAGTGTCATCATAGGTTTTTTTACCTTGAATGTTTAGCGAAACTATAAGTACCGCTCCAACAACAACTCCACCAATAGCATCGAAAGTTTGATACCCTTCTAAAACTCCTAAAGCAAAAGGGAAGTCATAACCACTAAGAATCATATCTTCAGAAAAACCTAAAGACACCATCACAATAATGAGTAAAATAACAACAATAACTGGTGTTAAAAACTTTCCAATGAGGCTAATAACCTTAGATCTATTGATAGCAAAAATAAAAATCAATAGAAAATAAATACTACTTGTAAGCAATGGGCTAGATCCAAAAAAAGGCTGAATAGCCATCTCATGAGCAACAGAAGCTGTTCTAGGAGCGGGTAGTGTAACAGCAATTAAATACATGATAATACAATACAAAGAACTAAACCAAGGAGCAACTTTACTTGCTAGATCATACATGGTTCCTTGTACTTTTGCATGAGCTAATATTCCTAAAATAGGAATAAAAACAGCTGTTATGATAAACCCTAAAAAAACCAACACCCATTGCCCTCCTGAATTAGCGCCTAAAAAAGGAGGAAGAATTAGATTCCCTGCTCCAAAAAAAAGAGCAAAAAGGGCAAAACCGGTAATCCAAACTTCTCTTTTTTTAATCATTATTGTTGTTTTTTAGTTAAAAAAGGGTCAAAAATGATCAAAAAAGGGTCAAAAAAGGCAAAAATCAAACAAAACGCACTTTTGACAAAAATGATCAAAACCATATTCTCAAAAGAACTTCTGTTTACCAAAAACACGTCTAAATATTGCACAGCTTTACTATAAATATTCTTAAAATTAAGGCAAATTTTTATCTTAATTCGTGTTTATCAATAAATCTTACAAAAAGTGATGAAAACATGAAATAAATTCTGTGACAAGTAGGAAAGATACATATTTTTGTAATATGGAAAAATGGCTGTTATTTAAAAATACTAAAATTTCATATACAGACTCTGGAAAAGGAGCCGTAGTAGTATTATTACACGGTTTTTTAGAAAACAAGCACATGTGGAAAGAAATTATTCCTGTAATTTCCAAAAACAAAAGAGTACTAGCAATTGATTTATTAGGTCACGGACAAACAGAATGTCTTGGTTATATTCACTCAATGGAGTTAATGGCTGAAGTAATCTTTGCTGTTTTAAGATCTTTACGAATTCGAAAAATCACGCTCATTGGCCATTCTATGGGTGGCTATGTTTCGTTAGCATTAGCAGAAAAAAAACCAAACATGATTAGAGGGTTGTGTTTGTTAAATTCTACTGCAAATTCAGATCATCAACAACGAAAAAAACTACGCGAAAGAGCTAACAAAATGGTGAAAAAAAATTTTAAAAATTTAGTAAAAATGTCTTTTATTAATTTGTTTAGTGAAGAGAGTCAAACAGTCTTCAAAAAGGAGGTAAGTAGCGCACTTAATGAGGCTTTAGAAACCCCTTTACAAGGCTATGTTGCATGTCAAGAGGGGATGAGGATTCGGCAAGACAGAACCAATGTTTTAAAAAATAACACTTTTAAAAAGCTGATGATTCTAGGCAAAAAAGACCCTGTTTTAAATAGTGCTAATTCTCTAAAAGAAGCCAAGCAAACAAATTCTGAAATTGCGATACTTTCTGGCGGACATATGAGTCATATTGAAAACTCATACGAATTAGTTAGAGTCTTGAATACATTTATTAGAAGATCTCTTTCCTCCCAAGGTTAACCTTATTTATTTTCAAGAGCATTCCATCCCTGGGCTTTCAACTCTAATTCCTGACCGGCTCTAGTAACTAAATTTAGTCCAGCTGATTGGTCGGTGATATGACCTATAATAGAAAGATGTGGATTCCCTTTTACCCTCTCAAAATCTGCAATAGGAACTGTAAATAACAATTCGTAATCTTCACCTCCACTCAAAGCTATCATGGTGCTATCAATATCAAACTCTTCACAAGTTGAAATTACCTGAGGGTCTAAAGGAATTTTATCTTCATAAATTTTACATCCTACATTGCTTTGAGAACAAATATGCATGATTTCAGAGGAAAGTCCATCAGAAATATCAATCATGGATGTTGGTTGTACATCCATTTCTTTTAAAAGTACAGGGATGTCTTTTCTTGCTTCTGGTTTTAGTTGACGCTCAATTAAATAAGTATAATTGTCTAAATCTGGCTGATTATTAGGGTCTACCTTAAATACTTGTTTTTCTCTCTCTAAAACTTGTAACCCAAGATAAGCAGCGCCCAAATCACCAGTTACTACAATTAAATCTGTTTCTTTTGCTCCATTTCTATAAACAATATCTTCTTTATTTGCTTTACCAATGGCAGTTATAGATAATAACATTCCCTTTGAAGATGAAGTGGTATCTCCTCCTATTAAATCAATATGGTATGTTTCACATGCCAATTGAATTCCAGCATATAATTCTTCAATTGCTTCCAATGGAAAACGATTAGAAACTGCAATTGATACCGTAATTTGCTCTGCTTGGGCATTCATAGCATAAACATCAGAAAGGTTTACTGTAACAGATTTATAACCCAAGTGTTTTAGTGGGACATAGCTCAAATCAAAATGAACTCCTTCAATCAATAAATCGGTGGTAATTATTGTCTGTTTATCTGTCTTTTCTAGAACAGCTGCATCATCACCAACTGCTTTTACAGTTGTTTTATGAGAAATCTTAAAATGTTTTGTGATATGGTTAATTAAGCCAAATTCTCCTAATTGCTCCAATGACGTTCTTGATTGATTTTTATCTTCTAACATCTTGCAAAGATATACACATCTAGAAAATAAACCTCCTTTCTTTTTTGCTATAATATTTTTGATGCCATATTCTTATGATTCTATTACCTTTGATTCAAATTTTTATTCCTAATGAAACATAAAAGACTCTTTTTCAGTTTTTACTTAAATGTGTTTTATAGCTTTGGGAAAACCCAAAGTAAGTGTACTGTAATTAAAGCAATACAAAAATCATCAAATTATATATGTGTCTGTTTTTAATGTTCTTGGAAGAAGAATTTTCTTTAAACAAAATATTAATGATAAAGAATTCGTTCTCCCTGAAGAAAAGAACTAGAAAGAAATGTATATTGTTAAAATAAACGATATCATTTATAAAAACTAATTTTATTTTAACACCTTTAATACTATGAAAAAACATATCATACTATTATTATTTTTAGTATTAATAGCCTTCTCTTGTGATCGGTCTGTAGTGCTAGAAATACCTCCTCCTCAAATCATTTCTGGTGATACTGGGATAGACTTGGTGGAAAACACCGGTGCAGGACAAACAGTTTATGTAATCGTGGCTACTGATAATATTGAAGTAACTGGATATTCTTTAGGAGGTGCGGATGCCGACTTGCTGACACTAAGTAATGATACCGTTAGCCTGGATGCTAATCCAGATTTTGAAATGAAATCTAGCTACAGTTTTGAGGTAACTGCTAATGATGCTGTAGGGAATGTTAGCGAAATTAAGACCGTTACTTTTTCAATTATTGATGTAGACGAAAATCCTCCATTTGTTCTTGAGTTTTGTGAAAATGGATTTGCAGGGGATTACCCATGCAGTAACTATGATTTAATTGGTCATATAGATTTAACAACTTTAGGCGGGAATTCTGGAAATGATTGTTGGGGATGGACAGATCCCTCTTCTGGAAAAGAATATGCTTTAATGGGGCTTAATTCAGGTACTTCTTTTATTGATATATCAGACCTAGAATTTCCAAGAATTATTGGGTTTTTACCAACACATACTACAAATAGTTCTTGGCGAGATATCAAAACCTATGGGAATTATGCATTTATTGTAAGTGAAGCTTCAGGACACGGGATGCAGGTTTTTGATCTTACAAAACTAGGTAATTTGGCTGTGGATTCACCATCAGTAACTTTTACAGAAGATGCTCATTATAGCGGTTTTGGCAGGGCACATAATATTGTAATTAATGAGGCACAAGGTTATGCATATGCTGTTGGTACAAATACTTATAATGGTGGTCCTCACTTTATAGACATATCAAGCCCATTAAACCCATTGGCTGCTGGTGGATATGGAGAAGACACCTATTCTCATGATGCGCAAGTTGTAACCTATAATGGCCCTGATAGTGATTATACAGGAAAAGAAATTTTAATAGGCAGTAATCAAAATGAAGTTGTAATTGTTGATGTAACTGATAAGGCTAATCCAACACAAATTTCAACTATTAACTACCCAAATATTGGATATACCCACCAGGGGTGGTTCACAGAAGATTTAAACTTCTTTATCCTTGGTGATGAATTGGATGAGCGAAACTTTGGCGGAAACACAAGAAATATTGTATTTGATTTTACCGATTTAGACGCTCCTTCAATACACATGAATTATTTTGGTCCAACAACAGCTATTGATCACAACGGATATGTAAAAGGTACCGACTACTATCTTGCTAATTATTCTGCAGGAATTCGAGTTATAGACGTCACAAATATTAACAGCGGAACCATGTCAGAAATTGGATATTTTGATACCTATCCATCAAATGATAATGCTTCTTTCAATGGAGTTTGGAATGTATATCCCTATTTTTCAAGTGGAAATATTATTATAAGTGATATTAATACAGGGTTTTATATTGTCAGAAAGATCAATTAAGTCAATGAAAAAATACTTGCTTTTTTTAACTATTTTAATTGCTCTGAGTTGTTCCAATTCAGACAAAAATATTAATTCAAGTATTCCTATTTCAGAAGGAGTTTTTGAACTCGTGCAAACTTTTGGTGGGTCTAAAAATGATGTTGCAAAATCTATTATTTCAACCTTAGATGGTGGTTTTGCTGTTCTTGGTTACACACAAAGTATAGACGGAGATGTTACAGGAAAAATAAATGAAGATTATGATTTTTGGGTTCTTAAATTTAATTCAGAGGCACTCTTAGAGTGGAACAAAACTTATGGCGGTTCTGGAGATGATCGAGGAAGTCATCTAATTCAAACTTCAGATGGTGGGTATGCGTTAATTGGATATTCAGATAGTTTAGATGGAGATGTAACATCCAATAACGGCAATAGAGATTTTTGGATGGTAAAAATTGATGCTGTTGGAGCTATCACTTGGCAAAAATCTTTTGGTTATGCAGGAGTGGATGAGGGGATTTCTGTCATTGAAACCTCAGGCAATCACTATTTGCTTTCTGGAGTTATAGATGTTACTGCCTCAGAAGGAGAGGGAAACATTGGAAGATATTCATCAAAACATGCAGGAGGTGATTATTGGTCAATAAAAATAAATTCTACGGGAGATTTAATCTGGTCACGTTTTTATGGGGGGTCTTTTACCGACATTCCAGCTGGAATTGTTGAGAATGTTAATAGCGATTTAATAACTATAGGGGGCTCCGACAGCAATGATATTGATATTACAAACAATAAGGGCTCTTACGATTTTTGGGTGGTAAAATCCAATACTAGTGGAGACATTATATGGGAAAAATCATATGGTGGTTCAGAAATAGACGAAGCAAGAGGGGTGGTTTCAACTGATGAAGGTAGCTACATTATTGTTGGGGATACTAGAAGTGAAGAGCAAGACGTATCTTTAAATAATGGAGCAGCAGATCTTTGGGTGTTAAAAATTTCTGACAGCGGAGATATCGTTTGGGAAAAATCATTTGGTGGATCTAATTTTGATGTTGCCAGGTCTATAAGTTCAACTTTTGATGATGGATTTTTAATTGCTGGAAGTTCCAGAAGTTCTGACGGAGATGTAAGTAAAAATCAGGGGCAAAACGATGCTTGGATAATAAAAATAGACAATACAGGTCGACTCCTTTGGGAAACCACAGTCGGTGGTTCTGAAATCGATTTTGCCTACGACGCTGTTCAGTTAACTAATGGAGCTATTATTGCAGTAGGTGAAACAAGTAGTTTTGATGGAGACATTTCAGTTAACAGTGGGTTTACAGATCTTTTAATCATAAAAATAAATTAATAATGAAGAAGAAAATGTTAACTATTATTTGTCTCACTTTAGTGTTTAGCAGCTGTAGTGAAGACAGTGACATTAGTCTAAACCCTGTTGCTTTAACTCTTAACTTTAGTCATTCTTGGAATGAAACAGCAATTACAAATACTGATTTCAACCAGCTTAAATTCTCTAATGAAAATGGACAAGTTCTCAGTATAGAACGGCTTAGGTATCTAATTTCTGAAGTTTCATTAACTCACGAAAGTGGTGTTATTACGATTCTTGATGATTATAATTTAGTTGATCTTACAAATGACGAAGGATTATCTTTTAGAACCTCTGAGGGTATTTTACCTGGAGATTATAGTTCCATTACTTTTAGATTTGGCTTTAAAAAAGAAGATAATATTAATGGGGCTTACCCAGATTTAAATACAACTAACTTTAACGTTCCTATTGCTTTAGGTGGAGGTTATCATTTTATGCAATTTGATGGAAAATACATAAACACAACCTCTACGGAAGCACCTTTCAATTATCATGTCATTAGCGCCATAGACCCAACAAATGTGAATGATGCTGTAGACAGCTCATTTACCCTTAATATTGGATCGGCGACTATTGGCAGCAACACAAATATTGATATACAAATGGATGTTTCAGAATGGTTTAAGAATCCTAATGCATGGGATTTAAATGAGTATGACGTTAATTTAATGGGAAATTATAATGTGCAGCTTATTATGAATCAAAATGGTTCATCCGTTTTTAGCCTAGTTTCTATTACTCAATAATAATGAATCTAAAATTTCTACTACTATACTGTTTGGTTTTCGTGTGTATCTCTTGCTCAAATCAAGACAATACAGATGATATATATACCCCAATCCCTTATTCACTTGAGATTCCTGAGCTTTTTCAACAAAAATTAATAGATCCGTTACTTCCAAGCAATAATCCTCTAACCGAAGAAGGAGTTGCTCTTGGAAAAAAATTATTTTTTGATAAAAAACTTTCTGGGAATAACACACAGTCCTGCGCATCATGTCACAAACCACAAAATTCATTTACAGATGATACCCGTTTTAGCGATGGTATAGAGGGTGTGTTTGGAGTTCGAAATTCGATGCCTCTAATGAATCTAGCATGGAATTTTAATGATCGATTTGCTTGGGATGGAAAAGAACTGGGGTTGGAAAGACAAGCCATAGAGCCTATTAAAAACCCTATTGAAATGCATAGTGATTGGGGAAGCGTAGCCGCCAAACTTGAACAAGACCCCGAATATCCAACCTTATTTTCGAAAGCTTTTGGAACTACAACCATAGATTCTATATTAATAACAAAAGCAATTGCTCAGTTTGAAAGAATTTTGATTTCTGGAAATTCAAAATTTGACCAATACCTTTTAGGAAATGCAACATTAAGTTTAGAAGAACTGAATGGCTTTACTGTTTTTATGGATGAAGAAAAAGGAGATTGTTTTCATTGCCACGGAAGTGACAACAACCCCTTATGGACAGACAATGGTTTTCATAACAATGGATTAGACACTAATTTTGATGATTTAGGATTAGGGGCTGTTACTGGAGACCCAAATGATAACGGTAAGTTTAGGTCACCTTCAATAAGGAACCTTATTTTTACTGCTCCTTATATGCACGATGGTCGTTTTGCTACTTTAGAAGAGGTCATAAATCACTACAGTGAAGGCTTACGGTTCTCTTCCACAATAGACCCTCTAATGAAAAAAGTAAACCAAGGAGGGGTTCAACTAACTCCTCAAGAAAAGGAAGACTTAAAAGCTTTTTTATTGACATTAACAGATGTTGAATTTATTAATAACCCAGATTTTCGTAATTAATAAAATTAATTAATTTTTCTATAAATTAATATAATCACGTCTTTTTAGACTTATGTCGTATCTTTGCATCCACAATTTAGAGTTAATGCATTTAAAGTTATGATAAAAGTTTCAGACACTGCTAGAGAAAAAGTCATTCAATTAATGACTGATGATGGCTTTAATGCTAAAACAGATTTTGTTAGAGTTGGTGTAAAAAGTGGAGGTTGTTCTGGCCTTTCCTACGATTTAGACTTTGACAATAAGCAGCAAGAAAATGATAAAGTTTTTGAAGATAATGATGTTAAAATTGTTGTTGACAAAAAAAGTTTTTTGTATTTAATAGGAACAACTTTAGAGTTTTCTGGAGGCTTAAATGGGAAGGGGTTTGTATTTAATAACCCTAATGCCAATAGGACTTGTGGTTGTGGAGAAAGTTTTTCATTATAATATAAAATTAAGATGAGTAAGTACACAGAAGACGATTTAAGAGAAGAATTAAAAACCAAAGAATACGAATATGGTTTTTATACAGAGATAGAGAGTGAAACCTTTGCAAAAGGCTTAAATGAAGATGTAGTTCGTGCAATTTCAAAAAAGAAAAATGAACCAAAATGGATGACAGATTGGCGTTTAGAAGCCTTTAGGGTTTGGTCAACAATGGAAGAGCCCGAATGGGCTAACGTAAGTTATAAAAAACCTGAATTTCAAGAAATTGCTTATTTTTCAGCTCCAAAACAAAAGCCAAAATTAAATAGTATTGATGAGGTAGATCCAGACCTGCTTGCAACTTTTGAAAAATTAGGCATCTCTTTAGAAGAGCAGAAAAGATTAGCAAATGTAGCTGTAGATATTGTGATAGATTCTGTTTCTGTTGCCACTACATTTAAAAAAACACTTGGCGAAAAAGGAATTATATTTATGCCTATTTCTGAGGCAATACAAGAGCATCCAGAACTGGTAAGAAAATATCTTGGAACTGTTGTGCCAACATCTGATAATTTTTATGCCGCTTTAAACTCTGCTGTTTTTTCAGATGGGTCTTTCTGCTATATTCCAAAAGGGGTTCGTTGCCCAATGGAATTATCAACTTATTTTAGGATCAATGAAGGTGGAACAGGTCAGTTTGAGAGAACGCTCGTTGTAGCAGACAAGGGAAGTTTTGTTAGCTACTTAGAGGGATGTACAGCGCCCAGTAGAGATGAAAATCAATTACATGCTGCAGTTGTTGAATTAATCGCTATGGATGATGCCGAAATTAAATACTCTACTGTTCAAAACTGGTTTCCAGGAAATAGCGAAGGAAAAGGTGGGGTTTATAATTTTGTAACCAAAAGAGGTTTATGTGAAACTAACGCAAAAATATCTTGGACACAGGTAGAAACTGGCTCTGCGATTACATGGAAATATCCAAGCTGTATTTTAAAAGGGAACAATTCTGTTGGGGAATTCTATTCTATTGCTGTTACAAATAATTATCAACAAGCAGATACAGGTACAAAAATGATTCATTTGGGTAAAAACACAAAGTCAACTATTATTTCCAAAGGAATATCTGCTGGGAAATCACAAAATAGCTATCGTGGTTTAGTTCAAATAAATTCAAGAGCGAAAAATGCAAGAAACTTTTCACAATGTGATAGTTTATTAATGGGAAATAAATGTGGTGCTCATACATTTCCTTATATTGAAGTGAAAAATAAAACCGCACAGGTAGAACACGAAGCTACAACAAGTAAAATTGGTGAAGAACAATTATTTTATTGCAATCAAAGAGGTATTGATACCGAAAAAGCCATTGCTTTAATTGTAAACGGATTTAGTAAAGAAGTACTTAACAAGCTCCCTATGGAGTTTGCTGTTGAAGCTCAAAAATTATTAGAAATTAGCCTAGAAGGCTCTGTTGGATAGATAACTAAAAATAACACTTGTTGTTAAGGCCACAAGCAAATAGTATAAAGAACATGTTAAAAATAGAAAATTTAAAAGCTAGCGTAGACAATAAGTCAATTTTAAAAGGATTGAATTTAGAGGTTAATTCTGGGGAGGTCCACGCAATTATGGGCCCCAATGGAGCTGGTAAGAGTACACTAGCTAATATTATTGCGGGTAAGGAGGAATACGAAGTTCAACAGGGGTTGATTGAATTAAATGGAGAGGATATTAGCGAATTAGCCCCAGAAGAAAGAGCCCACATCGGTGTGTTTTTATCTTTTCAATATCCGGTAGAAATCCCAGGCGTGTCTGTCACCAACTTTATCAAAACAGCCATCAATGAAAATCGAAAAGCAAAAGGCTTAGAGGAAATGCCTGCAAAAGATATGCTTAAGATGATTCGTGAAAAATCTGAACTTCTAGAAATTGATCGTAAATTCTTGTCTCGTTCCTTAAACGAAGGGTTTTCTGGAGGAGAAAAAAAACGTAATGAAATTTTTCAAATGGCAATGTTAGAGCCTAAACTGGCAATTTTAGATGAAACAGACTCTGGTTTAGATATTGATGCTTTACGAATTGTTGCAAATGGGGTTAATAAATTAAAATCAAAAGACAATGCTGTTATAGTAATTACTCACTACCAAAGATTGTTAGACTATATTGTTCCAGATTTTGTCCATGTTCTTCATGATGGTAAAATAGTAAAAACGGGAGATGCTTCTCTGGCGCTAGAATTAGAGGCTAAGGGCTATGATTGGATAAAGGAAGAAATGATATCATAAACCAGTAATATGGATTTAAAAGAAAAAATAGTTTCCTCGTATGTCGCTTTTGAAGATGGCGTAAATATCAACTCTGATATTCATGAGATTAGGACAGATGCCTTTCAAAAATTTGAAAAACTTGGGTTTCCTTCAAAAAAACTAGAGGCATGGAAATACACTTCTTTAAACACAATTTTAAAAGAAGATTACAGTATTTTTCCTGATAAAGAAAAAACCATTAATCTTGCAGATGTAAAGCAATATTTTATTCACGATATAGACACTTATAAAGTGATTTTTATCGATGGTAAATACAGTTCTTTTTTGTCAGAAACGACACATGATAGCATTGATGTTTGTTTAATGTCTTCTGCCTTAACTAAGGCAAAATATAAGCCTGTAATTGAAAATTATTTTAATAAGATTGCTAAACAAGACAATTTAACTTCATTAAATACTGCCTTTTCTAAAGAAGGTGCTTACATCCATATTCCAAAAAACACTGAGGTTGAAAAGCCCATACAAATCATCAATTTTACAACAGGTTCAGAAGCTGCAACAATGTTACAGCCAAGAAACTTAATTGTAGTCGAGCAAAATGCTCATGTTCAAATTATTGAACGCCATCAAAGTTTAACAGAAAATGCAGTATTTACAAATGTAGTTTCCGAGATTTATGCAGACAGACATTCGACGGTAGATTTTTACAAAATTCAAAATGATTGTACATCAGCATCCTTAGTAGACAATACTTTTATAGAGCAACAATCAGAAAGTGTTGTCTCTGTTCACACCTTTTCTTTTGGGGGAAATATTACAAGAAATAATTTAAACTTCTATCAAAAGGGTGAGCATATAGATTCTATTTTAAAAGGAATTACCATTATTGAAGGAAAACAACATGTAGACCACCATACACTCGTTCATCATATTGAGCCTAACTGTGAAAGCCATCAAGATTATAAAGGAATTTTTGATGAGCGTTCTACGGGTGTTTTTAATGGAAAAGTTATTGTTGAAAAAGAAGCGCAAAAAACGAATGCGTATCAAAAAAATAATAATATACTAGTCAATGATAAATCTACAATTAATGCCAAGCCTCAATTAGAAATTTTTGCAGATGACGTAAAATGTTCTCATGGCTGTACCATTGGTCAATTAGATGAACAGGCTTTATTTTATATGCAGCAGCGGGGAATTGGCAAAAAAGAGGCAAGAGCTTTATTGATGTATGCTTTTGCTAACACCGTTCTTGAAAGTGTTAAAATTCCTGAGGTTAAGGATAGAATAACAAAATTAATTGCCAATAAGTTAAATGTTAATATTGGGTTTAATATTTAAACATAAAACAGAACTAAGCCTGTTTTATGTTTTTAATGCCCTAGTTGTCTAAATAATCTATTGCTAAAGCAGATAAGGTTTTAACACCTAATACAAAACCACTTTCATCCAAAAGAAAATCTGGCGTATGATGGCCTGCAGCGTGTTCTGGTTTTACGTCTAAGGCTTTCCCTCCAAGAAAGAAGTATAACCCAGGAACTTTTTGTTGAAAAAAAGAAAAGTCTTCCGCACCAGTAATTGCATCTATTTCAATCACATTTTCTTTCGATGCTATTCTTTGCAATGTAGGCAACATCTTACTAGTGAGTTCTATATGATTGAAAGTAATTGGGTATCCTTTTTCAATCTCTATACTAGCTTCAGCTCTAAATGCTTTTGCAATGTCTGGAACCATTTCTTTCATTCTTTTATTAATAAAATCTTGCATACCGTAGTCTAAAGTTCTAATAGTTCCTACTATTGTCGCTTTTTCAGGAATAATATTACTTCGTATGCCAGCATTAATCATTCCAACAGTAATAACAGCCCCTTCTTTAGTTAACTCAGACTCTCTACTTATAATGGTTTGTAATCCACTAATTATTTGAGTAGAAGCCATTATAGGATCAACACTTGCCCATGGTCTAGACCCATGTGCCTGTTTTCCCTTAACGTCAATTTGATAGGATTGAGATGCAGCCATGATACCTCCTGGTTTATAGGTTATTTTTCCTGCGTCTAAACCTGCTGCAATATGCAATCCAAAGATCGCATCTACGTCAGGATTTTTCAAAACACCTTCTTTAACCATCAATTCTGCACCACCTTCTTCTCCTTTTGGCGCTCCCTCCTCAGCAGGCTGAAATATAAATTTAACTGTTCCCTGAAGATCGTTTTTCATTTGAGATAAGACCTCTGCAACGCCCATTAATATGGCTACATGAGAGTCATGACCACAAGCGTGCATGACTCCTGTTTCTTTACCATTATATATTGATCTTACATTAGATTTAAAAGGTAAATCATTTCTTTCTGTAACAGGTAGCGCATCAATATCTGCTCGAAGTGCAACAACTTTTCCTGGTTTCTCTCCTTTCAGTATTCCAACAACACCGGTTTTAGCAACTCCTGTTTGGACGGTCATCCCCAGGCCTCTAAGGTGAGATTCTATATATTTAGCTGTCTTAAATTCTCTGTTTGATAATTCAGGGTTTTGATGAATATGCCTTCTCCATTCGATAACTTTCTCTTCTACCTCGTCAGATAACATCTTTATTTTGTTATCCGTTTTTTGACCAAAAGCAATTCCTGAAATGCAAAGCATTAAACTTAAAATAATTGTTTTTTTCATTTGAATATGTATTTAATGTATAGATTGTAAAATTCCTTTTAAGAACTCATTTTCTTCAAACCAAGATAAACCAAAACGAACAATAACTAAATCTTCCTGTGGAAGAATATAAACTCTTTGCCCTTGATATCCGTCGGCAAAGAACATATCCTCAGAAACATCCTTTAATTGTCTTTCTGTGTTTAACCAAAACTGAGCGCCATATATTCCGTCTGACGTTGGTGTGGGTGTTGTCACATAATTTACCCAATCTTTTGAAAATATCGCTTCACCATTCCAAACTCCGTTATGTAAATATAACAATCCTAATTTAGCCCAGTCTCTTGTTGTTGCCCAAGAATATGACGAGGCTACATAATTTCCTGCCAAGTCACTCTCTAAAATCATAGAATTCATACCTAGTTTATCGATTAAATCAGTATACCAAAAATCTAAATATGCTTGATGATTTTTAAACTGAGTTCTTATAATTCCTGATAATAAATTAGAGGTTCCTGAAGAATAATTCCAGGTTTCATTTGGATTTCCAACTAAATTTTTTTCTTCTTGACTTTTAGACATATCGCGTTCTAAAAAAAGCATTTTAGTAGCGTCTGAAATTTCATCATAATTTTCATCCCATTCCAAACCAGAATTCATTTGTAATAAATTATGAATTGTAATCTCTTTCCTTGCATCATTTTGCCAAGATTTAATAGGTGCTTTATCGTAAATGTTCATTTTTTTTTGATGTTGAAGAACCCCAAAAATTGTGCTCATAATACTTTTTGTCATAGACCACCCCAAAATGCGGGAATCTTTAGTAAACCCCTCAGCATATTTTTCTGCAATAATTTTATCTTTATGAAGAATTAAAAGTGCTCTTGTCTTTCTTGCTCCAAATATAGAGGCTACAGTTTTATTTAACTTATTATAATCTATATTTTCAAAAACAGAATCTTTGTGAGGGGAGTTCCCAAAAGGATACGGTTTTATGTCATTTACTGTTTTTACCCTTTTTGGTGTCAAATATGTACTCTTTTCGTCTTGTTGGTTTAACGTTAAAACAGATCCGAGTCCATTTCTAATAATAGCTTTGCGTGTAAGTATGCCAAAAACAGAAGAACTTGCCGTCTTCATTTTCTTGTCAACAGAATTAAACGCCAGATTAACAGGTGAAAAATTATTGTCTGTTGTATCTGTAAAAGCTAAACTTCTACTTCCAAGAAATACAGAAGATGCCGTGTTTTTTGCTGAATAACCAGCTATAATATTCAGTTTTGGATAATTGATAATTACAGCAAGCAATAGTATAACTAGTATTAATAAGAAAATTCGTTTTACTATTTTCATTATATAAAAAAATTGAATCCACACAAACATAAGAATAAAATAACAGGTTTATTAAAAGTTTTATCTTTGATGTTCTACCTTTGTGTCTCAATATCAATAGAATGTTTCCAATAGAAAAAATTCGTGCAGATTTTCCAATATTACAAAGAACTGTTAATGGAAAACCGTTAGTGTATTTTGACAATGCTGCTACTTCCCAAACACCTAAAGTTGTGATTGATGCTATTGTTAATTATTATACCAATCATAATGCAAATATTCACAGAGGTGTTCATACCTTAAGTCAGGAAGCAACAGATTTGTATGAACAGGCAAGAATAACGCTTCAAAAACATTTTAACGCCAAGCACGCCTATGAAATACTTTTTACTTCAGGAACAACGCATGGTATTAATATCGTTGCTTCAGGGTTCTCTGATGCGCTTAAAAAAGGAGATGAGGTGATTGTTTCTGCTTTAGAACATCACTCCAATATTGTTCCTTGGCAAATGTTATGTGAAAAAACAGGCGCTTTGTTGAGGGTTATCCCAATGAATGAAGAAGGTTCATTAATTATGAGTGTATATGATAAATTATTGTCTGAAAAGACAAAACTAGTATTTTGTAATCATATTTCAAATGCATTGGGAACCATAAACCCTATAAAAGAAATTATTGAAAAAGCGCATCAAGTGGGCGCAGCTGTTTTAATTGATGGTGCTCAATCTACACCCCATATGAAAATTGATTTTCAAGATTTAGACGTAGACTTTTATGTAACTTCTGCGCATAAAATTTGTGGTCCTACGGGAGTCGGTTTATTGTATGGTAAAAAAGAATGGCTAGAAAAATTGCCACCATATCAAGGTGGTGGAGAGATGATTGAAACCGTTTCTTTTGAAAAAACTACCTATGCCGGCTTGCCTCATAAATTTGAGGCAGGAACTCCAAATATTTGTGGAGGTATTGCTTTTGGAGTTGCGGTAGATTATATGAATTCTATTGGATTTGATGCCATAAGCAATTATGAACAAGAATTACTTGAATATGGAACTCAAGAATTATTAAGAATTAGTGGCGTTAAAATTTATGGCACTTCCAAAAAAACGTCTGTTATATCATTTAATGTTGCCGATATTCACCCGTATGACATTGGTTCTATTTTAGATAAATTAGGAATTGCCGTTAGAACAGGACATCATTGTGCCCAACCCATTATGGAATTTTATCAAATCCCTGGTACAGTTAGAGCCTCTTTTGCATTTTACAATACCAAGGAAGAAATTGATGTTTTTATTGAGGGTTTACAAAAAGCAATACTAATGTTGAGCTAATAGCGCTACAGAACTCTTTTTAAATTTAGAAATGTTGTTTTCTTTACCTTTACGAAAACAATCATATGAAAAAAACACTTCTTATTTGTTTAGTTCTAGTGTTTAGCTGCTCCTCTATTGAACAGAAGGCCGTGTTTCAAAAAATAAAGTACAAAGCAATGACTCGTGGATATTCAACAGAAATTGTTTTACAAGACGATACCCTAAAGTATTTCAAAAACACTAAAGAAAACCGCTCATTAAGGCTCACGGAAGAACTTAAAGACTCATTAAATAACGTGATTAAAAAGATTAATCTCAAAACAATTAACCAACTAAAAGCACCATCAAATAAATTCCAATTTGATGGTGCAATGTATACTACTATAGAAATAATTTTGAATGGAAAAACATATATAAGTAGTGGATTTGATCACGATAACCCTCCAAAAGAATTGACTCCTTTTATCAATTTTTTACTAACTTTAATTAAATAAAAAAGGCGACCATATGGTCGCCTTTTTTATTTAAACAATATTTTGTTTTTAATAATCAAAAGTTAATTTAAGAACAGTTCTACGTCCTATTACAGGCATCGTTGGAAAAGCTCTATATTTCTGATCTAAAACATTTGTTGCTGATAAATCTAATTTTAAATTTTTAGAAACATTGTATCCTACATTAATATCGAATAAATTCTTTTCCTGAACTTCACCAGAGAAAAACCCTTGGTTAGAATTGAAAGAATCATCATGTTGAAATGCAATAGATCCTCTTACCTTGTCCTTTGAATATTGAACACCCGCTCTGTATTTGAATTTTGGAGCGTTTAAGTATGATGAAAATGGTAGCCCATCGTCATTAGATTCTCCTGGAATCCACTCGTTCTGACTTAACCAAGAACTATTTAACCATAACGTTACGTTATCATTTAAAAAGTATTCCATTGCTATATCAGCACCTACATGACTTCTTGTAGCGCCATCAAAACGACGGTATCCTGCAGGGATGTGCATTAAACCATCTCCTTGTGGCACAGCTGTTGTCTCTACAGTTCCAATTATTGGATATAATGGAGCTATTTGCGCATCAAAACCTGCTCCTCCTTGAGCAAAAGCTCCTCCTGAGGCTGCTGCTAAACCAGCAATAGCATCAGATGATGAAGGAATTCCAAAGGTAGGAATACCCGTTAATGGCCATCCTTGTGAAGCGTAAAATGCCTCCATATCTGCAATTACTCCTGGGCTTGAAGCAAAATCTGCTGCAACCTGAGCTCCTAAATCATTTGCGAAATCTGCTCCTACCAAATTATATGTTGGACCTATAGCTGTAAATTGTGTAAACCCTTTTCTTTCGTAAGTGTATACATCTATTGCTAATGATAGTTTGTTTGCAATTAGTCCTTTATATCCTATCTCAAAAGAATTTAAAGTTTCTACGGCAGATCTTCCTGTATCATTCAATTCATTCATTGGCTCTCCATTGAACAAATTATATCCTACTAATTGTCCTGTACCTCCAGTACCTCCAGCATATGTGTTAAAAAAGTTTTGAACCACTCCTAAGAAAGGGTTTCCAGCTAAACCTCCGTATAATGCTCCTAATGTAGGTGCGGCTACTGCCCCATAAGCATAAGCTAAAGGAAATTGTGTCGTTCCGTAAGGAAGATCAGGTAATCCAGGTACTGATAAATCAATTGTTGGGTTGTCTGGGAATACTTGCGGTGCATACTGCCCCGATAACCAAACATCTGCAACTCCGGGTGCTAAAACAGACACAGGGAAATCTATATTTTGCTGTAATGCAGATGGACCAGTGTTTGCTTTGTTAAATGAAGCTCTAAACGTATGATTTTCATCTGCTTTATAAACTATAGCAACTCTTGGTGCAAATGCTCCTTCATCGATAAAATTGAACTTGTCATATCTACCAGCATATGTTATCTCTAGTTGATCACTAATTTTAGAGGTTCCT
The DNA here is from genome assembly GCA_965657365.1 of Flavobacteriaceae bacterium. GTDB lineage: Bacteria > Bacteroidota > Bacteroidia > Flavobacteriales > Flavobacteriaceae > Polaribacter. The sequence continues at coordinate 25,040 of CBFHOD010000010.1, forward strand.
TGAAGGTAAGCTCCAGTAATAATGTAATCATCTCTATCTTCATTTATACCATACAATGTGTTAGCTGTCATAGATTTAGAGTTTCTATAGTCAGAACCTATGGTAAAGTTTGAGTTTAAAAATTTAGGGATGTCAAAGTTGTATTGAAGTTGAGCTTCTAAAGAATTTCTCTCGGCAACTTGTCTTAAACCAGTCTGGTATAAAAAAGTTGGGTTTTCTTCATCACCACCCGTGTTGTAGTTATAATATACTTGAGCAAATAATCCTCCTGTTTGAACTCTACCTTGAACCCAATAATCTTTTCCTTGAGTATAACCTGCACCTTGTGAATTAAAAAATAATCCCCCTCCATCAGCAAATCCTGCTGAAAGAAAAGCGGTGGTTTCATCTGAAGGTCTAAATTCTAAATGAACATTAGCTGAATAATTTCTATATTCTGTTGCTAAAGGGTTTCCGTCTCCATTGTCGTCTAAATCTGAGAGAGATAATAACTGTTCTCCTGGTTGCGTAGGATCTACCCTGCCATTTACAATAGCTGGTTGAGAAATAGTGGTTTGAAGACCTGAAATAAAATCAGCGTCTGCCACTGGATCTAATTCAAAATCTTTTCCTTTCATGTATCTTACGTTAACTTTAAATCCAAATTTATCGTTATCGTTTTTAAAAGCATGTCGAACAGTCATACCGGTTGTACTTAATGTACCCCCTAGCATTTCTACAGTTGTTCCTGGGTAGTCGATTGGACTTTTAGACATAAAATGAACTACCCCAGAAGTAACTCCAGGACCATATAAGGCCGAAGCAGCTCCTCTAACAACCTCTACTCTTTGGATGTCTATGTTTGACATTCCTGTTTGGAAACTTTGAAAAGTTCCTGCAGAAGGTGTCACTAGGTAACGATAATCTAGTATTGGAAATGTAGAAGTTCCAAATACTCCAGATCCCGCACGCATTTCAATATTAATAGAATTTGCAGATTGTTGTTGCATCTGAACTCCAGCAATATTTGCTAAATTCATCACAGGATCAACTGCTGCTGCTGAATTTAGGATGTCTTTTGGTGTGATAATACTAACAGAAGCTGGTGCTTCTTGTACTTTTTGTTTTCTTCTTGAGGCAGAAAATACAATTTCTTCCAAAGAGGTAGCGTCTTCTTTAAGGCTAACATCTAAGGTCTGATTGTTTTCTGTGATTTCTACATTTACTGCCTTAAAGCCAAGCATAGAAATTTCAAGGGTAAAAGGAGGAGTATCAGCTACTTTAAGCGAAAATTTACCATCAAAGTCTGTTGTTGTTCCTATTGCTTTTCCAGCAACTTTAACATTAGCTCCTAAAAGTGTTTCACCTGTTTGGGCGTCTTTAACCACACCTGTAATAGTGGTTTGTGCTAGCATTGTTGCACTAGCAAGCATAACAAATGCAAAGAAAATTGTCTTTTTTATCATGATATAAATTGTTTATTAACAAAGACGAATGTACGATTTTTTTTGATTTTTGTAATATTTTTGTAATATTTTTGAGTAATCACATAGTGTTAGGCTGTTTTTTTGAGATAATCTTATTTTATTCTAGACTTAAGTAATATTGATTTATGAGTTGTAACTTTGTATTTTAATTATTCTTCTTTTGGAAATTATTCGATCTATTGCCGCTTTTAATTCTTCAGAAAAAACAATTGTTACTATAGGTACATTTGATGGTATTCATATTGGTCATAAAAAGATTTTAAAGAACCTTATCGCTACTGCCAAAAAAGAAGGAAAGAAGTCTGTGCTTCTAACTTTTTTCCCCCATCCAAGAATGGTATTACAAAAAGACAAAAGTATTTTGTTATTAAACACCCTAGATGAAAAATCTATGCTTCTAGAAAAAATGGGCTTAGACTATTTGATTATTCATCCTTTTAGCAAAGAGTTTTCTAGACTTACTGCTCTCGATTTTGTGAGAGACGTTCTAGTGAATAAAATAAATACCTCAAGATTAATTATAGGTTATGATCATCATTTTGGTAAAAACAGAGAGGGTAATATTCATCAATTAAAAGAATATAGTTTATTGTATGATTTTGAAGTTGAAGAGATTCCTGCTCAAGATATTGATGATGTTTCTGTGAGTTCTACAAAAATTAGAGCTGCACTAAAAAGAGGGAATTTAAAAACCGCAAACAAGTACCTTGGGTATCATTATATGCTAAGTGGTATTGTTGTTAATGGGAAAAAATTAGGGGGAACAATTGGTTTTCCAACGGCTAACATAGAGGTTAAAGAGCCCTACAAGTTAATCCCAAGTACAGGAGTCTATGTTATCAGAACACAAATTAATAGTGTTTTATTTTCTGGTATAATGAATATTGGTTTCAACCCAACTGTTCTAGGAAAGCATCAAACTATTGAGGCACACTTATTTAATTTTAATGAAGACCTCTATGGTGAAAAAATAACTGTTGAGTTTGTTTATTTTTTGAGAGAAGAGCAAAAGTTTAAATCCGTTGATGAGTTGGTTGCTCAATTAAATATTGACAAAGAGAATGCTATTTCTTTTCTATCAAACAATCCTAAATAACACATTGTGATATTGATTCACTTACTATATCTTTGAATTCTTATAATTACAACTAACTATGTTACAGGTTCCGTTTATTAGAGACAATCAAGAATTAGTTTTAGAAGGCTTGGCTAAAAGAAATTTTGTTAATGCTAAAGAAATTATTGGGCGTGTTTTAAAAACAGATGAAACTAGAAGAAATATTCAGGCTTTATTAGACAACAGCTTGGCCGAATCTAATGCCCTCTCAAAAGAAATTGGAATATTGTTCAAAACAGGGCAAGTACAAAAAGCAACCCTTGCTAAAGAAAAAACTAAAAAACTAAAAGAAACAGCTAAAAACTTAACCGACCAATTAAATACGTGTTCGAAAGAACTTCAAGAATTGTTGTTTCAAATTCCAAATATTCCTCATGTATCTGTTCCTTCGGGACATACTGAAGAACACAATGAAGAAATTTTTAGAGCGGGTTCAATTCCTAAACTTCACAAAAGCGCTTTACCACATTGGGAATTAGTTAAACAATATGACATTATAGATTTTGAACTAGGCACAAAAATTACAGGTGCTGGTTTTCCTGTCTACAAAGGAAAAGGGGCGAGGCTTCAAAGGGCTTTAATCAGTTACTTTTTAGATAAAAATACTGATGCTGGTTATACGGAGTATCAAGTACCCCATGTAATTAATGAAGCATCAGGTATAGGGACTGGTCAATTACCTGATAAAGAAGGTCAAATGTACCACGTAGGTATTGATGATTTATATCTAATCCCAACAGGAGAGGTTCCTATTACGAACATGTATCGTGGAAACTTAGTAAATGAAAGTGATTTACCAATTATGGCTACGGGATACACCCCTTGTTTTCGGCGTGAAGCAGGAAGTTATGGTGCCCATGTTAGAGGTTTAAATCGTTTACACCAATTTGATAAAGTTGAAATTGTTAGAGTAGAGCATCCAGATAATTCTTATAAAGCTTTAGACGGTATGGTAACACATATCAAAGAAATTTTAAAAGAATTAAACCTACCCTATCGTATACTGCGATTATGTGGAGGAGATACTGGCTTTACGGCTGCTTTAACCTTTGATTTTGAAGTTTTCTCTACCGCACAAGATAGATGGTTAGAAATCAGCTCTGCTTCAAATTTTGAAACATTTCAAGCAAATCGACTAAAACTACGTTTTAAAAGTAGCGATGGTAAAAATCAACTGGCGCACACATTAAATGGCAGCTCTCTAGCCTTGCCTAGAGTTTTAGCGGCAATTTTAGAAAATTGCCAAACAGAGGAAGGTATTCAAATACCTGAAGTTTTAGTCCCTTACACTGGTTTTTCAATTATTAATTAGCAATAACAGCGTTGAGTAACCTTCTGTACTTATTCATTTCTAAAAGTGCATTAAAGTAATCACTTATTTGACCTGTTCTCATGAAGTTAATTGAGTTTTGTTTCGCTTTATCGTGTTTTTTAGTTAGTTCGTTCATTTTTATTCTTATTTTGGGGTTGTATCGTTGTTTTTTCTAACGCATCTAAAAATTTATAAAAAACATTTCAAGAAGTATGCCAAAATTTGGAGAATTATCATGTAAAACAAAAAAGTTTAATAAAATTTAACACTAGAGTTGATTATCTTTGATAGAGATGAAAAACCTTTTTCTCACAATAATACTGTTTTTAACATATTGTGCTCATAGCCAAAATAATTCCTCTTTGGCCGAAAGTTATTTCAGAGAGGGAGCGTATGAAAAAGCTTCTCAGCTATTTGAAACTCTAGAAAAAAACAATCCTTTTAATACTAGATATCTGAAGCGCTTAATTACTTGTTATCAAGAAACAAATAACTATGAAAAGGCTGCAAGACTTCTCCAAAAAAAACTTCTAAATAATCCCACTCAGCTTTACCTAAGAATAGAAATTGGATATAACTTTGATCGTCAGAAAAAAACTGTATTGGCAAAAAAAGAATATGATTTCGCTATTGAGGCTATTGGCTCTAATCCTAGTTTGGGTGGAATTATGGGGAGAATGTTTCAACAAAATAATTTATTGGATTATGCTATTGCTGCATATTCTAAAGCAATGAAACTTGATAAAAACGCAAGTTATGAATTTCAGGTAGCTCAAATTTATGGAGAAAAAGGAGAATTTAAAAAAATGTTTGATTCCTACATAGAACTTATAGACAAAAATGAAAACTATCTAGGTGGAGTTCAGCGATACGTAAGTAGGTATATAAACGATGATGCTTCAAATTATAATAATATTGCTTTTAAAAAGTCTTTGCTAAAAAAATCTGTAAGTAACCCAAAAGATGCCTGGAACGAATTATTAAGTTGGCTTTTTACAAAACAAAAAGAATACAATAAAGCTTTTATTCAAGAAAGAGCACTTTTTAATAGAAACCCAGATGATATTCAAACCCTTTTTAGGCTAGGGAAAATTGCCTTTGAAAATAATGATAAGATCACTGCAAAAAAATGTTTTGACTTTATTCTTAAGAATACTAACTTTATTGAAGAAAAGTTAACTGCAGAATTATATCTTTTAAAAATAGTAATAAAAAATTCAGATAAAGACTATACCTCATTATTTAAAAAGGTACTTCAAGTGTATGGTATAAATAGAAATACATTAGAGATTCAATTAGAGTTTGCAGGCTATTTAACTTTCAAAAAAAATAATCCATTAGAAGCAATTAAAGTGCTCGAAAAAGCCATATCTCTCAGTTCTTCAAAGTTTAAAACTGCTGAAATAAAATTAAAACTTGGGGAAGTTTTAGTTTTTACTGGAAGGTTTAATAAGGCGCTTCTTTATTTTTCTCAGGTACAAACTCAATTGAAAAACCACCCATTATCTCAGGAGGCTCGTTTTAAAGGAGCACAAACATCTTTTTTTAAAGGTGATTTTAAATGGGCGAAATCTCAATTAAAAATTTTAAAAAGTTCCACAACACAACTTATTGCAAACGATGCTGTTGATTTGTTTTTGATTATTTCAGACAATGAACCAAAAGATTCAATTCCTAGCGGATTAAAAGATTTTGCAAAGGCAGACTTGTTGGCCTATCAAAATAAAAATATTGAAGCAATATTAATTTACAACTCTATAATAGCAAAATATCAAGGTCAAAATATTGAAGATGAGGCTTTGTTTAATCAAGCAACTCTTTATCTCAAAGAAAACCAATATAATAAAGCCATTAACAATCTTCTGAAAATCATTTCTATAGATACTGAAGGAATTTTAGTAGATGATTCTTATTATTTATTGGCAAATATCTATAAAGACAAGATAAAAAACCTACAAAAAGCATCAGAGTACTATCAAAAAATTATCTTTGATAAACCTTCTAGTATTTATTTGGTTAATGCTAGAAAAAAGTACCGAGAAATACGAGGAGATATTGTCAATTAATATACCTGCTTTAATTTTTTTATCATTTTATCAGCCTATGTACATATACAATGTTACAGTAAATATAGAAGAAAGCGTTCATAAGGATTGGCTCTCTTGGATTCAAAATCACATACAAGATGTGTTGGCTACAGGGAGTTTTATTGCCGCAAAATTAACACAAGTTTTAGTGGATGAAGAAATGGGTGGAATTACTTACTCTATTCAATATACTGCCAACACCAGAGAAGATTTAAACGAGTATTATAAGCTTTATGCCCCTAGATTGAGAAGTAAAAGCATGAAAAAGTTTGCAGATAAAATGATTTCGTTTAGAACAGAATTAAAAGTTATTAAAGAGTTTTATCCGCCTAGCTCACATAATTAAATATGAAATTAAAAACACCATCTTCTAGACGTATAGTTGTTTATACGGCTGTCACGCTTCTTAGCTCTGGAGGATTTACGGGTTATTTGTATTGGGGTATAGAGCCACAAGAATCAATTGGAGGTTTCCTTTGTGGAACAGGGCTTAGTATATTGTTGTTTTATACTATTAGTAAAAAAAATAAATGACTGTAAGAGCAAAAAAACATCTAGGCCAACACTTTTTAAATGATGAAGACACTGCAAAAAATATTGCAAATTCTTTGTCAGGGGTTGGATATGACGCTGTTTTAGAAATTGGTCCAGGAATGGGTGTTTTAACAAAGTATTTATTAGAAAGTGAGGCACAAATTAATGTTATAGAAATTGACAGGGATTCGGTTGCATACTTAAATAATGATTTTAAAAATGAGCATGTAAACCTAGACACGTCAAATGCTAAATTTAAAATTATTGAAGGAGACTTTTTAAAACAAGATATCCCAACTTTTTTTAATAAAAAGCAAGTTGCTGTTATCGGGAATTACCCCTATAATATTTCTTCTCAAATTATATTTAAAGCCATTGAAAATCGAGAATACATTCCCGAACTATCTGGTATGTTTCAAAAAGAAGTTGCTAAAAGAATTGCAGAAAAGGAGGGAAGTAAGGTATATGGAATTATATCTGTTCTGACACAAGCATTTTTTGATGTAGAATACTTATTTACTGTACCTCCAAGTGTTTTTAATCCTCCCCCAAAAGTAGATTCTGGTGTTATACGGCTTATTAGAAAAAAAGATTTTTCTCTATTG
>CBFHOD010000010.1:32258-44995 GCA_965657365.1 Flavobacteriaceae bacterium
GGTGGATGAAAAATTGTTTTTTAGAGTTGTAAAAACAGCATTTAATCAACGTCGAAAAATGTTGAGAAGTAGTTTAAAATCTTTTAAACTTTCGGATACCTTAAAAGAAGATGCTATATTTGCGATGCGGCCAGAACAATTGTCTGTAAGCGAGTTTATTAAACTCACGCATAAAATAGCAACTGATGTCATTTGAAATCACAAACGAACTTTTAGCAAACATTACTTCTTATACAGAAGCCTCAAATGATAAGGCAATTATTGCTTTATTCGAAGAGATGCACTATGCTGACGTTGCTGAAATTTTAGATGAGCTTTCTTTTGATGATGTTATTTACATTATAAAGCTTATCGATAGTGAAAAAACTTCTGCGGTTCTTATGGAGCTTGATGAAGATATTCGTGAAAGGATTCTTCACAAACTTTCAGCAAAAGAAATTGCTGAAGAAGTAGAAGAACTCGATTCTGATGATGCAGCAGATATTATAGGAGAACTTTCAGAGGAAAGACAAGAGGCGGTAATGTCTCAAATTGAAAATGAGGAACATGTAAAAGAAATTGAGGAACTTCTTACCTATGACGAAGATTCTGCCGGTGGCTTAATGGCAAAAGAATTAGTGAAAGTAAATGAAAACTGGAATGTTCTTAAATGTGTCCGAGAAATGCGATCTCAAGCAGAAGAGGTAACAAGAGTTCATTCAATTTATGTTGTTGACAACAATGATAAACTAAAAGGACGTTTATCCTTAAAAGATTTATTGATAACTTCAACCAAAACAGCAATTTCCGAGGTTTATATTCCTAAGGTTGATTATGTAAATGTTCATGACGACTTAGATGAGGTTTCAAATAAAATGCGAAAATATGATTTAGAGGCAATTCCTGTTGTTGATAATGATGGAATTTTACTGGGTAGAATTACAATTGATGATATTGTAGATATCATTAAAGAAGAGGCGGATAAAGATTATCAATTGGCCGCTGGTTTAACTCAAGATGTTGAAGCAGATGATAGTATTATACAGTTGACAAAAGCACGGTTGCCTTGGTTATTTTTAGGACTTCTTGGAGGGGTCGGTGCTTTTTTAATTATGCAGCTGTTTGAAAATACTTTTGAGGAAAATGCAGTTTTATTCTTTTTCACCCCTTTAATTGCCGCTATGGCAGGAAACGTTGGTGTACAATCATCAGCAATTATTGTACAGGGGTTAGCCAATGATGATGTAAAAGGAAGCATTAATAGTCGGTTAATTAAAGAAATGTTATTGGCTGCCCTTAACGGTCTTGTATTAGCCGTCTTTTTATTTGGTTTTGTTTGGTTTTGTGAAGGGAAAATAAATACGGCTTTAGCCATTTCAGTCTCTCTTGTCGCGGTTATTATAGTTGCTGGCTTAATAGGAACTTTTGTTCCATTATTCCTAGATAAAAGAGGAATAGATCCTGCTATTGCGACAGGTCCGTTTATTACTACAAGTAACGATATTTTTGGAATATTAATTTACTTTATGATTGCAAAAATTATTCTAGGCATTTAAATCATTACTGTATTTTTTGATATAAATCCCAAAGCACTACTCCACAACTCACAGAAATATTTAAAGAATGTTTAGTCCCCTTTTGAGGAATCTCAACACAGTAATCAGCAGCAGAAACAACTTCCTGTTGCACCCCTTTTACCTCATTTCCAAATACTACAGCAATTTTTTTAATAGGGTCTGGAGTAAACTTATCTAACATTATACTATTTTCTACCTGCTCTATTGCGGCAACTACAATCTCTTGTGACTTTAATTCATTTACAAGGGTTAACGTATCTTCTATATGTTCCCATTCAACAGACTCTGTTGCTCCCAATGCTGTTTTATGAATCTCCCTGTGAGGAGGTGAAGCGGTAATTCCACACAAATAAATCTTTTCAATTAAAAAGGCATCGCTTGTTCTAAAGACAGAACCAATATTATTTAAACTTCTAATATTATCAAGGACTACAATAATGGGTGTTTTAGTAATCTTTTTAAACGTAGAAACGGAGATGCGTCCTAGTTCGTTATTTCTTAGTTTTCTCATAAAAAGTTCTATCTTTAAACGCTTATTGTAAACAATAGTAAAACTAACTGAAAAATTCTAAAATTTGGCAAAATCTACCAGCAAAAAGGTAACGCCTTTAATGAAACAGTACAATGCGATCAAAGGAAAGTATCCGGATGCTATGTTACTTTTTCGTGTTGGTGACTTTTATGAAACTTTTGGTGACGATGCTGTAAAAGCAGCTGGTGTTTTAGGGATAATTCTGACTAAGAGGGGTGCAGGCAGTGAAACAGAAACCGCTTTGGCGGGGTTTCCGCATCATTCTTTGAACACCTATTTGCCAAAATTGGTGAAAGCTGGAATGCGTGTAGCGATATGTGACCAGTTAGAAAATCCAAAAATGACTAAAACCATTGTAAAGCGTGGTGTTACAGAATTAATAACTCCTGGAGTTTCATTAAATGATGAAGTATTACAGTCAAAATCTAATAACTTTTTAGCGGCTGTTCATTTTGGAAAACGTTTATTAGGAGTTTCTTTTTTAGATGTTTCTACAGGAGAATATTTATTAGCTCAGGGAAACGAAGAATATATAGATAAACTACTACAAAATTTTGGTCCCTCTGAAGTGTTGGTTCAAAAGCAATATAAGCAAAAATTTAAAGCTCTCTTTGAAGATCGTTTTTATACATTTTACCTAGATGATTGGGTGTTTCAAAAGGATTATGGTTTCGAAACTTTGAATACTCATTTTAATGTCAATTCTTTAAAGGGTTTTGGTGTTCAAGAATTGCCTGAGGGAGTCATAGCCGCTGGTGCAGTTTTATATTATTTGTCAGAAACTCAACATAACAAGCTACAACATATTCAAAATATTAGTAGAATTGCTGAAGATAATTATGTTTGGATGGATCGTTTTACAGTTCGGAATTTAGAACTTTATAATCCAAATTCTATAAACGCTATTACTTTATTAGATGTTATCGATAAAACAATTTCTCCAATGGGGGGCAGGTTGTTAAAACGCTGGTTGGCACTTCCCTTAAAGAACGCGAAAAAAATTCATTATAGACACGAATTGGTAAAATACTGCATAGAAAATGACGATTTCCTAGAGACAATTCAATATCAATTACAGCAAATTAGTGATATAGAGCGATTAATATCAAAAGTGGCTACTGGTAAAGTTTCTCCTCGTGAAACAGTGCTATTGAAAAACTCTTTAAAAGCTATTTTGCCAATTGAAAAAAAGGCTTTAACTAGTAAGAATACGTCCATTCAGGAGCTTGGAAATCAATTTTTAGATTGTTCTGATATCATTTCAAAAATAGATGCTGTTTTATTCGAAAATGCACCTGTAAATATCAATAAAGGAGGCGCTATTGCTAATGGTGTTTCTCAAGAATTAGACGATTTACGTTCAATTTCTAGTTCTGGAAAAGAATATCTAGATCATATGCTAGCTAGAGAAAGTGAAAGAACGGCAATTCCAAGTTTAAAGATCGCTTTTAATAATGTTTTTGGATATTATATTGAGGTTAGAAATACACATAGAGATAAGGTTCCTGATGAGTGGGTTCGAAAACAAACCTTAGTGAATGCAGAAAGATACATCACAGAGGAACTCAAAGAATATGAAACAAAAATTCTAGGCGCAGAAGAAAAAATTAAAGAATTAGAACAACAACTTTTTACAGATTTAGTTCGGTATAGTATTCAGTTTGTACATCCCATTCAACAAAACGCAAAAACAATTGCTCAAATAGACTGTTTGTTGTCCTTTGCTATTTTAGCTGTTTCTCATAATTATGTTCGTCCAGTCGTTGATGAAAGTACAGATATTGAAATTAAAAATGGACGTCATCCTGTCATAGAAAAACAACTGCCTCTAGGTGAGGAATATATTGCAAATGATGTTGTTTTAAATAGAAATCAACAACAAATCATTATGATAACCGGACCAAATATGTCTGGTAAATCTGCGATTCTGAGACAAACTGCTTTGATCGTTTTATTGGCTCAAATGGGGAGTTATGTACCGGCTCAGAATGCAAGAATTGGTGTGGTTGATAAGATCTTTACAAGAGTTGGCGCAAGTGATAATATTTCTATGGGCGAATCTACTTTTATGGTAGAAATGAATGAAACCGCTTCTATTCTTAACAATATTTCTGAAAGAAGTTTGGTTTTATTAGATGAAATTGGCCGAGGAACATCAACCTACGATGGGATCTCTATTGCTTGGGCAATTGCAGAATATTTACATGAACACCCTTCTAAAGCAAAAACATTATTTGCCACACATTACCATGAGTTGAACGAAATGACCACTACTTTTGAGCGCATTAAAAACTATAATGTTTCAGTAAAAGAACTAAAAGAAACTATTATTTTTTTAAGAAAATTAATTGCCGGAGGAAGTAATCATAGTTTTGGAATTCATGTGGCAAAATTAGCCGGAATGCCAAATCAGGTAATTCACAGAGCCTCAAAGATTCTTAAGCAATTAGAAAAAAAACAAACGAGTGAAGAGGTAAAAGACACCTTAAAAAGTGTTCAACATGATGATATGCAACTAAGTTTTTTTCAATTAGACGATCCTTTACTTGAAGACTTACGAGAGGAAATATTAACAACTAATTTAGATACCTTGACACCTATTGAGGCACTTATGAAATTAAACGAAATAAAACGTATGTTGACAAAAAAATAAAAGCAATAGCTGTTCTGTCTTATTATATTCAATCTTTATTATATTTGTAGTCTTATGCTAGGAAGATTTTTATTTATTGGTGGTCCTGAAATTTTTATTATCATTCTTATTGTGGTCATGGTCTTTGGTGCTGATAAAATTCCTGAGATCGCTCGTGGTTTAGGAAAAGGAATTCGACAAGTTAAAGATGCAACAAATGATATTAAAAAAGAGATAAATGATAGTGCAAAAGACCAGGGCTTAGATACCGATTTAGCGAAAGGAATTAAAAAAGAAATTAATACTGTGAAAGAAAGCCTTGATGAAATGACGGGTCCAATTAAACGAAATTTTAAATAATCCCTTTATTTAATTTAGTAAGTGTAACTGGTGAAAAATAATTTCTCACAAAAACACTTAATTCCTTTTTACTGTTAACTAAACGATTAGCAATTATTTTTTAACACACTCTACTAATAGTAAGCCCGTCTCTAATCGGTAATAAAACAGTTTCAACTCTAGGATCAGTATTCAATAATCTATTGTATTTTAAAAGAGCTTTAGTATCTTGATCTTTAGGATTTAATTCCTCCACGACTTTTCCGCTCCATAAAACATTATCAGATAAAATAATTCCACCTGTGTTCATTTTTTCTATAATTAAATGAAAGTAATTACTATAATTTAATTTATCAGCATCAATAAAAACCAGGTCAAACTTCTTATTGAGCGTAGGAATAATTTCTAATGCAAGACCTACGTGCTGAGTAATTTTACTTCGATATCCAGATTTTTCAAAATACTTATTTTGAAGATCCACTAACTCTTCATTTTTATCAATTGTATCAATGCTTCCATCATCAGATAAGCCTTCTGCAATACAAATTGCTGAATATCCGGTATATGTGCCAATTTCTAGAATGTTTTTTGGTTGTATAAGCTTAGAAAGCATAGAAAGTACTCGTCCTTGAAAAGCACCGCTTAACATTCTTGGATTAATTATTTTTTGCCAAGTTTCTTTAGTTAATTCTTGTAATATTAACGGCTCTTTTTGAGAGTGATTAATTGAATAATCATCTATTTTTTCCGGTAAAAAATTCATACTTTGTTAGGCGTTTTTTTTAAATCAAATATACATTATTTTATACCACCCCTTTAATTTTCAATCTTAACGATTAATTGTACACTTATTGATATCCGCATAGTTTAAACCAGAATAGAAGGTTTATTTATACCTTAATTAAACTAGATTTATATCTGATGATATTTAGTACTTTTACAAAACCTAATTAATACCATTATGTCTGTAGCTAAAAAACAATACAAAAGAATAACTACCAAATCTTTGGTAGAAATGAAAGCAAACGGGGAGAAAATATCTATGTTAACAGCATACGACTATACCATGGCAAAAATTGTTGATGGTGCTGGGATAGACGTGATACTAGTTGGAGACTCAGCTTCAAATGTGATGGCTGGTCACGAAACAACTCTGCCAATTACTCTAAATGAAATGATTTATCATGCTAGCTCGGTAGTTAGGGCGGTAGAGCGCTCTTTAGTTGTTGTGGATTTACCTTTTGGAAGCTATCAATCTGACCCTAAAGAAGCCCTTCGTTCTGCTATTAGAATCATGAAAGAAAGTGGTGGACACTCCATTAAAGTTGAAGGAGGGAAAGAAATTAAAGAATCTATAAAACGTATTCTTAATGCGGGGATTCCTGTTATGGGCCATTTAGGTTTAACTCCTCAGTCTATATATAAATTTGGAACGTATACCGTAAGGGCTAAAGAGGAAGAAGAGGCAGAAAAATTACTAGAGGACGCTTTGATGCTTGAAAGATTGGGGTGTTTTGCTTTAGTTTTAGAAAAGGTTCCTGCTGTTTTAGCTGAAAGAGTTGCAAAATCAATTACTATTCCTGTCATTGGAATTGGCGCCGGAGGTGGTGTTGATGGACAGGTGTTAGTAACCCATGATATGTTGGGAATGACTCATGAATTTAATCCCCGGTTTTTAAGAAGATACCTAGATTTATACTCAGAGATGACTGCTGCTTTTAAAAGCTATATTACTGATGTAAAAAGTAAAGATTTCCCGAGCGAAAAAGAACAATATTAGGGTTGTGAAAATTCTTCATCTAGACACAAATCATTATACTTTACTTAAACAGCTTAATGCAGCTGGTTTTGAAAATCATGAAGATTATACTTCTACTAAAGTTGAAATTGAAAAGAAGATTCACAATTATGACGGTATCATAATTAGAAGTAGGTTTTCTATTGATAAACACTTTTTACAACAAGCAAGCAAACTTAAGTTTATTGGAAGGGTTGGAGCAGGCCTTGAAAATATAGATTGCGTATTCGCAAAATCTAAAGATATTGAACTTATTGCTGCTCCTGAAGGAAACAGAAATGCTGTGGGAGAACACGCATTAGGGATGTTACTCTCACTTTTTAATAAGCTTAACAAAGCAAATAAAGAGGTTAAAAAAGGGGTCTGGCTTAGAGAGGAAAACAGGGGGATAGAATTGGATGGTAAAACAATTGGCATAATTGGATATGGAAATACGGGGAAATCTTTTGCTAAAAAACTTCGTGGTTTTGATGTAACTGTTTTATGTTACGACATTAAACCATCTGTTGGCGACGAAAACTGCAAACAGGTTTCTTTAGAGGAGCTACAAGAAAAGGCAGACGTTTTAAGTCTTCATGCTCCACAAACAGCACTTACAGAAAAAATGATTAATACTTCTTTTATCAAGAGTTTTACAAAGAATTTTTGGTTAATCAATACAGCACGAGGGAGATCTGTGGTAACAAAAGATTTGGTTTTGGGGTTAAAATCTGGGAAAATACTAGGTGCAGGATTGGATGTCTTAGAATATGAAAAATCCTCGTTCGAAAATCTATTTTCAAAAAACCTAATGCCCAATGCTTTTAAACATTTGATTGCAGCTGAAAATGTGTTGTTGTCGCCTCATGTAGGGGGGTGGACTCAAGAAAGCAAGGAGAAATTAGCGCAAACCATTGTTTCTAAAATTAAAAGAAAATTTTCTTAAAGTAAAATTTAACAATATAAAGCGCTAATTTTCAGTGCTTTATGTTTTTTTAATCAAAAAATCACTATCTCAAGAACATCCAATTTATAAACAATTCGATGGTTACAATAAAAGACATTAATTTAGCTAACAAAAACCTAAAGAATCATATCAAATGAAAATTCTATCAAACCATCCAGCAGAAATATTAATATTATTTTTTTTGATTGTTACTTTTATGCAATCTGGAATTGACAAAATAACAGACTGGAAGGGAAATATTGGATTTATAAAATCTCATTTTAAAGATTCTCCTTTAAGGAATAATGTGCCTTTCTTGCTCGCTATTATTTTAACCATTGAAATAGTTGCTGGAATTTTTATGATAATTGGTGCTTATCAAATTTACTCCTCTGGGCTCAAAGAAATTGCATTAATTGGTGTAGAGCTCTCTGCTGTTGCTTTAATTTTCTTACTTATAGGTCAGCGTTTAGCAAAAGATTATGCTGGAGCGATGACGCTGGCGGTCTATTTTATTATTACTCTTTTTGGAGTTTTTCTATTGCATAGTTAAAACTGATATAAGAAAGAATAGGTATAAGAAAACTTGATTGTAACGCTGCCCAAATCTTCTGTTTTGAGCGATTGTATTTTTTTAACTAATACATTGCTTAAATAAACTAAGAAAGTTGCTTAAAAGGCCTTGTTGTCGCTATTCTTGCTTTTTTATGACATAGATCAAAGAAGAATACTCAGAAGAAGCCCTTGCTTTCCAGTTTGAAATGAACCCTCTGTAAAGAGCACTCATAAAGTTGGACTTTCCATTTTTATATTTTTCACTTAATAGAGAAACATAATAAGAATCAAATTTCATAGGAATTGTTTTTTCAACCAACATATGTTCTTTTAAAAAAAGACGATGAATTGATTGCTGAGAAAAATGCCACAAATGTCTAGGGACATCAAATGCTGCCCAAAACTCTTTATAATACTTTGCATCTTCACTCTTAAAATTAGGTACTGCAATAATCAATCTTCCGTAATCAGAAAGCATCGTATTTAGATTTGAAATGTACTCTGATAAGTTTTCTACATGTTCTAGAACATGCCAAAGTGTTATTATTTCAAATTTTTGATTTGAAAATTTTGATATATCTTGCTCAAGTTCAATTCCTTTTTTAGCGGCAATATTTCTGGCATTATTATTTGGCTCTGTTCCAAAAACGTTCCAAGAGTTATTTTTACAAACTTTTAAAAACTCTCCTGTCCCGGCACCAACGTCTAAAATGTTCTTTTCTGGTCTAGATATACTATTTTGTATACGCAAGCTTTCATTAATTAATCTTAATTTGCGTTTTAAGGTAATGCTTTTTACGGCTTGGTATGCTTTGTCAAAAAAAGTTTTTTTAGAATCCGTATGAGAAATATAATCCTCACTCTTATAATAATTAAATAAGTTTTTAGGAACTGGCTTTGTTACCAACATTTTATACTCTTCGTTAAACATAACGCTATATTCCTCTCCTGAAACAGTATGGTCTTTACAATTCAAATACGGTTTTAAATTTTTAAAGAAGTCTGTTTTTTGTGACATATAATTTATATTGTTCCACGAGGAACATTTGATTTTTTAAAAAACTACCGCCCCATATAAACCAATAGAACAGAAATGTCGCTTGGTGACACACCGCTTATTCTACTAGCTTGTGAAATTGTTGTTGGCTGAATCTTGCTTAGCTTTTCTTTTGCCTCATGAGATAAGGAGTTCACTTTGCTATAATTAAAGGATTGAGGTATAATGACGTTTTCAAGCTTATTTAACTTGTCTGCATTAGATCTTTCTTTGTCAATATATCCAGAGTATTTTAAATGAATTTCTACTTGTTCTAGAATGGTTTTGCCTATCCCTTCTTTTTGAAAAAAAGCTTGAAGAGCATCAAGTTCATCAAAATCTTTTAATGAAAGTTGTGGGCGTGAGGCGATCTTATAAAGCTTTACAGACTGGTTAATTAAAGATAAATTCTTTTTGGCTAATATTGGATTAATTTGGTCCTGAGTAACACTAGTATCAGATAAAAATTTAATTACCTTGTCTGTTTTAAGAATTTTTAAGTTTACGTTATCTAATCGCTCTTTAGAGGCTAGTCCAATTTTATGGCCTAGAGGAGTTAATCGTATATCAGCATTGTCTTGTCTTAGCAAGGTGCGATATTCTGCCCTAGAGGTAAACATTCTATAAGGCTCTTCTGTTCCCTTGGTTATTAGATCATCTATTAAAACCCCTATATAAGCTTCATTTCTTTTCAGTATAAAAGGATCTTTGCCTTGAACCTTATGGGCTGCATTGACACCAGCCATTAAACCCTGAGCAGCAGCTTCTTCATAACCAGTTGTACCATTAATTTGACCAGCAAAGAAAAGATTTTTAACCAGTTTCGTTTCTAATGAATGTTTTAATTGTGTTG
The DNA here is from genome assembly GCA_965657365.1 of Flavobacteriaceae bacterium. Lineage (GTDB taxonomy): Bacteria > Bacteroidota > Bacteroidia > Flavobacteriales > Flavobacteriaceae > Polaribacter. Next base: position 42,485 of record CBFHOD010000010.1, read on the forward strand.
GTGGAAAATAATCGTACTCTATTGCGTAACCATATCTAAAAAACTTCACGTTTTCAAATCCTGGGATGAATCGAATTGCCTTATCTTGAATGTCTTCGGGCATAGAGGTTGAAAAACCATTTACATAAATTTCAACTGTTGTCCAACCTTCAGGTTCGACAAAAACTTGATGCCTGTCTTTTGTGGCGAATCTGTCAATTTTATCCTCTATGGAGGGGCAGTATCTGGGGCCTGTGGATTGTATTCGGCCGTTAAACATTGGAGACCTATCAAAACCATCCCTTAAGACATCATGTACTTTTGAATTTGTGTGTGTTAGATAACAAGATCTTTGTTTAACTAAAGGTTGAGTGTCTAAATAGGAAAAGGTTTCCGTGTGTTCGTCTCCGGGCTGCTCTTCCATTTTTGAATAATCTAAAGACCTGCCATCTACCCTTGGAGGAGTACCTGTTTTCATTCTTCCTGATTCAAAACCTTTTTTTACAAGGTCTTCTGTTATTCCTGTAGAAGAGCCTTCACCGGCTCTTCCTCCACCAAAAGTTTTTTCACCAATATGAATTAGGCCGTTTAAGAAAGTCCCTGCGGTAACAATAACAGATGATGCTTTAATATGAAGGCCTAGTGCTGTTTTAACACCTACAATTTTAGAACCATCAAAAAGCAAACCATTCACTGAATCTTGATAAAAATCAAGGTTGGTTGTATTTTCTAACATAGTCCTCCAAGTTTCTGCAAACATCATTCTATCAGATTGAGCTCGTGGACTCCACATCGCGGGGCCTTTTGATTTGTTAAGCATTTTAAATTGAATAGCAGTTTTATCGGTAACAATTCCACTGTACCCTCCTAACGCATCAATTTCTCGGATGATTTGTCCTTTTGCAATTCCACCCATAGCTGGATTACAACTCATTTGAGCGATATTTTGGAGATTCATTGTAATAAGTAAAGTTGATGCGCCCATGTTAGCACTTGCGGCGGCGGCTTCACTACCTGCATGACCTCCACCAACTACTATTACATCATATGTTGTATTAAATAAACTCATTTGGGTTTCACGTGAAACATTTAGTTAAAATACTAATAATCAATTTGTTAACTCTTTTAAGCAAGCGTTTTCTTTGAGCCTCATTGTCTTTTTCCCCTCTATTGTCTTGTCTTTGTAGCCTAAATAATGAAGAACTCCATGAATCATAACCCTGCTGAGTTCATTTTCAAATGAAACATGAAATAGTTGGGCGTTTTCATTAACCCGTTCAATTGATATGTATATCTCTCCATTAACTTGTTTACCAAGACAATTATCAAAACTTATAATGTCAGTTAAAGTATCATGCTTTAGAAACTCTTTGTTAATACGGTTAAGAAAAAAGTCGTCACAAAAAATATAGCTAACCTCTCCAAGCACAAACCCTTCTGAAACAACTATATGTTCAATCCATGACGCGATTTTGAGTTCGTCTTTAAGGTTAAAAGGTGTTTCGTAATTAAATGTGATCAAGCTTTACTTTTTTTTAAAAAATACTTTTGTACTTTCTTTTCAAAATCCTTGCGCAAAGGTAATGATTGTCTATTTAATATCTCCATTTGATTATAAAGACGTTTTTTAAATTGAAGTTCTTTAAGTTGTTTCCTTTTAGAGGGTAATGTGCTTGTATTGGATTTTCTTTTATTATCTTTTCCCTGCCTGATAAGGGCTTTATCAAGCTTTAATAATTCATATTCTAATTGCTGCATCCTTTGAATCGTTTCTAAATTAAACCCTTTTTCAAGAATATCACGCTCCAATTGCTCCATGGTTTTTAGAACCTTGTTAATTTTAGCATCACCTGATCCCATCTGGTTTAGTGCCTCTTCAAGTTGTTTTTTGAGTTGACTTTGCTGTTGATAAATTTTAAATAATTCTCCACTAGATTGCTCTTCAGCATTTTCGTTTCCTTTCTTGCCCCCACCACTTTTTTTGTTGTTTTGAAATGCGCCCCTTCTTTTTAACCCTTCTTTTAATTGTTCAGAAAGCCCTTTCTGCTTTTCAATTAATGTTGGCAGACTAAATGAACTTCCTTTTCCTTTTTTACCCGAAGAGCCCATGTTGTTTTGCATATCATTTAAAAGACTACTTAATACATCTGCTAAATTGTTCGCTGCTGTCATTACATACTGTTGGTTAGAGCCCGCAGGGTCAAATTTATTTTCTGATAAGTTTTTTAATGATTCATTAAGGTTAAAGTGGGCGTTCGAAAGTTCTGTTTGAATTTTTGATGTTAATTGAGGAAGTCTCATGGACAACACAAACAAACTATCGTCAATGTGTTCAAAATAGGTTTTCAGTTCGTTTTGATTAATTAGTTCTTTTCCAAAATCAGGATGCTTAACCGAAATCTCATTAAACTTAACAAGTAAATCTTCTTGTTTGAACGAAAAAGTGATAAGGTTTTCTAAAATTTTTCTAAGATCATCTATATTTTCGTCAATAGAATTTTCTTGTATATCAGAAATTGCTTTTTGCATTAA
>CBFHOD010000010.1:45095-49035 GCA_965657365.1 Flavobacteriaceae bacterium
TTTTCTGTCTGTCGCTCCATCATTTGTTGATATTGTTTTTGATTGCGTATAAACTCATCAACTTTTGTCTTATCATTCCAGTTAAACGCTTTTTTCATCTGAATTTCAGCTTCTAGTTTTGAAAAAACTTTTTTTTGTTGGGTTTGATTTTGGACCGTGGTCTCTAATTGTTTAATGGTTTCTTTTTGGTCATTTAATTGCTCTTGTATAAGCTCTTCTTTTGTTTTTTGTCTATAATTAAATTTATTGCTTTTTGTGGATTTGTTTCCATGAATTGCATCGTTATCCGTGACCTGAAAATAAAGTTCGTAAGCTTTACCCTTTTTAAGATTAAGCGCATTTGGGAATTGATAATAAAATGTTTGTGGAATTGTTTTAGTAACCTCCAAAGGAACGCTATGTTTTTGATTTGGGAGGTCTTGGTCATAATAGACAATTTGAAATGTGCTAATTCCATAATCGTCAGAAATTTGACCAAAAAACAGAGCTTTATTAATGTTGATGCTGTCAATGTTGGACTGGACAATAATAGACGGAAATTCGTCTTGAACAACCTTTAAACTGTAGGAAAGTTTTTCAAAATCATGTAGTTCAAGATTTGATGAGCTTATATGATAATCAATATTATCTAGCGCTGTTTTCTTGAACTTAAAATTATTTTCAAATGTTTTAATAAAATAATCTCTTTTAGAACTTTCTGTAAAGGCTATACTATCAGATTGATGTGCAATAACGTTCCAGCTTATTTTTGTTCCTACAGGAACTGTCAGGTTTCCAGTATTTATGATTTTTTCATCTTTTTTTTGGGTATACGAAGGATAATCCAAATCAATATCAAGATTCTGAATAAGGGGGGTTTTTATAAGATTAAGTGAGTATAATTTTGATGAAACGCCCTCTGACTGAAACCAAAAAACTATTGGTTCGGTAACATTTCTAAAGGTGAAAGAGAACACACCTTTTGTTGTTTCCATCATAAAATATTCTTGTTGATTATAATTGATTTTTACAACTTCAGGGGCATAGTCACCCTTAGTTGAAAGGGAAACAGTAAATGGCTTACCCTCAATTGCGTTTAGGTTTTGTGTTTCTAAAAAAAATAAAAATGGAGGAGGAGGGGTATATATTGTTATGGGGTTAGCAACCCTTTGAAAACTATTATATAGTCCAACATCTATTCCTGTTAGGAAAAAAACAAACCATAAAAATATTGGAAAAAACAAGTATTTTAAATAAATAAAGTTTTTTTTATAATCTACAGCATTAGAAAACTTAATCAGTTTAAGCTCAATAGACTTTTGTTGAATACTTGCTGAGACAAGGTCTGTTTCTTTTTTATCCGTTTTTAATTGTAAGATGTTTAACAGTTTATCTTGAACCTCTGGAAAATGCTCTCCAATAATTTTTGAAGATTCGATTTCATTAATACCTTTTTTTAACCTCATTAATTGAGCAATAGGAATAATGATAAATTTGAGAAATAAGAAAAACTCTGTAGCTATAAAAATGAATAACAAAATAACCCTATAGTTTGGTTTTAACCACAAAAAATACTCTATACATAGAGTTAAAATAAGGTATAAAACACCGAATAAACTAAATAAAATACCTCCTTTTATGAGCTCATTTTTATAATACTTTTTATAAAAAAAAGAAAGTTTTTGTTCTATGTTTAAAAAAGCATTCATTAACTCATAAAAATAAGATATTTAAAAGAGCTTTAGAAAGATTTTATGTTAAAGATTTTTTTACTTTTAATGTATTACAATTTGCTTTTTTTTTCTAATATTAGTAAGGTATCTTTGTTGCTTAAATTTATATGTTAATGATGTCTAACGTTCGAGTTCGTTTTGCTCCTAGCCCAACAGGGCCACTTCATATTGGGGGGTTAAGAACCGCTTTATATAATTATTTATTTGCCAAGAAGCATAATGGTGTTTTTGTTCTAAGAATAGAGGACACTGATCAAACTAGACATGTTGGTAATGCTGAAGAATATATAAAGAATTCACTTGATTGGTGTAATATTCCTTTTGATGAGGGCCCTAATAAAAATGAAAGGTTTGGACCTTATCGACAGTCTGAAAGAAAAGGATTGTATAAAGAATATGTAAACATTTTAATTGAAAAAGGGAATGCATATTACGCTTTTGATACCTCTGAAGAATTAAATGCTCACAGAAAACAACACGAAGAAACTGGTAAAACCTTTATTTATAACTGGCATAATAGAAAAAAGGGACGGTTAAAAAACTCTTTAGTTTTTTCAAAAGAAGAAACAAGAAAAAAAATAGAAAATGGCGATAGCTATGTAGTTCGGTTTAAGACTCCCCAAAATGAAACATTGTTATTAAAAGATGAAATTAGGGGTCCTATCACTATAGATTCAAATACACTTGATGATAAGGTTTTGTTTAAATCAGATGGAATGCCAACATACCATTTGGCAAATGTTGTAGACGATTATCTAATGCAGATTAGCCACGTAATTCGTGGTGAAGAGTGGTTGCCTTCGATGCCTTTACATCTATTATTATACAAAGCTTTTGGTTGGGATGCTCCAAAATTTGCTCATCTTCCACTTATATTAAAGCCTGAAGGAAAAGGAAAGCTTAGTAAAAGAGATGGAGATAAATTAGGCTTCCCTGTATTTCCATTAGAATATACAAACGATAAAACAGGAGAGGTTTCCTCTGGTTTTAAAGAAAGTGGTTACTTTTTTGACGCTTTTATTAATATGCTTTCTTTGTTGGGCTGGAACCCAGGAACAGAACAAGAGCTTTTTTCTTTAGAAGAATTAATTGCTACTTTTGATCTTTCAAGGGTGAGTAAATCTGGTGCAAAATTTAACTTAGACAAAACAAAGTGGTTCAATCAACAATACCTTCAGAAAAGAACAGATGCTGAATTAGCTGAATTATACTTAGAAATCTTAAAAAATAAAAACGTTCAAAATTTTCCGGCGAGGAGCTATGTAGAAAAGGTAGTGTCATTGGTAAAAGAGAGGGCGGTATTTATAAAAGATTTTTGGAGTTTAAGTGGTTATTTCTTTAAAAGACCTGAAAATTACAACGAAAAAGCTTCAAAAAAACAGTGGAAAGAAGACACGGCTCTTTTAATGAACGAATTAAGCCTTGTGTTGTCTTCAGTAGATGATTTTTCATCTGAATCAATTGAGGAGAAAACAAAAGCTTGGATTTCCTCAAAGGAAATTGGTTTCGGCAAAATTATGCAGCCGCTTAGACTTGCTATTGTTGGTGAAATGAAAGGGCCTCATTTATTTGATATTATTCACATGATTGGAAAGGAAGAGGTTGTTTTTCGGATAAAAAAAATAATAAAAACACTATCATGATCAAAAATATTCTTTTAATTATAGTTCTTCTGTTTTCAATAACAGCAGAGGCTCAGTATGGTTCTCGTTATGGTTCTCAATATAACAACAGAAGACAGAGTATGCAGCCAAGACAGCCAAGAGCTGCTCAACAACCAAGAGCGCCAAAAATTGATGTTGAAAAAGCTGTTGGTTTGATTTTTTACAATATAGAAAAAACAATTAAAAAAATAGGGGTTAAGAAATCTTCTGACGCTTTTTTAAAATTAACTTCTGCTTTTAATTTATTTAACAAGGAATTAAAGCAAATTAAAAGAATTAACACTTTTTTGTTTACCGAAGGAAAATCAAAAATGGAGGCCGCTCAAAGAGAATCAATGAAGAGCAGAGATTTTAGTCCGCTCCAAAAAGCGAACAAGGAAGTCACAGAATCTTTTAAACCCATCATAAAAGTTATCGAGGATAAAGAAAAAAAATTAGAGGTTACGCTGAAAGAAATATTATCAACTAAACAACTAAAAAAATGGGAAAAATATAAAACATCACTCAAGAAAAAATAATTAATTGTAACATATTTCCTTATTTTCGTCTTATTGTTATAAACTT
>CBFHOD010000011.1:0-48949 GCA_965657365.1 Flavobacteriaceae bacterium
AATGTGAAGGTGTTTTCTTGTTTGTCTTCTAGATAAATATTGATACCTTCAGGGAAGTTACTTGTGGAAGCGTCTATGGTAATGGATGTTCCAGATTCGGCATTGATCCCCACAGGAATGATCATGTTTTCATAATTGTTATCTGGTAAGGATTGGATAGCCAAATCTTGTCCTTCACTATCAGTTAAAAAGTGTGTATAGATTGCAAATTCATTAGCAACACCTGCGAACATTTCACCATCATAACCGTTATCAAAACCTGTAGTTGTTCCATCTATATAATAGATGGTTGCTTGTCTAGAGGCTGACCCATTAGATAAGGTTAAGCCAATTTCCGGTCTTGGCTCTGTTCTTTGGAAGGTGTCTGAAGAATTATGAACTTCATAACTTTGATTGAGAGCTAGAGTACCGGCTTCTCCGTCAGATTTAACAAAAAATCCCTGTGCTGGCGACAACTTATATTCATTAGCTGTTACTTTAGTATCGTAAGAACCTGTACTCGAGTTCCAAACCCACATAGTTTCAGAAGCTAAAACACCATTATTCCCAGCTAACATTAATGCCGTGTCCATATAGGATGTATATGGATTTGCAGCTAAATTATAAGCATTAGCAGATGTGGCTAAAGTTCGTGATTGATCAGAGTTTCTAATAGTTCCTTCAAAGTAAATATCTTGTCCAGCGGTTGCTAATTTGATGGCGTATCCTTTTCCTGGAGTAAAATTACCAGAACCAGAGGCGTCACTTTGATAATAGGTCCATGTGTCAGCACCGGTATTATAGCTTTGTGTAAGACCGATATTTTCAGCTGTTCCTGAGGCTAATCCTTCTCTTGCAATAAAAACATCGATATCTTGAGCATTTACAGGAGAAGATACTAAATACCAATCGTCTGTAGTGTCAGCTAAAGTTCTAGTATATTTTACAGTCCCTGAAAAAGTTGATGTCGAAATTAATGATGTTCCTGCTGCCATATCAACACTCGCAACAGTTACTGCTGTTGCAGCTGTCGGGTAATTTGATAGTCCAGAGGGTATTGTTACCACTGATACAGAGTTTGGAACCATGTTAGAACTCCAATTTGAAGCTGTATCCCAATCAGAGCTAGTTCCGCCCTCCCATTTTATTCCGTCCCAATTAAGGTAGACATCGTCTATATAATGTGTGGTACTTGGAGTTTTAAATTGAATAAGTGGATATATCTCAACCCCAGCATCAGCAGCATCTAATTCTATAACGTCTCCAAATATGTGTGTCCAAGTGTTTGCGGTTATTGAATGATTTGTAAAATTATTAACAGCTGTTTTGGTATTTAAAACAATATCTGCATCACCCCAAGTATACACCCAGGCAGACGCTTGATATTTTCTTGTGGTAGCTGGATGTACGTACCTATTCCCTACAGTATTATTGTCTTTTAGAACTACAACACCTCTTAATTCGTTTGATGCATTTGCAGTAGTTTCTAATTTAAGACTATTATAACCAGATTTAACATAGGTAGCATTAGTATTTTCTGAAAGAGTTCCATTCGTAGAACCTCCATAACCTTGTGTACCCCAGAAAAAATCATAAGCTCTTGCAGTTCCATTTGTGGCATCCCATTCTACATTACCTCCAGCAATACCCTCACTTAAGGATGCATCATCAAGATAAAAAGTTGTAAGACCATTTGCTTGAGGAACAAGCCTACAAGTTACCTGATCACCAACCAAAAAATCATAATAAAAAACAACATAATGCCAATTGGTATCTGGAGCTGTATATATTTGGGCAGAAAAAATATTAGAAGATCCAGATCTTACTACTTTTATTCCTGTTTTGATTTGAGCATTAGCATCTGTTTTTATCCAAATACCAAAAAAATATTTCCCTGCTGTGTCTATTGTTATCGCGGAGGTATTACCCAGCACTCCTTGACTCGCCACTGTTGGAATATATTTTATAGAATTAGTTGAGTTAGAAATAACATTGGTTGTTTCTTGAGTAATTGATGAGCTTGCAGCAGTACTGGTTAAAGACCATGAAGTTAAAGAATTGGCACCACCCCATGTTTCAAAATTACCATTAGAAAGATAATTTTCCGTTTTTTGGGCATCAGAGTTTTGTAATGCGAAAAACATTAGAAAACATAAAAAGTAAATTTTTCTCATAATAACATGTTTTAAAAAAAAGTATTTTTTATTCACACTTAATGAATTCGAAACTAATGTTTTAATTATTTATTCAGTAAAACTTATGAGTAAAAACCTATAATTTTTGAAGCAAAAGGCAACTAATAATTCAAAAACAAACAAAAGTTAAAATTGATATTGTTCTTTTATGGTAGGGCTACCTGTTACATAGGACAAAGAATTTAGGAACAAATCTATTTCTAAAGTAGTTTCTATAAAGTATTTTAAAGGAGGTTTTGCAAAGAAGGCATGCCCTACATCTTTATAAAGAATTAAATCACATCTGCTTCCAACGTTTTTCATGTTGGTTTGATAGTTTTTTACTGTACTGACGGGAATAATTTTATCTTTTGTGCCAATAAGTATAATGGTTGGAGGCGCACCCTTTGAAATATTATGAATGGGTGAAATTTCTGTATATCGATTTTTAAATCTTCGATATCCAAAAGTATTAGGACCGTTGTCTATCACAGGATTTAGTAGTACTAAAGCATTTGGTACAGAACTAATTTTTAAATTTTCTTTTGGGTTGTCTAAACCTTCAATATTACCACAAGCAGCAGCTAAATGCCCACCAGCAGAACCACCTCCTGCTACGATCATATTTGGGTTTATATTTAATTCTTTAGCATTTTTTCTTACATATCTAATCACAGATTTTGCATCTTCAACAGCTTCAAATGGTGTGGTATTATGCTTGTTTTTAATTCTATACTCAGCAGCTATTGCAATCATTCCTCTAGAAGCAAAATACATAGATTGTCTTTTAAACATTTTAGGGCTTCCATTATTCCATCCTCCACCATGAAAGAATACAATACAATTATAAATACTGTCTTTTTGAAAGTTAAGTGGCTTATAAACATGAAGATTTAAGAGTGTTGAATCTATTTTTTTATAAACAATTTTCTCTGCTGAAATTAAGACTTTATTTTGTTGACTAAAACTATTCTGACTCAGTATCAATGAAGAAAGCAAAGACATACAAAGACGAAACCTAAATAAAGTTGAAACAACCATCGTTACTTTTTATTTAAAATTTGCTGAACAGATTCTTCATCTTTGATATTATCTACGATTCTACCAAAATCAGTATCTGTTATTTTTCTGAAGTCTACAAGACTTTTATCATTTTCATACTTTACCATCAGGTTTTTTAACTTTACTTTCAATTCAGCTATTGTAGAAGCATAATTAGGATCATTATAGATGTTGTTCATTTGATTTGGATCCTTTTCTAAGTCATACAATTCCCAAACATCGATGTTGTAATAAAAGTGAGCTAGGGTATATTTCTGTGTTCTAATCCCATAATGAGGTTGAACATGATGCCAAAATGGAAATTCATAATAATGATAATACATAGCATCTTGCCAGTCTTTTGGTGTATTGCCCTCTAAGACCGGAACAAAACTAGTTCCCTGCATTTTTTGAGTTGTTGTAATGCCTGCTAATTCTAGCAAAGTAGGTGCGAAATCTATGTTAGTAATGATGTCTTCATTAACAGAGCCTTCTTTTATTATCCTAGGATATTTTACCATGAAAGGCATCCTCAAAGATTCTTCATAAATAAACCGTTTATCAAAAAAACCATGATCTCCCAAATAAAAACCTTGGTCTGAGGTGACAACAATAATGGTGTTGTCTTCTAAATTATTTTCTTTTAAATAAGTTAAAACACGTCCAATATTATCATCAACAGACTTTACACATGCTAAATAGTCTTTGATATAATTTTGATATCTCCATTTTTTACCTTCCTCATCAGACATTCCTTTTGGCTGAACTATTTCTCCTGCTTTGGCTCCGTAAAAATCCCATTGAATCATTTCTTTTCGTTTCAAATTTTTTGGACGCTCTAGTTTCATGTCTCTTCTGCTAAAATACTCCATGGTCATTTCTGTATCACCAGCGGTTTTTTTACGTCCTTCATAGGTGTCATTAAAAGTGGATGGGTAGGGCATTTCTATATCATCCCAAAGTTTTTCATACTTTGTGTCTGGATGCCAAGGTCTATGAGGTGCTTTATATTGTAATACCATTAAAAATGGTTCGTTAGTCATTTCTTTAGCATCTAACCAATTTAATGCAAAATCAGTACTTAGATTCGTTGCATATCCTTTTTCCTTCACATTTTTACCGTTATCGTTATAAAGCGGGTTCCAATAATTTCCTTGTTGCCCTGAAGCATTATGATACTTAAATGTATCAAAACCAACGGGTTCAGTTCCTAAATGCCACTTTCCAAAAAGAGCTGTTTTGTAGCCGCTTTTTTGAAATTCTTGTGGGAAAGTCCATTTGGAGTCATCAAATTTTCCACCACTTTCGTTCTTATAATAGCCATTTAAATTGCTGTAATTACCAGTTAAAATAGCAGCTCTACTGGGTCCACAAATAGAGTTAGTAACCAATACATCTTGAAACAGCATACCTTCCTTTGCAACTTTGTCTATATTGGGTGTTGGAGCAATATCTTTATAAATACCACCATAGGCACTAATAGCTTGTGTGGTTAAATCATCAGCCATAATGTAAATAATATTTGGCTTTTTTAAAGGTGTTCTCTTTTCAGAATTACAAGATGTAATAATAACTAAGAAAGTTAAAAGAATGATGGTTCTGTTGGTGCTATTTATCATGTTTAATTTTTTTATTTAAAATATTACTTAGGCTGTCTATGACTGTTTTATAGCGATCTTCAATAGCTAAATTTTTGTTTTCATCAGGATCTGTATTGTGATCATATAACATCTTAGCAATGGTTTTATCGTTTATTTGCCATTCAGTATAGAAAAAATTATCAGCAATTAATGTCTCTCCTTTTTGATACCGAGCATATGCCTTGTTTTTAAAAACTTTAGAAGGGTCTTTTAAAGCATTCGTTAAAGAATTTCCTTCCAAGTGAGCAGGTTTAGAGATATTTGCTAAATCACAAATTGAAGGGTATAAATCTACCAGTTCTGCTATTGAGTTTGTTTTTTTATTTTTTTGAATATCAGAATCACTAATGATAAGCGGTACTTGAAGGGCTACTTCAAAATTACTGTGTTTAACCCACAAACCATGCTCCATTAAACTCCAGCCATGGTCTCCTACTAATATGATGGTTGTATTTTCTCGCATGCCAAGATCATCCAATCCTTTGATGAGTTTTCCTACCTGTGCATCAACATAACTTACTGATGCATAGTAGCCATGAATTAACTTTTTTGCCATTTTATTCGATACCTGCCCTTTTTTAGGAATGTCTTTATAATATCGTAATTCTCCCCATAAATGTCTTGCTCTATTTGGTACATTAGTTTGAAATTCATTATTTTCAGGAAGCTCAATTTTTTTAGGATCATATAAATCCCAATATTTTTTTGGCGCATTAAAAGGTAAATGAGGTTTTACAAATCCAACGGCCAGGAAAAATGGTTTTCCAGTTGCCTTCAAATTTTTTAAATCTTGAATTGACTTATTTGCTGTTTCACCATCATTGTATGCATCATCATCTACATCTGGACTTTCATAGGCATATCCATGTTTTCCATTATTTTCTAGCAGCGTATTTTCTTCTGATATATAATTTCTCCATCTTTTTGAAGATGGATACCATTCTTCATCCCACTCTTCAATATCATTTCTTAAATGTGTAATTTTATTATTACTAATGGTTGTATACCCTTCATTTTTTAAATGTTTAACTAAGTTTAATACATTTGGTGTTTCCTTTTTTATGCTTGCATTATATCTTAAAAAACGTTTTGACGTAGGTCTAATCCCGGTTAGTAAACTTGCTCGAGAAGCACCACACACAGGCACATTACTGTATGCCCTATTAAAGACAACTCCAGATTTTGCTAATGCGTCTATGTTTGGACTAATGATTTTATTTTGGCCGTAAATATTAAGTTCTGGTCGCAGGTCATCCACCATAATAAAGAGTACATTTTTCTTTTTTGGGGTGGTGTATTTTTCTTCATTTTCTCTAGTTGTTTTAAAACTTAAAAAAACCAAAATAAGACTTAATACTAGGATTTTATAAGGGTTCATTTATAATTTAATTTTTTTATTAATTGTTAAAATTGTCTTTTTTAAATCTTTCTTATTTGAAGAAGAACCTGTCATAATGGTAAAAGTTCCCGGTTCTACAACATAATTCATATCAATATCATAAAACGCTAAACTTTCTGCGTTTACTGTAAATTTTATTTTTTTTGTTTCTCCTGCTTTTAGAAAAACTCGCTGATAGCCTTTTAATTCTTTTACAGGTCTAGTTACACTACTTACATTATCTCTAATGTAGAGTTGTGCAACCTCCTCACCATCAACCTCACCTGTATTTGTGATTTCTGTGGTAACTAGTATTGTATTCTCTTTATTTAAAGTGTTATTTGACAATAAAGGGGTACTATATTTATAATTAGTATAACTTAAGCCATATCCAAAAGGATATAAAGGAGTTTTTTTCTCATCGGCATATTTGTGAAAATAAGCAGAGGGTTTGTGATTGTAGATCATTCTTAATTGTCCAACACTTCTTGGAACCGTTAGTGGTAATTTTCCACTTGGATTCACATCACCAAATACTACTTCGGCAACTGCTTGACCTCCTAAATTACCCGGTTCCCAAGACTCTATAATAGCAGGAATATTATTTTGAAGCCAAGGTTCTGAAATTGGTTTTCCATTCACCAACACAATAATGACAGGTGTTCCAGTTTTTTCGATGGCTTTTACTAAATCTAATTGTTTTCCAAACAAATCTAAAGAAGCTCTACCCATATTTTCTCCAGCCGTTTTATCTTTCCATTTGTAGCGCATAGAATTATCCCCTACAACAACAATAGCAAAGTCAGCCTTTTTTGCTTTTTCTGCTACTTCCTTAATTTTAGAATCTTTAATTTTTCGAATATTCTCTCCAGAATTAAAATAGTCTACACTATACCCTTTAGTTTCTCCCAAGGCTTTAATCCCTTCATAAATGGTTGTCACATTTTCACTGGGTTGAACAGCATGCCAATCCCCTAAAATAGATTGGTTATTTGCGTTAGGACCTGTTACAAAAATCTTCTTTTTTGAAGAACTTTCTTGTAGAGGTAATATTCCATTATTTTTAAGTAATACAATTCCTTTTCTTGCGGATTCTAATGCAGTAGCCTTATGTTCTTTTGTAAAAAGAAATTCTTCTTTTTTTTCTAAATCCACAAATCTATTTTCAAATAATCCTAGCTTAAATTTTGCTGTTAAAATTTTACGACATGCATCATTTACACGATTTATAGAAAGCTTACCCTCTTCAACAGAAGCTATAATTGCTTCTGTAAATTTTGGCCCATGCATATGCATATCCATACCAGCATCTACAGATAAATAAGACGCTTCTTTCATATCGTTAGCAGTGTGGTGTAGTGTATTAATACGCTCAATATCTAACCAATCACTTACATAAAAACCATTAAATCCAAATTCATCTCTTAATACATCTGTCATTAACCACTTATTCATATGACATGGAACACCATTTAATTCGTTATGAGCAGCCATGATAGAATATACACCAGCATCTATTGCTTTCTTATAAGGAGGTAAATGAACTTCTCTAAGTGTTCTTAAAGAAATATCTGCAGGAGCAGCATTTAGTCCATTGATAGATTCGCCACCACCAATTAGGTGTTTTGCACATGCAATTACTTTTTGAGTTCCTGTAAAATCATCTTGTTGAAATCCATTTATCATAGAAGCACCCATGTTACCTACCATAAAAGGATCTTCTCCTAAAGTTTCTCCAACTCGACCCCACCTCGGATCTCTTAAAATATCAATATTTGGAGTAAATGCCCAATGACTTCCCGTAGCTCGCATCTCTTTAGCGGTTTGTTTACCTACTGAATATAAAAAACTGTCATCCCAAGTAGATGCTAGTCCAATAGGCGATGGGTATACAGTAGTTCCTGAAACTAAAGCATTACCATGTATTGCATCTATTCCAATTAATAGTGGAATTTTTAGTGGTGATTTTAACGCCAATTCTTGTAAATAATTAGCTTCTTTAGCAGTTAAAACATGTAAAAAAGATCCTATTTTTCCTTCAATTGTTAAATTAGTAACATCATTAATTGATAAATCTTTATAAAAACCTTGAGCATCATTATTGGCCTTATCATCGTTTGGATTTCCAGACCGCATGTGTTCTAAGCCAACAAACTGATTCATTTGAGAAACTTTATCCTCTAATGTCATTCTTTGCATTAAATCATTAACTCTTTTATCAATTGATAATATTGGGTTTAAGTATTTTGGAGTATCGGTATTTTTTATATCGTTACAAGAGATAAAAAAAATTGTAAAACAAAATAATAAAATAGGGACAACTTTACTCTTCAAGTTCATGGTAAATTTTAGTTTTGTATTGCTTCATTAATAATTTTATAAGCAGGAGTAGGGTTAAAGTTTGAATCATAAATAGAATGGAAAGCTCCTTCTTTTCCTTTTTTTGTTCTTACCGCCATATCCCAAAGATTCAATGTTACAACCCCTGACTCTGTTTTCTCTTTTAAAACATTTACGATTTTTCTGTAGATTTCAGCTTGTTTTTGATACCCTTTAGCTAACTTTTTATTGTTTTTAATGAAGTAATCTAGTTCTGTAACATGAAATTCTAAGTTGTTATTATGAGCCCAATCTATCAATTCAGAAAGTTTTTTTAGTTCTTCCTCTGGATTTTCTATGATAGCTCTTGTCGAAGAACTCAGTCCTAAGTGAGCTTGCCAACCAATGCCATCTACCCGATATCCTTTTGAACGAATATACAATATGGTTTTCTTAATTTTATCCCACATAATACTTTGCATACCTGCATTATGATTATAAACCAACTTGATGTTTGTGGCGTGTTTTGTTGCAATTTCAAAAGCTTTTAAAATATACAATGGATAGCCATTTTTGTCCAACCCTATTTTTAACCAAGGGTTTTCCCATTTATTAGTTCCTTCTTTTGGTCCAAACCATTTGCCGTTAGGAAGAATGGTTTCATTTACTACATCCATCCATTTTACGTTAGGTTCATTGTTGAATTTTTTGGCGAAGGCTGTAGCGAATTCAATCATCATGTCTTTAAGTTCATTAGCTGTTCTATAATCTTGCTTTGCCCATTTTGAAGCTTGAGGTGATATTGGCCCATGCAAACGAACTTGTATATTATGTTTTTTAGAAAATTTTATAAAATCATCTATCTGTTGCCAATTCCAATCCGTTGGATTTGGATGAACTCTTGCTTGTTTTGCTGCATTAGCTGGCGTTAAATAATTGAAATCTTTTAAAAATAGTTTTTCTTTAATGGTATTTAACTCTCTGTAATTTAAAGTTGCACCAATTAATAAGTTAGATGATTTTTCTACCTGATTAATGACTTTATCACTTGAAATCATCTGAGAACTATTAATTATAGTTTCGTTTTTAACCGTTTTGGTTATGGTTTTAGATTTTATAATGTGATCATTAAAGTAACGAGCAGCTAATAATTGAAAAGTTGCCTTTATTTTCTGATAACCTTCAGTATTAATTTTATTTTCAGTTTCTAATGGGTCCTTTTTGTAATCATATAATTCTTCTGCATAAATATCCTCTTTGTAAATTGGTTCAGTACTTTTTTTATTGTTTACCCAGACCGTATATCTGTAGTCATTTGTTCTAAAACTATACCCCATCTTATTTCTTCTTGGAAATTGACTTACAGCATATATTTTTTTAGTAGTTACTTCTCCATTTAGTTGTCCTTTTAGGCTCAAACCATCTAAGTTTTTAGGAATATTTAAATTAGCTAAGTCACTTAATGTTGGAAATAAATCTACAAATTCTGTAGGGGTATTTATTTTATACCCTTTATCTATTCTTGGGTCGTAAATAATTAATGGTGAACGTGTTGCTTGTTCAAAATTAGAATGCTTGTTCCATAGGCTATGGTCTCCAAGATGCCAACCGTGATCACCCCAAATAACAATAATAGTATTTTTATCTAATCCTTTTTCTTTTAATTTATCATTGATTTTACCTATTTGAGCATCAATATAACTAGTGGCAGCATAATAGCCATGAATCAGTTTTTTTTGAAGCTTTTCATCCAATTCTAGTAATCCATCATCATTTAATCGATAGGTTATTTCTGGTGTTTTATAGCTCTGCATTTCACCGGCTTTATGATAAGCAATGTCAACTGCGTTTTTGGATTTTTTTTGATAAGGAGCTATTTTAATTTTATTTTCATCATACAA
Organism: Flavobacteriaceae bacterium; assembly: GCA_965657365.1. Lineage (GTDB taxonomy): Bacteria > Bacteroidota > Bacteroidia > Flavobacteriales > Flavobacteriaceae > Polaribacter. Next base: position 10,433 of record CBFHOD010000011.1, read on the forward strand.
CTCCCAGTACTTTCTTGGTGCTACAAAAGGTAAATGAGGTCTTTTAAAGCCTACCGCTAGAAAGAAAGGTTTAGAAGTATTTATATCATCTAATAACTGTATACTTTTATTAGCAATTGCACCATCAATGTAGGCACCGTCTGGTACATCTCCTATTTCATAAGGTGGTTTAAAACGATCCCTAATATATTTATAAACCTTTCTCTTGTCTATATTATTAGCAATTGCTTTATTTTTTATGCCTTTGATTATCGTTAGATTTTCTTCACTTTGATAAAATCCTAATGCAGGTTGGTTATAACCCTTAGGATATTCAAGACTTCTTTCTTTAATATGAGGAATACTCCATGAGGGTTTGTCTCTGTTGTTATCTACACACCTAGGGTCGTAAATTTTTCCAACACCAATGGTTTCATATCCATTTTGCTTAAAATATTGAGGAATGGTTAAAATATTTGGATTTTTATCACGCATCTTTGTTTTTAAATCCCAAACCTTAGTATAATCAGGTCTTTTTCCAGTTAATAAACTTGCTCTAGAGGGTCCACATACTGCTTGTTGCGTATGATTGTTTAAAAATGTTGTTCCATTTTTAGCAATGGCATCAATATTTGGGGTTTTTGCAAGTTGATCACCATAGCTTCCTATGGTAGGTTTTAAATCATCAATAGCGATAAATAAAATATTAGGCTTTGATTTTTCCTGTGCTTGAAATTTAAGAGTGCTTAAAAATAGTAGAAACAGAAACAAGCATTTTCTCATAATTATTTTTTTATTTTGAGATTATTCACTTTGTAAAAAAAAACAAAAATTTATTTATCAAAGTTATCTTTCATTAGAATCTCTGGCTATTATTTTTGAGGATAAATCTATAAAATTTGAGGATAAGTAATTTATCATAATCTCTTTGTTCATGAAAAAAAGTTATATTTATATGTTATATAATACACAGCAAGTTATGCATAAATCAGTGTTGTTTTTTTTTCTTATTTTTTTCTTAGTGGTTTCATGTAAAAACAAAACAAAATCTATTGATATGAGCCAGGTTAAAACACCAGAAGGGATGATATGGGTTGAGGGTAAAACATTTTTACAAGGAGCTAAATCCTCTGATCTGTATGCTATGCCGAGAGAAAAACCAGCTCATGAAGTTACTGTTGATGGTTTCTTTATTGATGCTACAGAAGTAACTAATAAACAATTTAAAACTTTTGTTGATGCTACAGGTTATCTAACAATTGCAGAAAGAAAAATTAATTGGGATGAGCTAAAAAAACAATTACCTGAGGGGACACCCAAACCTCATGATTCAATTTTACAACCTGGGAGTTTAATTTTCAATAAAAATGTAAAGGCTGTTGTAAATATGAATAATTATCAACAATGGTGGACTTGGAAAATTGGAGCAAACTGGCAACACCCTGAAGGTCCTAACTCTTCTATTGAAGGAAAGAACAATCACCCTGTGGTTCATATTGCTTATGAAGATGCGATGGCTTATTGCAAATGGGCAAATAGAAGGCTTCCAACAGAAGCTGAATGGGAGTCAGCAGCTCAAGGAAATAATAATTCTACCATTTTTACTTGGGGAAATAATTTAGAAAGTTTGAATGAAAATACAAATACTTGGCAAGGTAATTTTCCTGTAAAAAATGAGAGTATTGATGGATTTGAGTTGGTTGCAGAAGTGGCATCATATCCTCCAAATAGTATCGGATTATATGATATGCTTGGAAATGTATGGGAAATAACAAGTGATTTTTTTAATATAAATTATTACAAAAAACTGGATCTTTCAAAAAAGATAATTAATCCTACTGGAGCTAAAATATGGTTTAATCCATCAAATCCCTATCAAGAGGAACGTGTAATGAAAGGAGGCTCGTTTTTATGTCATGCATCATATTGTGCTAGTTTCAGAATCTCTGCGAAAATGGGGGTAAGTATAGATTCAGGTTCTGACCACGTAGGTTTTAGAACTGTTGTTTCACCAAATAATAATTTAAGATAAATAATTAAACCTTTTTGTTAGATTAAGGTCCAACAATAAAAAAAATGAAACAAAGGCATATTCAGCATTTATATTGGAGAGCGGGTTTTGGAGTTGATGTAAAAAAAATAGATCAATTAAAATCTAAATCTAAAAATGAGATTGTAAAAAATCTATTTTCTGATGCTAAAAAAATTAATCTTCTACAATTAAATCTTTCAGAATTTAATTTAATAAAAAACAAAAGCCCAAAAGCACTGAAGCTTGAAATGGGTGAGGAGGCTTACAGAAAACTACGTCAAAAAAGTCAGAAGAAAGTAAGAGATTTAAATTATGCTTGGTTAGAAAGATTAACTGAGCCAACTTCTGTGCTCAGGGAGAAAATGACTTTATTTTGGTCTAATGTTTTTGTTTGCAGAGATAACCATATTTTTCACATTCAGCATTTTAATAATACTTTGAGAAAAAATAGCTTGGGTAACTTTAGGGATCTTGTAAAAGCGATTGCCAAAGAAGCCTCAATGAGTAAGTATCTTAACAACAGGCAAAACAGGAAAAAAAGCCCAAATGAAAATTTTGCAAGAGAATTAATGGAGCTTTTTACTTTAGGTATCGGTAATTATACAGAACAAGATATTAAAGAATCTGCAAGAGCTTTTACAGGTTGGTCATTTAAATTGAATGGAGATTTTGTATTGAGAGAAAAACAACATGATTCAGGTATAAAGACTTTTTTTGATAAGAGTGGTTATTTTGATGGAGATGATATTATAGATCTCATCTTAGAGAAAAAACAGTGTGCTAGATTCATTTGTGATAAGGTCTACAGGTATTTTGTTAATCCCATTATTGACGAAAGTCATTTAGATGAAATTACAAGGATATTCCATAAAGATTATGATATTAATAATTTAATGGTACATATTTTTAGTGCTAAGTGGTTTTATAATGATAAAAATATAGGGGTTAAGATAAAATCACCCGTTGAGTTGTTGGTAGGAATCAGAAGAGTTGTTCCAGTTACTTTTATGAAAAAAAACCAGCTCAATTATTTACAAAAAATGATGGGTCAAGTTTTATTATATCCTGAAAATGTCTCGGGTTGGAAGGGTGGTAAAAACTGGATAGATTCTAATACACTTATGTTTAGGATGAAATTAGCCTCATTAATTTTAAACGATGCTGTTATTAATCTAGAAGAAAAAGGAGCTTTTGAGGATTCATTTAATAAATATTATAATAAGGAAAGAAAAAGAAATAAATATATTAAAACGATTAAGAATTGGGATTTTTTTACAAAAAATCATTTAAAACTCAAACCTAATGAGTTAAGAGATTTATTGATTATTTCAAAGCTAGACAAAGATACTGCTGTCTTATTAAATGAGTTGAGAGTTGATTCTAATAAAGATTATTGTATCCAATTAATGTCTATCCCAGAATATCAACTTTGTTAAATTTATATCATGAAAAGAAGAGATTTTATAAAACGAAGTAGTTTAGCTAGTGGTTTATTTTTTGTACCTAATTTCATTAAAAATATAGAAAGTGAGTCTATAAATAATTTAGGGTTTAGAAAACTTGTAATTATTCAATTATCTGGAGGTAATGACGGTTTAAATAGTATTATTCCATACACCAATGATGTTTATTATAAAAATAGACCTCAAATTTCTATTAAAAAAAATAATCTTATCAAGGCTACTGACGAACTTGGATTTCACAAAAGTCTAGCACCTTTAAAAAACCTTTATGATCAAGGTTATTTGACAATTATTAATAACGTTGGATATCCTAATCCAAATAGATCACATTTTAGATCAACAGATATTTGGCAAACCGCGAGTGACTCTAATCAGTATTTAGCTACAGGTTGGTTGGGGAGGTATATTGAAAAATATGGGAAAATTCCTTATTCAGGAATTGAGATAGATGATAGTTTATCTTTAATAATGAAAGGAAAAACGATGAATGGTATTGCCACAAAAAACCCAAGAACACTCTTTAGTAATACCCAAACTCCTTACTTTAAAAAGGTGTTAAATTATCAAAGTGATCAACATTTAAGTGAACATAACCTAGGGTATTTATACAAAACAATGATTGAAGCAAGATCATCGGCAAAATATATTTATGAAACTTCCAAAACATATAAAAGTAATCTAGATTATCCCAAAAATCCATTTGGTAAACAATTAAAAACTACAGCAGAATTTATTAATTCTCATATAGATAGTAAAGTTTATTATGCCTCTATGGGTGGTTTTGACACTCATGCAAATCAGTTTAATAGGCAAGATAGATTATTGAGTACCTTTAGTTCTGCTATGGAAGTATTTGTAAAAGATTTAAAGCAAAATAATACTTTTAAAGACACTTTAATTCTTGTTTTTTCAGAATTTGGAAGACGTGTTCAACAAAATGGTGCAGGTGGTACAGATCACGGTGCAGCAAATAATGTATATATTATCGGAGAAAAATTAAAAAAGAAGGGCTTTTATAATAATGCTCCAAATCTTCTAAGTTTAGATAAAAATGGTGATTTAATTCACACAGTAGATTTTAGATCAATTTATGCATCAATATTAGATCAATGGTTAGAAGTTGATGACGTATCTATTTTAAATAAAACATTCAGAAAGCTTGATTTTATATAGTAGAATCTTGCTTCAAGTTTACTATTTATTGCCTCATTTTTAACATTGATATTTTTTATTTTAAAATATATTTGATTGTATATATAACAAGTATTGAATTATGTATTATTTGGGATTAGACATTGGTAGTTCTTCTGTAAAAGCAGCTTTGGTAGAGATTTCCTCTGGAAAATCTATGGGAGTTGTTCAAGAACCTAGCGAAGAAATGAGCATTTTTGCTCCAAAAAATGGTTGGGCAGAACAAAAACCTGAGGATTGGTGGATGCATACTTGCAATGCGATTGCACGTCTAAAGGAGCAGTATAATGTTAGTAGAACTCAAATTAAAGGCATTGGTATTTCCTATCAAATGCATGGTTTAGTGTTAGTTGATAAATCCGGTAATAACTTAAGGAAAAGTATCATTTGGTGCGACAGTAGAGCTGTCGAAATAGGCAATAATGCTTTTAATCAAATTGGAGAAGATTTTTGCAAGACTCATTTATTAAATTCTCCAGCCAATTTTACTGCCTCAAAATTAAAATGGGTTCAAGAAAACGAACCAGAAATTTATAATCAAATTTATAAATTTATGCTTCCCGGAGATTATATAGCCTTTAAGTTCTCAAATAAAATAAATACGACAATCTCAGGATTGTCAGAGGGAATTTTTTGGGATTTTAAAAAACAAAAAATTGCTGATTTTCTATTAGAGAATTATGGAATTAATACTTCATTAGTTCCAGACATCGTTGATACCTTCTGTGAGCAATCATTGGTTGATGAAAAAGGAGAGAAGGAAAGTGGTATTGAAGTTGGAACACCAATTTATTACAGAGCAGGAGATCAGCCTAATAACGCACTATCTCTTAATGTATTTCATCCCGGAGAAGTTGCTGCCACTGGAGGAACTTCCGGAGTAGTTTATGCAGTTACCGATAATTTATCAGTCAAGGAAAGTTCTCGGATTAATAATTTCGCTCATGTTAATTATCAAAAAGGGCTATCAGTAAGAATTGGAAAGTTATTGTGTATCAATGGTGCTGGAATTCAATATCGTTGGTTATTAAACAATCTAGCAGTAAGTTCTTATGAAGAAATGAATGTTCTGGCTTCAGAGGTACCCGTGGGCTCAGATGGTGTGTGTTTGATTCCCTTTGGAAATGGATCTGAACGTATGCTTAATAATAAAGAAATAGGAACTCGAATTGTCAATATGAACTTAAATAATCATCATAAGGGACATATTTGTAGGGCAGCTCTTGAAGGAATTGCCTTTTCTTTTGTTTATGGTATGGAAATTTTAAAATCAGATGGTATTAATGCAAGTGTTATTAGAGCTGGAAATGATAATTTATTTCGTTCTGAAATTTTTGCAAATACCGTGGCTACATTAATAGATCAAGAAATAGAAATCTTTAATACAACTGGAGCTATTGGTGCAGCAAGAGCAGCCAATTTACACACAGGTGATTTTGAATCTTTTGGAAAATCAATTATAGATAATGATCACGTAATGACTTTCATGCCCTTTAAAGACAAACAGCCTTACACTGTTGCTTTTAAAAATTGGAAAAAAGAGTTAAAACTTTCATTAATAAAAAAAAATTAAATCGTTAATAGCTAATGCTATAAAAACTTAAATAAATGGCAAGTAAAGAATATTTTAAAGGAATTAATAAAATTCAATTTGAGGGTAAAGAATCAGATAATCCACTGGCTTATAAGTATTATAACCCGGACCAAATGGTCGCAGGAAAAACAATGAAAGAGCATTTTAAATTTGCGATTGCCTATTGGCACTCGTTCTGCGGTCAAGGTGGAGATCCTTTTGGGCCAGGCACACAAAATTTTGCTTGGGATCAATCTTCAGATCCCATTCAAGCTGCAAAAGATAAAGCAGATGCAGCATTTGAATTTATTACTAAAATGGGTTTTGAATATTTTTGCTTTCATGATTATGATTTAATTCAAGAGGGCGCAACTTTTTCAGAATCTGAAAAAAGATTAGAGATAATCACAGATTATATAAAGGAAAAACAATCGGAAAGTGGTATAAAATTGTTGTGGGGAACCGCTAACTGCTTTTCAAATCCACGCTATATGAACGGTGCTTCCACTAATCCAGATTTTAATGTCGTAGCAAGAGCAGGAGGTCAAGTAAAATTGGCCTTGGATGCTACCATTAAATTAGGTGGTGAAAATTATGTTTTTTGGGGAGGTAGAGAAGGCTATATGTCATTACTAAATACCGATATGGGGCGAGAATTAGATCATATGGCTCAGTTTCTAACTATGGCTAGAGATTATGCAAGAGCTCAAGGATTTAAAGGAACATTTTTTATTGAGCCAAAACCTATGGAGCCCATGAAACATCAATATGATTTTGATTCTGCAACAGCCATAGGATTTTTAAAAGCTTACGGTTTAGAAAAAGATTTTAAAATGAATATTGAGGTAAATCACGCTACTTTAGCTCAACACACAATGCAACATGAATTAGCTGTTGCAGCAAAAGCCGGAATGCTAGGAAGTATTGATGCAAATAGAGGTGACTATCAAAATGGATGGGATACAGATCAATTTCCAAATAACATTCAAGAGACTACAGAAGCGATGTTGGTATTTTTAGCTGCAGGCGGTTTACAGGGTGGTGGTGTTAATTTTGACGCAAAAATCAGGAGAAATTCTACAGATATGGATGATATTTTTCATGCTCATATTGGTGGGGCAGATACATTTGCGAGAGCCTTAATTACCGCAGATAAAATAATAACATCTTCTTCATATACAGCATTAAGATCTAAGAGGTATAGTTCTTTTGATTCTGGAAAAGGAAAAGATTTTGCTGATGGGAGGCTTGAATTATTAGATTTATATAATATTGCTCAGGATAATGGTGAATTAATACTTCAAAGTGGTAAGCAAGAATTATTTGAAAATATTATCAATCAATATATTTAATTATAAGAAGCTATTTTAAATGAACTACCTTATAAGAAACATCGCCTCTGTTCTTGAAAGTCTAGATTGGGTTGTTTTGGGAATCTATTTTTTGGCCTTAATAGCTGTTGCGGTTTGGGTTTTTTTACAAAAAAATAAAAATACTGAAGATTATTTTCTTGCAGGTAGGAATGTTGGGTGGTTTGTTATTGGTGCTTCTATTTTTGCCTCAAATATTGGCTCTGAACATGTTGTAGGATTAGCAGGTACAGGTTTTGAATCTGGAACACCTATGGCTCATTATGAATTACACGCATGGATTGTTTTATTATTAGGTTGGTTATTTTTGCCTTTTTATATAAGAAGTGGTGCTTTTACAATGCCAGAGTTTTTAGAAAAACGATTTGATGCTAAATCTAGATGGTTTCTGTCGCTATTTTCATTGGTAGCTTATGTCTTGACAAAAGTATCAGTAACTATTTATGCTGGTGGTATTGTTGTATCAGAATTGATAGGTATTCCTTTTTGGCATGGAGCTATTGGCATTGTGATTTTTACGGGAATCTATACTGTTATTGGAGGTTTGAAAGCAGTAATCTACACAGAAACTTTACAAACAGTCATATTAATATTAGGTTCAATTATTATTACTTATTTAGGATTACAAGAGGTTGGTGGATGGACACAACTCAGAGAGACTGTTACTGCTGTAAGCCCTGATCATTTTAACATGTGGAGACCTATGAATGACCCCAAGTTTCCATGGACTGGCCTTCTATTTGGTGGAACAATAGTTGGAATTTGGTATTGGTGTACAGACCAATATATTGTTCAAAGAACTCTTGCTGCGAATAATATTAAAATTGGTAGAAGAGGTGCAATTTTTGGAGCTTATTTGAAACTATTACCCATTTTAATTTTTTTAATACCAGGGATTATTGCATTTGCGTTAACCATTCAACATCCTGAAATATTTTCTATTGAAAAAGCTGATCGTGCCTTTCCAATGTTGGTTAAAACGTTATTACCTGTTGGACTTAAAGGTCTAGTTGCTGGTGGATTAATGGCTGCTCTAATGAGTTCCCTTGCTTCAGTTTTTAATTCTTGTTCTACCATATTTACGATTGATATTTATAAAAAATTAAAACCTAATGCATCTGAAAAAACCCTTATTAATACAGGTAAAATCGCAACAGGATTTATTGTTATTTTAGGTATTATATGGATTCCAATCATGGAAAAAATTGGGGGTGGAGTTATGTATCAATATCTTCAAAATGTGCAATCTTATATTGCACCGCCTGTTACAGCCGTATTTCTACTAGGGATTTTGTGGAAACGTGTTAATTCAGAAGCTGCAATTACAACATTACTAGCGGGTCTTGGTCTTTTAATTTTAAGATTGGGTTCAGAAATTTATTATCAACAAGAAATTTTGTTAGGAGAAAATATAGATACGATGCTTTATGCTTTTGCAACCATAAATTTTGCTCACATGGCTATTTTTATGTTTATATTTTCTGTTATTATTTGTGTTGCTGTAAGTTTAGCTTTCAGTCCACCTGATTATAAAAAAATTATTGGTTTATCTTTTGGAACATTGACTGAGAAACATAAAAAAGAGAATAGAGATAGTTATGATACAATTGATTTGCTTTTATCCATAGTTCTTGTGTTTTTAGTAATTGGAGTATTAATTTATTTTACTTAATTTTAAATCTAATCAACTACTTTTTATAATAATAATTTATCCTTATGATGTTTAACATAATTTCAAAACCACTTCTATTTTTCTTTTTAGTTTTTTTTTATGCCTGTAATGAAAATTCAAATGATTATAATGATTCTGATGATAATGATATAGTTGATTATTCATTAATTACTAAAAATATTACCATTTCTCAAGTTATAGAGGGTGTAACAGAATCTAGATCTGTAATCATTCAAACTCCACCTTCGGTTGATACAACTAAAGATTACCCAATTGTTTTTGCTTTTCACGGCAATGGAGGGTCTAATACTAGTTGGGTAAACAAACTGAATAGCTATACCAATAATGGAGATTTTATTGGGATATACCCTCAAGGACATTTACAATCATGGAATTTAGGAAGAGAAGCCTCGACAGCAGACGATGTCGCTTTTGTAAATTTAATTGTTGAAGAGCTAGAAAAATATAATAATTTAGATTTTGATAAAATGTATGCTATAGGAACCTCTAATGGTTCTGGAATGGTCAATAAATTAGGAATAGAAACTACTCATTTTAAAGCAATTGCTCCTATTGTCTCTCAGCTTATGGAAAGTAGTCCGTTGTTACCTTCAACCCAGCCTGTTTCTGTCTTTCAAATTAATGGTGCAGCAGATACTACGATTCCTATAAATGGTGGTGCAGCTGTTATGGGTCATGTTTTCCTTGATGCTGCTGAGAGTGCAGCTCTATGGGCAAATCATTTTAGCTGTAATCAAAACCCAGAAATTCAAACTCTTGGAGAAGATACCCTTTATATATATGTGACATGTAATAATGATAAAGAAATACGGTATCTCAGAATAGAAAATGGAGGACATAATTTAAACCTAAATTTATTATTTCAAGACATATGGGAGTTTTTCCAAAGATTTTAATTTCATAAAATCAATATAATTTGACTAAAACTATATTATGTTTATTAAAAAAGAAAAATATGGAAAGATCAATGGTAAATCCTCTGTCTTTTGTTTCACGCTGAAGAACAATCATGGTATTGAAGTAAAGATTTTGAATTATGGTGGAATAATTACTTCTATAAAAACCTTAAACAAAAAAGGACATATTGAGAATATTGCCTTAGGATGTGATACACTCCAACAATACATTGATGATACTTCCTATTTTGGAGCTATTATTGGACGTTATGGAAATCGTATTGCGAACGGAACGTTTTGTTTAGATGACACTCAATATAGCTTAGTTAAAAACAATGGAATCAACCACCTTCATGGAGGTAATATTGGTTTTCACAAGGTGCTTTGGAACGCTACCACGATTTCAAGTAAAAATTCTGTTTCTTTAGCTTTAGACTATGAAAGTAAAGATATGGAGGAAGGGTTTCCAGGAAACTTAAAAACAACTGTTACCTATACCTTAACTTCAAATAATAGTCTTGATATTAGGTATAAAGCGACTTCTGATAAAAAGACAATTGTGAACTTAACAAATCATACCTATTTTAATTTATCGGGTAATTTTAACAACACTATTTTAGATCATGAGATACAAATAAATGCAAATGGTATGTTACCTGTAAATAATTACATGATTCCTACTGGAGAAATAAAAAGTGTAGAAAACACACCCTATGATTTTAGAGAACTGAAAACCATAGCTAAAGATATTTACACTAAAGATAAGCAATTAGAATTCGGATTAGGCTATGACCATTGTTGGGTGTTAGAGAACCAAAATCAAGGCGTAAGGCTAGTTGCTAAAGCATTTCATAAAGATAGTGGTAGACTAATAGAAGTCTTTTCTGATGAGCCTGGAATACAATTTTATTCAGGAAATCATTTGAATGGGAAACACCAATTTAGAACAGGGTTTTGTTTGGAAACACAACATTACCCAGACTCACCAAATCATAAAAACTTTCCTTCGGTTGAATTAAAACCAAATGAAATTTATACCTCGAATACATCCTACAAATTTTCAACATATTAGCCTCAAATTCAATATTTACTAATTATTTTTTCTTTTTTTAGCTGTAGGGATTAATTGTTATAATTGTTCCGTCATCTCTATACTTAATTTCTGACATTTTTATAGATCTTAAATGAGTGACACCCTTAGATAAAGAAGAGTCATGATAGAACAAATAATCTTTCCCTTTAACTGAACATATTGAATGATGAGAAGTCCAGCCAACAACTGGATTTAAAATTTTACCTTGATACGTAAAGGGGCCATATGGAGAGTCTCCAATAGCATAACAGATAAAATGGGTATCCCCTGTAGAATAAGAAAAATAATACTTTCCGTTATGTTTGTGTAACCATGCAGCTTCAAAAAAACGGCGATTATTGTCTCCAGCTAAGATTAATTTCCCATACTCATCTAGAATTTTAATTTCTTTTGGAGTTTCGGCAAACTCAAATAAATCAGCAGTCATTTTAGCAACAAAAGGAAGTAAAGCAGGTTCATTATCATTTGGGATATGTGCTGTAGGACTATCAGGTTGTTTGTTGTTAAAAACTCCTTCCCTCCATCGTTGTAATTGACCACCCCAAAGACCACCAAAATACATATAATATGCACCATCGCCATCTTTGTATACTGCAGGGTCTATTGAAAAACTATTCTTTATAGCTTTTGGGTTTGCTTTAAATGGACCGGTTGGCGATTTACTTGTAGCTACACCAATTCTAAACACCCCCTTATAATCTTTTGCAGGAAAAAATAAGTAATAAGTACCGTTTTTTTCATTAGCGTCAGGAGCCCACATTTGTTGCTCCGCCCAACGAACGTCTTTAACATGCAGTGCAACGCCATGATCTACTGCTTTACTATCTATAGTATCCATAGAAAGTACGTGATAATCTTCCATGGCAAAATGACTTCCAAGATCGTCAAATGCTTCGCCAGCATCTATATCATGAGATGGATATATATAAATTTTACCGTTGAAAACATGAGCTGATGGGTCAGCAGTGTAAATATGATCAACTAACGGTTTTGAAATGGCTCTGTTATTTAAATCTTCAAAATTAATATGTTCTATACTGTCTTCTGGCATTTTATTAAATAGATTAGTTTCTTCTAGCTTTTAAATCGGATTCAATTTGCAATTCCATTTTTTTATTAATTTCATAGAAGAATAACAAGGAAACTCCAATTAAAAAGGGTATTGCAGGGTAAATACTGATTAGCATTTTTGTTCCTTGTATTGCAAGTTCTGTTTGTATATTTTCACTACCTGGAATATAGCCATATACTCCAAGAATTTTTGCAACTAATGAACTTCCTATAGTGAGTCCTAGTTTTAAACCCACCATCATTGCTGAGAAAATAATAGCGGTGGCTCTTCGGTTATTTTTCCATTCAGAATAGTCAGCTACATCAGCAATCATAGCCCACAATAAAGGAATTGTGATTCCGTAAAAGAAGCCATGTAAAATTTGAGCAGTAAACATTAGTTGAACAGAAGTTTTATCTAGGAAAGTAAATAAAATTATAAAAAGCGTAGAGATAAATAAAAAGAAGCCAAATACGTTGCGCTTCCCATATTTATCTGCAAGATTTTTTGATAAACCAATACCAAAAATCATAAAAATAATACCTCCAGCATTAAATAATCCAAATCCTGCAGATATGGGGTCATTTCCAAAAAAGTTAATGCCTATAGAAGATAAGAAATCTAATATTGGACTTATAAAGTTTGTCAGGTGAGTTTCGTCTACAAAGTTTTCAAAATAATAAATATAAGATCCACCCTTCATGGCTAGGGTTATAAATGTCAATGTTGTTAAAATTAACATAATTACCCAGGGTTTGTTTTTTACTAAATCTAATAAATCTTCTTTTACACTTGACTTTTGTTCAGGCTTTGGAACAATTCGTTCTTTCGTAGTTATAAAAGTAATGAGTAACATAATTGTTCCTATAACAGCCAACCACGTCATTACAATTTCTATTCCAATTGCCTTGTCGCCATCACCTGCATAAATAATAATTGGAAGCATAAAAACTTGCACAAAAAATTGTGCAAACATAACCGCTACAAATCGATAAGAAGAAATACTATTTCTTTCTTTCATGTCACCTGTTATAACACCACTAAGAGCAGAGTAGGGTAGGTTACTACCAGCATATAACAACAATAATAATGTGTATGTGATTATTGCATAAATTACTTTACCTTGATATTCAAAATTTGGTGTACTAAATGCTAAAACAGATATAATACCTAAAGGTATTGCTGTCCATAATATCCAGGGTCTAAATTTACCCCATTTAGAATTTGTTCTATCCGCAATAGCTCCTACGATTGGATTAAATCCAAAAGCAGCAATCGTTCCAACGGTAAACATAATGGCAGTTGCATCATTGGCTTCTAAACCATAGATATCAGTATAGAAATAAGCGAGATAGGTCATCAAAGTTTGGAACACTAGATTTGCTGCCAGATCTCCAAGACTGTAACCTACTTTCTCTCTAATAGATAATTTTTGCGAATATGAAGTCATAAGTGTTAGGTATTGTATTTAATTAAGTGGCATATTTAAGTTCATAATACGTTGATATGCCTTTTTTTCTTTATAGTTTCTGTCAAATAATAATGGATAATTTGTACGCCCTTTAATTGGCCAATCATTTAACCAAGAAAACTTATCTGTTACACCCCAAAAGGTCACACGACTTATCTTTTCTTTGTGCTTTAAAAATAATTTAAAAATCTCTTCATAGCGATTTGCTAACTTTATTTTCATAGAATTTGGTAAATTTTCTGGAAAAGGGTTCATTTTTTTGTCTCCTTCAAAATTTTTAAAATTTTGAGTAACTTCTGCACCATTTTGGTCCCAGGGGCTAGGAAGCACTGAAATATCAAGTTCTGTAAACATTACTTTTACACCGAGTTCCGAAAAAGCAAGAATACTTGTTTCAATTTCTTCAAGAGAGGGACTTGTTAATTGCCAATGAGCCTGAATTCCAACACTATTAATTTTAGCTCCATTTTTTTGAAGTGATTGTATTAATTTAACAGCTCCTTTTCTTTTTTTTGGTTCACATAAGTTATAATCATTATATGCTAAATCGGCATTTGAATCATATTTTTCAGCCATTTTATAGACAGTTTCTAAATATTTTTCTCCTAAAACTTTTTGAAATATAGATTCTCTTAAGGTTCCATCTTCATTTAAAGCTTCATTTACAACATCCCAGGTATCTATTTTACCTTTATAGCGATTGACTATGGTACTAATGTGATTAGAAACATGCTCCATCATTTTAGTACTATCTTTAATAGAATTCATAAAGTCAGCAATTTGTGAATGCCATATTAATGCATGGCCCACAACATGCATATTATTATCCAATCCAAATTGTACATATTTATCTGAATCATCAAAATAAAATGTTTTTGGTTTTGGTTGAATAAACATCCACTTCATTACATTTTCTGGAGATAATGTATTGAAGTTTTTTTTGATAATTGAGATTGATTTTTTATCCTTCTGAAGAATTTGATCTTTATTAATAGCAGCACCTATAAAAAAATAGTTTTTAAATTTTTCACTCAATGAGCTTTTTTTAAAACTAATTTTTGACATTTTATTTATATTTCCATTACTAAAAAGGCATAGAATTATAAATAGGATTATTATTTTACTTAATTTTTTTATTTTATTATCAAAAATCATTCTTTAAAAAATTTTATTGATTTAATACTGTTGTTAGTTATAATTTTTATAAAATAAAGCCCACTAGAAAGGCTACTTATGTCAATATTGGTTGAGGAATTAAAATTATCCATAAGTTTTATTGGATAGTTTTTACCTAATAAATCAAATAGTGTAAGTTGATTTTTACCGAATTTTTCTGAAAGTGTAATTTCATTTGTAGCTGGGTTTGGATAAACTTTAACAACTTTGGTTATTGAAGAATTTGAATCATCTAAAGATAGCGTAGACGTAAATTCATAAGCTCCTATATCAACTACATCACTTATATCATTAAAGTTTACCGGGGGTGATCCTTGAGGGACCAAAGAAAAATCATCGATATAAAAATTGCCACCGCCCTGAGCCTGTGTTGGACCCTTAATGTATACAAATATTTGATCAGAGCCAGTATACGTATAATCTCCACTCAGTTCTGTCCATTCATTGTCTGTAACTGTAATTGGCGATTCAAGCAAATTAGTATAGGTAACAACATCATTTAACGTGTTTTTAATTGTAATGTCAGATGTTCCTGAAGCATTTTCTACTAATTTCACGCTTATATAAAATGTGTATATATCGTCAATGTTTAGTAAGCCATCAAGAAAAAGCCTTGGGCTTGAATAATCATATTGTCGATTACTTGTAAAAAGACTATTATTTCCTGTCAATGATTCATCAGGCGTTATTGCTATTGATGCACCAAATTGTGTCCATCCATCTGTCGAATTTTCAAAACTGCTATATGAAATTGCATCTGTAATATTTGCTGGTCTTGGTACTCCATCGAAATCTGTGATAGGTGAATAATTTGGGTTTCCTGCATCAATTGCTGGTGAGCTTTCTGATAATTTAAAATTTGTTTCATTGATGTTTATTGCTCCATTTACATCACTTGGTACACTAATAAACTCAGGATTTATATTAATTAAATTAGCGGGTTCTTGATTCCCCGGATAAGCAACGGTGCCATTTAGAAATATATTGTTTACAGCAGTTCTGGTTCCGGAAACATTATTGAGCTGAAGGGCAGAAAACTCATTATCTCTAGTGACTACAATATTATTGACAACGGTTGCATTGACAACTTTGTTGGCTTTAATCCCCCCAACTTTTTGACCACGGTGAGCAGGGTTGCCCTCTGCTACTGATAAATCTTGAATTATTTCATGAACTCCGTTATAGTAAAGTGTATTATTTTGATAGATAGCAGATGCTCCCAGTGAATTATCAAAATTAATTCCATTTTTTCCATTGTTTACACAAACATTATTTTCGAACAAAAAGGTTCCAATATAACTGTCATCACTTCTAGTAACATATAATCCTTGGCCATCTAAAATATTGTTATAACCAGCGGTTCCATAGTTAGGATTTGTATTCCCTGAGTTATCAGGTAATTGAGTAACATAAAAAGGAATTCGATTCCAATTATTATACACCAGATTTCCGCGCATAATCATTTTAATATCTGAAGTATTATCTCCATCTACAGCTATTGTCTCTGCGTAAACAATTGCACTAGATGCTGATGATGTCCACCAAGTACAATTGTAAACCTCATTATTTTCAATAGTTATGTGGTCAGAATCATTAAATCGGATTCCTGAACCTGTACAATTGTAGACTTCATTATTTCTAATAATTATATTATTGTGTGCTTTGTAGCCTCCCCAAATTCCTTTCCCAGAAAAATACGTATGGTTATAGGTAATATTATCATTTTCATCAGATGCTGCTAATACCTTATATTCCCGATCTGCGATAGCTTGATCATAGGTGATGGTAGCAGCTGGTCCTTCAACTTCAAAACCTTCTATAATAATGTAGTTCATATAGTCTGATATAATAATACCACCTCTTCCATCAAATTCTATTTTTGGTTCATGTCCTTCTAAGTTTCTAATTGTAATATATGCACCCTCTGATCCTGACTTGTTAATGGTGGCTACATGAGGGTTATTCATATTGGTATTTGAAGATGGGTCTACTGAACCATAGCCTGTATTTCGGTATGTTCCATTCATTACATAAACAGTACCCCCTTCTGAAACCTCAGAAATACCTTTGTTAATAGTTAAAAAAGGAGAGGATTCTGAGAGACCATTATTAGCGTTAGATCCATTTATAGATGAAACATAATAATTATTCTGAGAATAAAGTATACTCGTAATAAACAAGAAAAAAATTAATTCTACTTTTTTTAATATTCGAGAAGTATGAAATATTTTCATTTTTACCATAATTATTTTTTTATTCATGTCCATGAAAAGGATCTTGATTTACTTTTTCACGCATTACTTTTAATTTTTCTTTATACTTCTTTACGACTGATTTATTCGACGGTAATTTTGATATGTCTGTGTTCTGTTCATGATCATTAAGATTATCGTATAGCATATTTCCTAAATATTTTTCACCTTCATGAAATTCTGTATAAGAAAAATTTTTATCTATAACAGCCTCACCTTGTTTATAGCGCGTATAAACTTCTGTTTTAAGAATTGTTGAAGGATTTTCTAAAACAGGAATTAAACTTTCACCTTGAAGATAAGAGGGAGCTTTTATGTTTGCAATGTCGCACAGTGTTGGATATACGTCAACTAATTCAGTGAAAGATGCTGTAGTTTTATTTTTGATATGATTGGGTGAAGAAATAATAAAGGGTATTTTAACCGCTTCTTCAAAGGTACTATGCTTACACCAAAAACCATGTTCACCTAAAAAATAGCCATGATCACTCCAAAATACAATGGTTGTATTTTCTCTTAAACCTAAATCATCTAACCCTTTTATTAACTCTCCAATTAATGCATCCATATAGGTTACACTTGCATAATAACCATGAATTAGATTACGTGCAAGGCTATCATCGAGTTGTCCATGTTCAGGAATATCTAAATAATTTTTTCTCATTTCAGCAGAGTTATGTTGTGCCTCAATGGCTATGTCTGGTGAATTTTTAGGTTGATATGAATTGTCCGCCAACTTAATAGCATCATGGTCGTACATGTCCCAATATTTTTTGGGTTGAATAAACGGTAAATGAGGAGATACATACCCTATTGCCATGAAGAAAGGTTTATTTTCATTTTTTAAAGCTTTTAATTTATTGATCGCTCTTTTTGTAATTTTTCCATCATTATATGCATAATCATCGACATCAGGATATTCAAATGTTGGTTGCTTTTTACCATACTCTCCTCTTTCTGCACTTTCTATTCTAGCGATTGATTTTGGGTCTTGAAAGTCTGATTGTATTTGCCCTCCATCTTTTTCAGACCAATATTCTTGAAAATCATCTTTATGATGATATATTTTACCATATGAGATAGTTTCATATCCATTCTCTTTAAAAATACGATTTAATGGAATTGCATTAGGAGTATCTACTGATGCTCTTGTTGAAAAATCGTTAAATCTTTTTTCACTAGGACGTATACCAGTCATAATACTTGCTCTACTTGCTCCACATACAGCAATATTTGTATAAGCATTGTTAAATTGAAGGCCTTCCGAGGCTAGTTTATCAATATTGGGAGTAATCATTTTTGTTTCTCCATAAGAACTAATTTTTGGCCTAAAATCATCAATAGAAATAAAAAGAATATTTTGTTTTTTAAGAGACAAATTAGCCTCTGAGGCATCACTTTCTTTATTTTTATATCCCGCTATTGTAAATGCTATAAAAAAAGTAAAAAGTGTTAGTTTATAAAAATTTGAATCGTTCATTAGTATAAATTTAATATGATGTTATTTCTGATGCCTTGTATCCTATTCGGATAGCTCTTGCAATAATCTTTTGATTTTTATCTATTGCTATGGGTTTGAAATATAGATTCCAATGATTTGTTCCAATATCATCTCCAATTTGATAACCAATGGAGGCACCATTAGTCAAAGAGTTCAATTTCAGCGTCCCGGTTTTTTCTTTTTCAAAAGTTACATTTTGTGTAATAGGCTGTTTCATTTCTGGCCAAAAGGATTCAATTAAATCATGTTCTGGAATAAAGCCTTTATCTCCAATTTCTAATTGCCATTCTTTAAGCGCAAGTCTATATTCTTCAATTTTTTTTGAATATTTTGGGTCTTCAGCAAGATTATGAACTTCATAAGGATCGTTTTGTAAATCATAAAATTCCTCTTGAGGTTTGGTGTTCATAAATATGTATGTAGCATTCCCTTTTAATTTTTTTTCTTGATTTAATGCAATTAATTTTGCATTCATTGGAATTTGTTCTCTGTATTTATTTCTGTAGATTAAAGGAAGCTCAGGCATGAAATTTTTAACATATACATAACGTCCATCTAGAACAGAACGCTGCATATCAGTAGATTCATCAAACCGATCAGCAGATCCAAAAATTAATTTTCTTGGAGCTTCTTCATATTTACCTGCAAAAGCTCTTCCATCTAGATGCTTTGGTGGTGCTATTCCCAAAAGTGACATCACAGTAGGCCCTAAATCCATTAAAGACACTAAACGATCATCTACTTCTCCAGCACGGTAACCATTTGGATAACGAATTAAAAGGGGAACATGTAAACCACTATTACCAACAGCTCTTTTTTGTCTCAAGAGATTTCCACCATGATCACTCCAAAAGAAAATTATAGAATTATCCAGCATTCCATCGGTCTCTAGTTGCTTTAGTAATTGACCAACTTCTTTATCAAGAGCTTCAATATTTGAATATTTTCGAGCAATATCTCTTCTTACTAAAGGAATATCGGGATAATAATCTGGGATAGGTACTTCAGAGGGATTTACCGTCATAGGTTTGTCTTTCCGAAGCCAAATTCTTGATTCATGGGTTGTGTAAAAATTTTTCACATAAAAGAATGGAGCCCCTTTTGGAGCATTTTTGTATGATCCACCCCCCAAAACATCATCCCAAGTTGTAAATGGTGCATTAAATTGATAGTCACATTTATTATCATTTACACAATAATAATTTTCTGCTCTAAGGTACTCTGGAAAAAGTTTTACATAAGATGGAGTTACAACTTCATATTCTGGAACATTTTTTCCAGATTTATCTAAAATTCCTTTGTTGAGTTTATGAAAAACATCTTCAGGAGATTTATAATTATTATGATTTCCTGTTCGCATATTATGAGCTCCTAATCTCGCAGGGTACATTCCTGTAATAATAGAAAATCGACTTGGTGCGCACACCCCTACTGTAGAATAAGCATTGGTGTATTTAACACCTTCAGCAGCTATTCGATCTATGTTAGGTGTATTGATCGCCTCATTCCCATAGGTGCTTAGAATTGGGCCAATATCTTCACAGCTAATCCAAATAATATTTAATGGTTTTTCAGTTTCCTCTTGAGCCTCAATAAAAAGGGAACAAAAAAGCATAAATATAAGGTGTATATTTTTCATTCTTATGTTTTTAATAATGAATAGATTTATAATCCTTAGAGGTTAATTTTCCTTGTAATTTTTCACTAACATCATTCCATTTTGATAGTCTGTCTAAGGGATGAAGTGTGGGCTTTATCAATGGCATTTTATCTGTAATTAAAAAATCATTTTGTGATATCATCCAATTTTGTAACTCTTTTGACAATAGTTCCTTTTGTTTTGCATACCCTTTATCATTTGCAAGATTTTTCGATTGGTAAGGATCGTTCTTTAAATCATACAACTCCTCATAAGGTGTATTTGGAAATGATTGAGCTCCTATTTTAATAAATTGATTTACAATTTCATTTTCGCCCAAATTTGATTCCATAACTTCTAATGCATTGTAGTTTTTTATCAGTTTATACCTTTCTCCTCTAACCATTCTTGATGGGAAAACAGTACAAGCCCTAATATTTTGCTTGGTTGCAACCCCATATATATATTTATGCACATTATTTTTTGCACCTTTTAAAGTTTTATAAAAACTCTTACCATCTAAATTTTTTGGAATTGAAGAACCTAAGGCTTCTAGAAACGTTGGTAAAATATCTACTAATGTTAGTAGCGTATTCGATGTAGTATTGGGTTGAATATGACCAGGCCATCTAACTATAAAAGGAACTTTAAGTCCTTGTTCTGTAAGCCCCCATTTACCAGAAATACCGTGGTCTGATGCATAAATAAACATAGAGTTATTTCTAAGCCCATATGTATCAACCATTTTTAAGATTTTACCTAATTGAATATTATCATCTTCAATATTTTTATAATATCCTGGCATATGATTTTTAACATTTCCTTTATGGTAAGGAAGTTTATAAATATCTTTTTTTGAATATTCTGTAGTTTTAGGATAGGGTCCGTGAGGGTAATCTGAAGTAATAAATAAACAAAATGGTTTTTTTGAGTTTTTTAAATAATCATCAATTTTATCAAGTGGTAAATAGCGATGCTTAATTGAACCAAAATAATGAGTCCAATTAAAAACTGAATTTGGTTTTACATGACTTTTCCCCGCTAGCACAACCTCGTAACCTGCATCTCGAAGATGGCCTGTTACACTTTTTAAATTGGGTTTCACACCAATATGATTTGCCATACACCCATTTTTTACAGGGTACATTCCTGTAAATATTTGAGAACGACTTGGAGCACAAATAGCTTGAGCTGAATAAAAATTAGTAAACCTCATTCCTTCTTTAGCCAGTTGATCTACATTAGAAGTACTTACTTTTGGATTTCCGTAACACCCATAATCTAACTGATCTTGATCATCGGCTAGATAAAAAATAAAATTAGGTTTATCAGGAATATCTTTTAGTTGTATGGCTTTTAGTGAAGTATTATCCTTACTTTTTTTTCCTGAAAAAGTAATAAAAAATAAAACTAGAATAAAACTGTATTTGAATAATCTTTTCATTTGTGTTATTTTTTTATAAACTTAACCACCGAGTTTGATGATTTTGTTTTGGATTCAATTTTTATAAGATAAACTCCTTTTGATAACCTCGAAGTTTTTAAATCATGTGTTTTTTTATTATTTACTATTGTATCATATATTTTTCTTCCATCAAGATAATACAACGTTATTAAATATTGATCGTCTTCATGAAACTTGAGTGTTATATTCTCTAGCGTTGGATTAGGGTATACTGTTATTAAATTTTTAGATTGAGAAAAATTATCAATATCATTTGTTGATAAAACAGAGGGATCTATAGAATAAACCAATGTGTGCAAAGACATTTCAGGAATACTAATATTTGTATACCTAGAACCTAAATCAAAAGAAATATCATCATATAAACTAAAATTATCACTTGCTGAATTTGAGGTCACATAATGAGAAATGTTTGTTGCTCCGATTGGAACGTCTATTGAAAATTCTTGTTGACTTCCTTCATTGAATAGTTGTAAAACAATTTTTGTTTGGTCAGGAGATACAAATGCACCAACCATTAGCTCTCCTTCAATTGTTTGACTATCAATAACTCTATAGCCTTTTTTAATAAGGTTTGAAAAATGCTTGAAAGTATGGTATCGCTTGGGTAAAATAATAGTTCCATTTGTATCCCAAGCAACTAAACTAGAATATCCACTAGTATCAACTTCTTCGTAAAATAAATGCATCATATAAGCAGTCATACCCCCTTCATTAAATCCTCTTAGCATCCATTTTATGTAGTTGGCTGCATCAGTCATAGATTGATCTGTGCTATTAAGGTTTGCAGATTCTGTAACCCAAACAGGTTTATTTTGAGCCGCTAGTTTTAAACTATTCCAATTGGCATTATGTTGAGCATCTGCATACGTATGTGTTGCAACTATATCTATTGCAGCTTCAACAGCTGGACTTGTAAACATATTATTTATATAATTCGTTGTAGAATTAGAATTATTGTTAGAGTTTTCGACTCTAAAACATTCTGGTGAAATAATTTTAACATGGTCTAATTGAGCGCTAGTCAGTCTTCCATTTAGATTTAGTATAATTGAAGAAAGTTGAGAGGGTGTAGTATTCATAGATTCATAGGTAACCTCATAATCAGGTTCGTTGGTTGGTGAAATAGCAGTTACATCAATATTATACCTTGATTTCATCCCTTCAAGAAATGCAATTAAAAACTCACTGTATTCCGGTTCTCCACCAGCTATTAATGTACCCCCATTATTATGTTGTCCATTCGTTTTTAACCATCCAGGTGCAGAATTACAATTACCAATTACATGATCAAAACCATTATTACTCAAACTGAATGCATTTTGTAATGCTTCAGCAACGTATCGAGTTCTAGATTGATTAGGATCACTATCATAACGTGTCCAGTCTAATTGCGTATCATCTAACAAGTAAGGGTCATTGTTATCATTTGAAGGTTCAAGGTCATGATACACAAAAAAACGAATCATATTAACCTCTAAATCTTGGAAACAATAAGCCTCTATTTGATTTCTTAAATTATCATCTAACTCATATAAATCCTCAGTTCTTCTTTTAATTCCTGCGCCAAAACCATCAATAGTTTGATGTGCATTCATTGGAGTTATATTTACATAATTTCCAGGTATTACAGAAACTTCATCCAAGTAATAGGTAACTCCATCATTTAAAAACCAAAATTTTAATTGGTTAGCGTTTGCAGAATCATCAACTGTAAAAGTATGCGTATACCTCTGCCATGTATCTGTTACCCAAATATTTTGTCCCTGAAAACTATCGTCAATTTCAGATCTGAAAATAACTTTCAATTGTCTTGAGGAAGCTCCTTCAATTTTTGCATAAAATGAAATTGTATATTTTTGACCAGCAATAACCTCAAAATTATATTGACTAGAAGTGCTAATGTCATAGTTATTATCTCCTAAAGAAATAACCTCACTCTTTAATGCCTTTGTACTTCCAGGAATAAGATTATCAGTTGATATAGTAAAGATGGCATTCCCTCCATTGTTAGCTTGTGTTTGCCAATTAGAAAAAAAACCATTCTCAGTAGCTTCCATCTCACCATTCTGAATCGGAAGTTGATTTTGAGATATCAACTGGAAAACAGATATGAGATTAAACAATAATAAAGTTCTTATTTTTTTTTTCACGCGACCTATATTAAGTTTAAAAGCCTAATTTCTATTCAATCAAATTTACATTTTGATACATGGGTTTAATATTATTTTTGAGGAAATAAGTATTAAATTTGAAGCTAAGACGATGCTTTATAATCAACAAACCATAATCTTAGATTATGGTTTGTTATAAATTATAAGTTTAATATAAATTAATTATCCATTAATTAATTCATTAGTATTAATTTCTATTTGAGGAATTGGCAGACTCATTGTTTCTGTTGGGTCTGTACTCAAAAGAATGTCAACTGAAGGCTTAAAACCAGGATTAGAATTATTATTATGAATTAAAATAGTATTGTTTAAAAAATAATCAAATCCTCGTCTTCTATTGTTATGAGAATCTTCACCCTCTCCGATCAACTCAAAACGATATTCATTCATTATGGCTTTTCTGAAATCATCTTGGGAACCATAAAAGCCAACTTGAGGAGTCATACCAACTCTATTTAAAACTTCAGTAACATATCCTAATTGTTGACCATTTTGCAATTCATTAGAAATTTCAGCCAACATAAGAAGTAAATCAGCATACCTGTAAACAACTATATTTTGACTGTTAAATTGATTACTATGTGTTTTATCCTTTTCAGCAAATTTGAAAAGAAATGGGTGGGCTGCTCTAACATTTCTTCGATGAGTAATCGCTGGATATGTTCTTTGAGGGGCTCCAGTTCTTCCATGGGTATAATCATACATGTATGTAGCATCTATTCTAGGATCATTTGGATACATGGTTCTATGAATTTCAAAAACATCAGCACTAACTCTGAACCAACCAAAATTTTGAGACATTTTATAGTTGAGTGGGGTATAGTTTCTTCCCATTTGAGAATTACTGGCATCTTGACTTGTTTGAAGTTCAAAAATAGACTCCGAATTATTTTCATTAGAATCTGTAAATATGCTGCTGTAATCAGAAACTAATGAATATTGGCCATAAACCTTATTAGCTTCGTCATATGCCTTTTGCCAATAATCCATTTCAGACATAGCTTCGTTTCTTAATTCAGCATTGGTAGCCAATGTCATATATACTTTTGCTAATAACATATTTGGAGCATATTGTTTTGGGTAACCTAATCCAGTTGCACCATTTATTAAACTAGCAGCCATTTCAGCATCACTAATAATTTGAGCATATACTTCTTTCGATAATGATTTAGCTTTATTAAGATTGTCTTGATCAGAAAGTTCTGTCCATACAGGTATATCTTTAAAAAGTCTAGTTAAATCAAAATATGCCCAAGCACGAACGAAGAAAGCTTGTCCAATAATATCGTTAAAAAGTAATTCATCGCTTGTAGTTGGATTTTCAATTATTGCAATATTTTTAATTGCAGCATTTGCTTGTGCGATTGCAGCATAAATACCCCTCCAAAATCGTTCAGAATCTAAGTCCTGAACCGGTTTTAATGCCATTAAATTACGATTATGAGGATTGTTAACATTATTTCCCTGTCTGTGAGTAACAAAAAGGCCTGAAAAACCATTATTAATCCAATAACGTCTTTCCATAGAATCATAATTTGTAAGTTTTTCATAAATACCATCTAAAGCAGCTTTAGCACTTTGAGGATTATCATACATTGTTTCATCAAGAAATATTGGATCTTCATCTAAGTTGCATGAATTTGTTAGAATACCAAAAATAATTACTATTATAATTTTTAAATTTTTCATGTGTTTATTTTTTATTTTTTATAAATCAATAGTGCTTAGAAATTAATATTTAACCCTAATAAAAATGTCTTTGCATTTGGTGCACCATTCCAATCTACACCGTTAATAAGTCCGTTATTTATGAAACTTGAAACTTCTGGATTATATCCACTGTAGTTTGTCCAAGTTACTAAATTCTGACCTGCTACATATATATTAAATCGTTCAAGCATCTTAATTTTATCTACAGGAATATCATAGCTTAAGGTAACATTATTTAATCTTAAAAAGCTACCATCTTCTATAATACGATCTGATACTGCTAAGGATTGATTTGGGATTACTTCATAACCTATCCTGGGGTATTGATTTGTTTGAGCATCTGGTCTCCATGCGTTATTATATGCATTTGGGCTAATGTTGGTTTGTAAGCCTTCAGCATTGTTAAGTTTAATTAAATTTCCGTTGGCAATATCATTTCCGTAAACACCATTAAAAAGTAAGTTGGTAGTAAATCGCTTATATTTGAAATTTAGGTTAAAACCATAAACAAAATCTGGATTTGGATTCCCAATAAAAGTTCTGTCAAAAATGTCAATTACACCATCTTCATTTTGATCAACAAATCTAACATCTCCAGGTTGAGCGCCATCTACAATATCTGTATCATCGGTTTGATAGATACCGTTGGTTTGTAAACCATAAAAAAGACTGGTTTCTTCTCCCTCTACAAATACATTAGCTGGAGTTCTGAAATACTGCCCTCTACTTATTTGAGCGCCAAAATAATATGAACGTTGCTCTGCAACTCCATCAATATAAAAGTCCTTCAGAGGAATTCCTAATTCTTCTATTCTAGTTTTGTTAAAAGCAATATTTCCTCCAATATTTACATCAAAATCATCGGTAGAAATAGGATTAAAATTCAATGCAACTTCTACTCCTTTATTAGACATTGATCCTCTATTGATAAGAATATTACTAAACCCTGAGGAAGTTGGAATAGGAGTGTTTTGTAATAAATTTTTTGTTGTTTTATCATAAAGATCTATACTTCCCGAAACTCTACTATTTTTACTTTCAAAATCTAGCCCTAAATTTATTTGCTCAGTTGTTTCCCATGTTAAATTAGGATTTGCAATATTGTTTAGTGTTAAAACTACACTGGTTCCATTTCCTGGAGTTCCATAAAGTTGCCCGTTTATACCATAATCAGAAAGGGTTCCATATGCTCTGACACCATGGTTTCCAATTTGCCCCCAACCAGCTCTAAACTTTAGGTTTTCAAAAATATTTAAATTTTTAATAAAATTTTCATTATTCATTCTCCAAGCTAATGCAAAGGATGGAAAGAATCCAAATCTATTATTTTTTGCAAATTTAGAAACACCGTCTCTTCGAAATGATGCTGTAAGAATATATTTATTATTATAGGTATAATTTAATCGACCTAACATAGAAAAAATCTGTTGATCTGACTTGAAAAATCTTAAGGGTTGAGTAATAACTGCAGCTAGGAAAGGTTGTTGAATTGTAAGTTCTGTTGTAACAAAATCTTCAACAGCATAAATACTATTTTCTACATTTCTAACATCATATGTAATACCTGCAGTTGCATTAATTCTATGTTTTCTGTTAAAAGTTCTATTAAATCTTAAAAGATTATTGATTTGATAAGATTTTGCATTTAAAGTTGATATCTGTAAAGCTCCGTTACCAATAGCTCCTTGCCATGTTGTTAATCCATAAAAACGTCTTCGATCTTTTGTTCTAATATTTCCTCCTGCTTTTATTTGATACGATAACCCTTTGAGAGGAAGTTTGTAAGTAAGTCCAATGGATGCAATATATCTTTTCTCTTTAGATACATCTAAAAAATCGTTTACCCAAGAGTAAGGATTTCCAGATTCTAAATCATCTCCAAAGTCTTCAATTTCTCCTGTAAGTACGGGTCTAAATAAGATAGTGTTTCTTACAAAACTTTGGTTAGCACCTATTAAATCTCCAGATTCAGCAAAGTTAGTATCATTGAAAGAAGCACTAACTCTTGCACTTAATTTTAATTTATCTGTAAGGTCTTGATTTAAATTTATTCTAACATCAGTGCTTTTGAGACTAGAGCTACTTACAATACCTTCTTGCTCATCAAATCCAGCCGAAATATAATAATTACCATTATCGCTTCCACCAGAAGCTGTGAAACCTACTTTAGTGCTAAAACTTTGGCGGTAAAGTTCATCTTGCCAATTTAAGATTTGAGCGGGTGTGTCTGATACAGTTGGATTTCCAGCACCATTATAGGTTATTCCAAATACTCCAGAGGGACCAACATCAAATCTAGGAAGATTACCATTAAGTAATGCTAATTCATTTTGGTAATTGGCGTAACCAACTCCATCTAACACATCGTAAGTTTTATCAATAGATCTAATAGAATTTGTGATAAAGCTACTCATTTTTACTTTTCCTTGTTCTCCTTTTTTGGTAGTTATTAAAACTACTCCATTAGCTCCTCTAGATCCATAAATTGCTGTAGCTGATGCATCTTTTAAGATTTGAATACTTTCAATATCTCGGGGGTTTATTCCATTTAATCCATTTTGATTTTCTTGCCCAGAATTACCAACCCCTCCTGCTGCAAGAACATCTTCACCAGCAGATGATATAATAACACCATCAATAACATAAAGCGGTTCATTATTACCTCTTAAACTATTAGTTCCTCTGATTTTCACACTAATACCTGATCCTGGTGATCCAGCATTTTGAGTTACTTGAACACCAGCGGCTCTTCCCTGTAACATTTGATCTACAGAAAAAGATTGATTTGCAATATTGTCTTTAACTTTAACAGAGACCAGTGCACCAGTTACATCCTTTTTTAGAACTGATCCATAACCAACAACAACAACCTCATCTAATTGTGTTGCATCTGTTTCAAGTTGTATTTTTAAAAATGAACTATTAGTAACGTTGATTTCTTGTCTTTTAAACCCTAGATATGAAAAAATTAAAATCTTCTCATCTTCTGAACTGATTGTAATTTTAAAATTACCATCAAAATCCGTTAATGCGCCGTTTTTAGGTGAATTTTTAATTTGGATTGTTACCCCAGGCAAACCTTCGCCAGTATCATCAGTAACATTTCCAGTAATTACTTTAGATTGTGACAGTAGTATTGTGGGTAACATAAAAAAAATAAAAAAAAGTTTTTTCATAAGTTCCTATTGTTTATTGTTTAAGGTTTAATGTGTGTAAACTATATGTTAACAAATATAAGATTATAAGCATTTTACTATTTGTAATATATGAAGAAATAAATAGCACATTTGAAGCAAAACTATTTTTTATGTTAAGTAGTTCCTATTAATCTATTATATTTATGAATAATTCATACTAATTATAATTGGTGTTGTTTATTTTAAAAATAATATAAAAAAATATGAATTTACGAAAGCTTACTTCTCTTTTGTCTTTCTTATTAATTTTAGCTTTTAACTCTTTATTTGGGCAATCAAATACTAATGAGTATAACTTTGTTTCAATAAATGAAGATATAACTCAAAGTGCGATAACCTCTATTTACAAAGATGTGGAAGGTTTTATTTGGATTACCACTTATGGTGATGGAATTGTAAGATATAACAGTGTTGATTTTAAAAGCTATAATCAGGGGCAAAATACAGATAAAAGATCTTTAAGTAGTTCTATAGTTTTTTCAATATTTCAAGATTCTCAAAAAAATATTTGGGCAGGAACTGAACTTGGGTTAAATATTTATAATAATAAACTAGATAAGTTTGAGAATATAGATTTAGATGGCAAAAAACAAAAATTTGCCATTCATGCTATTACAGAATATGATGAAAACACCCTGCTTCTTGGTACTCACGAAAATGGATTGCATAAACTAGACAAGAATACACTTGAATCAAAATTAATAAAATATCAAGAAAAAAAACCTTTAAAAAATCTTCAAATTAATACAATTATTAAATCTTCTAATGGTCGTTTTTTAATTGGAACTAATCACGGTTTGTTGACATTTGACCCCTATGACGAAATTCTTCAATTAGCCAAATTTAATACAAGAAAAGGATATGAAACTATAGGAAAATCTATAGAATCTATGGTTGTAGGAAAAGATAATTCTATTTGGATTGGGACTTCTTCGTCAGGACTGCTTAAAATAAGTAATAATGATATTTATTCTATTGAAAAGTTTTCTATAACTCGAAAAAGAATATTGTCTTTAGCCGAAAAAACAAATGGAAATATTCTGTGTGGAACAGAAAATGATGGGCTCTTCGAAATTAATTATAAAACAAAAAAAGTCATAAACTATGAACAAGACAAGCTAAATGATAGGGGGGTTAAATCTAACTCTATTTGGACAGTATTTACAGATGAAAAAAACAGAATTTGGCTTGGTTATTATAATCAAGGAATAGATGTACATGACGATAATTATAATAAGTTTAATACCATTGAAAGTTCACTAAATCTTACTAATTCACTAAATAAGAACTCAGTTACTGGTATCGTGAAAGATAGGAAAGGTAGATTTTGGATAAGTATGTTTGATGGAGGTGTTGATGTTTATGATTCGGAAGAAAAAGTTTTTGTGAATTTATTTGATCAAAAGAATAATATTTCTAAAGGATTAGACCGTTTAGCGATTCCAACTATTTTTATAGATAGTCATGATAATGTTTGGGTTGGCACTTGGGAATCAGGTTTATTTTTATTAAAAAACAAAAGTAACAAGTTTGTAAATATAAATATGTCTTCCAAGAATAGCGTATTTAAATCTAATAGAATAATGAGTTTTGATGAAGACTCAAACGGAACCATATGGATTGGTACTTTTCTGAGTGGATTGTATTCATATGATCCAGTTAAAGAAATTTTTAAACATCATGATTCACCAGAATTTAAAAAATATAATATTAATACCAGTAATATTAGAAAAGTATTAGTTGACCATGATGATAATATTTGGCTTGGTTCTAGGGCGGGCTTATTTAAAGTTGAATCGTCTTTGAATGACACATTTAAAGTTAGTTCTCTAAACAAAGAAATGAATGCTGACTTAGAAGTAAATTTTAATAATTCATTAATACCTAGTATTGTATTTAGCATATTTGAGGATTCAAAAAATAATATATGGATAGGAACGCTAGGTGATGGCCTTTCTAAATATAATATTAAAGAGAAATCATTTAAAAGATACGATAAAAATACAGGTTTAATTCATGAAACTGTTTTTTCACTTACTGAAGATCATAGAGGCGCTATTTGGATTGGGGGTAATAAGGGTCTTACTAAATTAAATACCGAAAGAAACACCTTTATAAATTTCAGTAAAAAGGATGGATTATTATCCAATAGTTTTAATTACAATGCTGTTTATAAAGATGTAAACAATGAATTGTATTTTGGGTCCTCTAGAGGAATAAATTTCTTCAATCCAGACGAAATTAATTATAATCAGGAAAAATCAATTGTCTATTTATCTAACTTAAGAATTTATAATGACTTGATTAAGCCAGATAAGGATCAGGGTACATTAAAAGAGGTCATCTCTAAAACGAAAGAATTAGTCTTAAATCACAACCAAAGAGTTTTTACGATTGATTATGTTGGAATCAATTATACTCGTAGTAAAAACAATCAATATGCTTATTTTTTAGAGGGTTATGATAATGAGTGGAATTATGTGGAAACCACAAGAAGTGCTACGTATAAAAATATTCCAGCTGGTGATTATACTTTTATGGTTAAGTCTTCAAATAATGATGGTATTTGGAACAATACTCCAACAACATTGAAGATTAAAATTCAACCAGCTTGGTGGTCAACTAAAACAGCAATTATAAGTTACTGTTTATTGCTATTGTTATTAGGGTATTTTATCTACAAGTTTCTAAACACTAGAATAGAAGAAAAAAGAATTTTACAGTTAGAAAGACAAGAATACAAGCAGTTTGAGGCCCTAAATGCAAAAAAAATACAATTTTTTACAAACATTTCTCATGAATTTAGAACACCTCTAACACTTATTCTAACTCCATTAGAGGATATCATCCAAAACACAAAGAATAAATTTCCTAAAGAAATTAAAGAAAAACATAATATTATATTTAAAAACGCTAAGCGTCTTTCGAGACTTATTAACGAGCTTATGGACTTTAGGAAGCTTCAATTCAATAAAATGACAATCAATGCTTCTCAAATTAATATTGTACCATTTATTCAGGAGGTGGTTAGTCATTTTGAAGAAGAAGCTTTTCTTAAAAATATCATGTTAACTGTTGATTATGATCAGGATGATCTTTTGATATGGTCTGACCCTTCTATGTTAGAAAAAATTATTTTCAACTTATTGTCAAATGCATTTAAAGCAACACCAATAGGAGGTTTAATCACAGTTCATGTAAATAAATCTTTAGAATTAATAGACCTTCCTTTGGTGAATGAAAAAACACCAATTGAAGCATTAGAAATTATTATTAGAGATACCGGACTTGGTATTAAAAAAGAAAATTTAACCAAGGTTTTTGATCGTTTTTATCAAGCTGATGAGATCAATGAGCAATATTACGGTGGAACAGGAATTGGTTTAGAATTGGTTAAGAATTTTGTAAATCTTCACAAGGGTAAAATTGTTTTGACTAGTAAAGAAAATGTAGGAACTCAATTTAAAATTTACTTTCCATTGGGGTATCATCATCTTAAGATAACCGATATTAATAAAGAAGATCACAAGGTTATTAATCAATACTCAGAATCTCAAAATAAAAATATAGAGGAGTTTGTGCCAATGTTAGAAGAAGAATTAAATAATAAAAGAATAGTTTTAATTGTTGAGGATAATACGGAGTTGAGAACATATATAAAAAATGAATTGAATACTGAATACAGTATTAAAGAAGCAGAAAATGGCTTAGAAGGTATAGAAAAAGCAAATAAATATATGCCAGATATTATAATTACAGATGTTATGATGCCAGTAATGGACGGTTTTGAATTATGTGTAAGAGTAAAAAGTGATTTAAAAACTAGTCATATTCCTATTTTAATGGTAACAGCAAAAGGAATGCAAATCGATAAAGTAAAAGGAATTGATTCTGGTGCAGATGTGTATTTAAATAAGCCTTTTAATATGAAGGTTTTAAAATCTCATTTAAACCAATTAATTACAAGTAGGCAAATTTTATTTGACAAATACTTTAATAGTGTTAGCTCAACAATAAACTCAAACCATACTACTTCTATAGACAAGGAATTTATGAATAATGTTCTCAATTATATAAATGAAAATATAAATGATGAAAAATTAAATGTAGAAAACCTTGCTGGAGAATTACTTTTAAGTAGAAGTAAATTATATCGAAAAATTAAGGCTTTAACTGGAGATACAGCAAATGAGTTTATAAGAAAGGTTCGTTTAGAGAAGGCAAAACAAATTATTGAAACTACAGAATATACGATAAGTGAAGTTTGCTACAAGGTAGGTTTTTCTTCTCCATCGTATTTCACAAAATGTTTTAAAGATTATTTTGAGTTTTTGCCAACGGAAGTTAGAGATAATATTAAATAAAGTATTAATTTTTTGTTTTTTACAAAGATGTACTAAAATTGTACTAACATTAAAATAACTTTACAATAAGTTTAAAATCAATTTATTATATTTGAATTTACGAACCTAATTACAAGGTTATCTCCCTAACATTATTACTACCCCAATACATAGTTACTACCCCAATACGTATTTACTACCCCAATACATAGTTACTACCCCACTAAAATAATTTTTGTTTTTTAGATTTATTTCATATGAATATTTAACTAACTAATTAAAAACCTAAAAACAAACATCATGAAAAAAACAGTATTAATCTTATTATTGGTAATCCCAAGTTTACTTCTATCTCAACAAAAAAAAGATTTTGTGCGAAGTTCTCTTCACATGCATTTAGTTGATGATTTTAATTTTGATAATGGAGACAAAGTATTAGAATCTTACAACAAGTTTCAGTTTCCTCAAAATTATAATGACCATCGTATAAATTTGAACAAGATTAAGTTATCTGAATATGAATTAACAGATGAAGAAAAAGAAGCTTCTGGTAAGAAGAAAAGTTTATTAGGTGGTGCTATTGCCGATGCAGCTAAAGGTGCTGTTGAGGGAAGTACAGGTGGGCTAGTAAAAGCTCAAGACAATTCTATGGTTAAGTTACAACTTAACAAGTATAACAAATCTAATAAGATGGCTAATGAAATCATTAAAAAGTGGTTTAATATAAAAGAGGATGGTTCATATGATATGGGGACAATTACTTTAAGAGCATTGCAAACTAAAACTATGGAAATGGCGGCAATAGCTGGTGCGTCTGGAACAGGAGGTATTGATCAAATGAATTCATTAATTAACAATACGTTTGTAGTGTATACTCGATTAAATTATGTAAGTAACGCTATAGCCGCTGAAGTGATTAGACAGGTTGCATATCAGCAGGTTACTAAATTACCAGCTCTTTTGCAAGCTAAAGCATACAAAGTTGCTGATAAAATATATGAAAAAACTTCTGAAGGATTTTCTGTTTGGACCACTGCTTGGTTGTATAGATTAAAATGGGATCAAGATGTATTTAATTTATTTATCTCTACCATAGACCAAGAGAAGAAAAAAATTGACTTAGAGAAATTTGCTGCAACTAATTTTGAATTGGAGTTTATAAGCCAAGAAAAAGCTACATCACTAGTAACTTTTTCATTAAAAAAAGAAGACAAAGGAAGAACAGAACAAGATGTATTTGATTTATCTACCATAAGAAATATGGATAAGGTATTGGTTAAATTACAAAAGAAAAATGATATATTTAAACCTATATTTCCTTTACGTGACGATTTTTCATTAGCTGCTGGTAAAAAAGAAGGAATAGATGGTGGAGAAACTTTTGAGGTTTTAGAAACAAGAAAAGGAGAATACAAAAGAATAGGTACGATGAAAGTTGATAAAAAAAGAGTTTGGGACAATACCTGGACTGGAGAAGATATTGAACCTGGATTAACCTATTTTAAGAAGGGTAGTAAAAAATATGTACCTGGAATTCACTTTGTAAGACTAATAAAATAATAACATATGAAATTTTTAAAAATCTGTATCGTAGCCTTATTAATAGTACCTATTAATTCTTTATTTTCTCAAACAAATAGCAATAGAAAAGTTACTGAGGAAAGAACAAGGAATTGGCAATATGAATCTAAATGTTTTGAATCTGGAGGAGCAGGAAGTTCTTACTTAATAGAGGTTACTTCTTATGTTGGAGATGTAAGATTGGCGCTCAACCAAGCTAAAAAAAATGCGATTCACGCTGTGCTATTTAAAGGAGTTACTGGAAATAGTTTAGGCTGTACAGCCAAAGAGCCGTTAATTAAAAATGGGGTGTACAATGATAATTTTGAATACTTCGAAGATTTTTTTTACAATACGAGACAATACAATCAGTTTGCTACCTCACCCTCAGGTTCACCTGAGTTTCCTCCTCAAAGAGAGAAAAGAAAAATGTATAAAGCAACATACGCTATTTCAGTAAATGTAGATGAGTTAAGAAAAAAATTAGAGTACGATAAAATTATAGAACCGATGGGTGCTGCCTTAGGTGGTGGAAGTGGTATGAAGCCTACAATCATGATTTTTCCAAGTGATGGTTGGTTAAAAGATAATGGATATGCAAAGTTTGTAGATAATCAAGGAGTTAAAACTTTAGTTCGAGATTATGCTTCAGCTCTTTTAGATAAAAACTTAAACATAGCCATCAGTACTTTAGACAAGATGGTATCTGAAAGAGGGTATCCTACAGTGAGGTTAGCTGAAACTATGAACAGTTTAAATCAAGGAAGTGCCATGGATATTGCAGTGGAGGGAAGAGATGGTGGATCTGGAGAAACTCTATCGATGCTCGATGATTTATTGAATACTGCTAAAGCAGATATCACATGGAAAGTTTCATGGTCTGTTGAGACGAATGGTATTCAAAAGTGGGTCTCGTATGGAATAGATGCTTTAGATTCATATACCATGAAATCAATTGGTGTTGCAAATGATGATGGTCCAAAGTCTATGGGCGCTTCAGTAGGCGCATTACTTAGACAAGCCGTAACAGATAAAATGGATGGTTTTCTAGCAAGACATCAAGATTATTTCAAAAACATAGCTGAAAATGGTAGAGAAATTGCTTTAGACCTTAGAAGGTTTGATAGTTTTGAGTATTATTTTAATGACGATGTAGAGTTTAAAGGTAGAGAAATGGAATTGTCTTCATTAATTAGAGGTTTTGTTGGGTCTATTGCTAAAGACAGAAATTTCTCGTATAATCCGGGTGAGAGTAAAATTGGAATTACGCAATTAAGAATAGAGATGAATGAAGAGGTAGAGGATTTATTTGGAGGTGGAGATCCTATTATAGAACCTATGAATGCTGAAAAATTTGCTAAGAAAATTTCTAGTTTTATAAAAAAACAATTTGGTTATCCATCTAAAGTAACAACCTTAGGATTGGGTAAGGCTAGAATAACAATAGGAGAAAAATAAATATTATGAGAAAAAGTTTAATAGTAGTTTTTTTATTATCATTATCACTATCCATTCATTCACAGAATGATTTAGGAAAGAGTGATGACGCAGCAAGAATAGTATTGAATACATTTGTGCCAGATGATATTCTTGAAAACGCACCCAGTGCTCGAAAATTATTTGTTACTAAATTAGGGCAAATTGCCAGTAGAAATGGTATGGGTGGAGGTGGAGCTTCTGGAAATAACAGATTTATTATTTCTGGAGATATTAATATTTTAACCAAAGATATTACGGCAACTGCACCAACTAAATATATAGTTACCATAGAAACCACTCTTGCAGTTGGTGATGGTATAGATGGGAAAGCATTTAGTTCGGAATTTGTTGAATTTAAAGGAATTGGTAATTCTGAAGACAAAGCTTTTATTTCTGCCATCAGAAAAATTAATCCAAGACATAAATTGATTAAACAAGCGATTACAGAAGGAAAAGAAAAAATAATTGAATACTACAATTCTAGGTGTGATTTTATTTTAAAAGAAGCCTCTGCTTTGGCTGATTCCAGAAAGTTTGATGAAGCTGTTTTTTTATTAAATCAGGTACCTGAAGTAACCAAAGAGTGTTATGATAAATCTATGGATTTAGCGGTAGAAATAATTAAGAGAAAGTTTGAATTTGAATGCCAATCAAAGATTGCTGAGGCTAAAGCATTAATTGCCAATGAAGATTTTTCAGGAGCCTCTCAAATCTTGAATTTTTTCACTCAAGATATGGACTGTTATAGTGATGTAGAAGCTTTGTTGAAGCAAATTAATGTAGGTCTATGTTCCAAATATTTAGGAGAGGCAAGAGGGCATTGGGCAAATAGAAATTCTACTTCTGCTGCAAATGCATTAGCAAAAATTAATGCCAGCTCTCCATGTTATCAAGAAAGTCTTCAAGTAGCTCAAGAAATATCTGCTTTGTTAGATGAGAGAGAACAACGAGATTGGGACTTAAATTATGAAAAATATAAAGATGGTCAAGCGATCAAGAACAGAAAATTAGACAATGCAGCCGCCATGATAAAAGCAGCGAGAGATGTTGGAGTTGCTTATGGTGAAAACCAACCTAAAACCGTAACATATACTCGTATTATCAAATAATAATTTATAGGATTTATTGCTTTTAAGAGCCGCCTTTTAGGTGGCTCTTATTAGTTTAATCGAATACTTTTATCTACTCAGTTTAAATCGTATTTTTCGG
Organism: Flavobacteriaceae bacterium; assembly: GCA_965657365.1. GTDB lineage: Bacteria > Bacteroidota > Bacteroidia > Flavobacteriales > Flavobacteriaceae > Polaribacter. The sequence goes on from CBFHOD010000011.1 coordinate 47,950, forward strand.
ACACCATGGTCGGTATCCCATTGGCTCACTTCTTTAAAACCTAAGCTTGTATACAATTTTGAAGCAGGTATATTTTCAAGACCAGTTTCCACCGTAAAAACTTTAGAGGAAAAGTTTTGTAAGATATAATCCACTAATTCCCTTCCTATACCTTGTCTAAAAAAATGAGGAGATACCACCAAACTATTAATGTGTGTTATTTTTTGTTTGGAACTAACTTCAATAATTCCAACGATTTCATCATTATTGTGATATCCAAAAAACGTAGTAGTACTTTTTATATAACTTTCCAGAGGTCTTTGTAAAGGCGGGAAATTGATAGCATTTAGCAATGCAGCCTCTACAGCATATGATTCTTTAAAAACAACACGCATTTTAGTGGCAATCGCTAGGTTAGTATGGTCTAGTTTTTGAATCATTTATTTATTTCTATGAATGTAGTAAACGAATATAGGGAATCTAATTAAAAGCCATCATTCAAAAACAACTGTAATTTTATAATAAAATGTGTGACTAATTATAGTAATTTTACTGAAATTATTTTTAGTAAAGTATGTCTCAAAAAGATTTTAAAATTTACATAGTTGGAGCAGGAGTAAGTGGTTTGGTTGCTGCACAGGTATTGGAAAACAAAGGATATCATCCAATTATTATTGAAGCATCAGACAGAGCAGGAGGGAGAGTAAAAACAGATGTCAAAAAAGGGTTTCAATTAGATCATGGGTTTCAAGTGTTACTATCTTCGTATCCGGCAGCTCAAAAATATTTAGATTTTAAAGCGCTTAAGCTTCAAGAATTAAAACCTGGTGCTGTTATTTTTAACAATGGTAAACAACAAATTATTGGAGACCCTTTAAGAGATATTTCTACACTTTTTTCAACACTCTTTTCAGGAATAGGAACTCTCTCAGATAAGTTTAAAATTTTCCAATTGAATTTGAAGCTAAAAAACAAATCTATAGAGGCTATTTTTTCATCTGATGAAATAAGTACCAAAGCG
>CBFHOD010000012.1:0-10562 GCA_965657365.1 Flavobacteriaceae bacterium
TTTTTTTTAAGTCTTTTAATTTTTCATCCATTACAATGGATTGGATTAAAAATAGGATATCAATCACATAAAAATGTTGTTGATTTTCTTAATTGGATATTAACTAAATCGCTTATCATCATTGGGAATACAGTTCATTTTAAAGTAACACATCCAATCCCAGAGAACACCACTATCATTTTTGTAGCAAACCATCAAGGACTCTTTGATATTCCTCCAATCATATGGTATTTAAGAAAATACCATAGTAAGTTTGTCTCAAAAATAGAGTTAGGAAAAGGAATTCCGAGCATCTCTTTTAATCTTAAATATGGTGGAGCCGCATTAATTAATAGAAAAGACCCTAAGCAAGCACTAACAGAAATAAAAGAATTTGGACAAAGAGTCCATAAAAATAAATGGTCTGCAACAATTTTTCCAGAAGGAACAAGAAGTGTAACTGGTAAACCCAAAAAGTTTTACTACAGTGGTTTAAAAATGATCATTAAATACAATCCTGAGGCTTATATCGTTCCCATTACAATCAATGATTCGTGGAAAGTGTTTAAATATGGTAAATTCCCTCTTGGAATGTTCAATAAAATTTCGCTTGAAACCCATCAGCCTATTAAAATAGATTCACTTCCCATAGATGAACTGTTACAAAAAACAGAGGCGACAATTATTTCTAAAATCAAATAATAAAAGAGGTAAACTATCTACAAAGGATGTTTTATTTTTGAATTTTAAATGAATCTTGATCCTTCAAAAAATTTAATTTTTGTCTTGTTTTTAATAATTTGGTTTTAGAGATTACACACTGTAATAAGTCTTCTTTACCTTGTATTGTAGTCGCAATTATTTTTCCTAAAAAATTAAAAGCAGAGGTATGGCCATTATACTGGTAACCATTTTTATCCTCCCCTATTCTATTGACACCAAAACAATAGCTCATGTTTTCAATTGCTCTGGCTTTTAATAGAATATCCCAAGCATCAATTCTAGGAGTGGGCCAGTTGGCCATATATAATAATAAATCGTAGCCGTCGGAGTTTCTAGACCATGCTGGAAAACGTAAGTCATAACATATCAAAGGACAAATTCTCCATCCTTTAAAATTAATAACTATTCTAGTATTCCCAGAAGTATACTGTCTGTGTTCTCCAGCTAAACTAAATAAATGTCTTTTATCATAAATTTCAAGATCTCCTGAAGGATGAACAAAAATTGCTCTGTTAAAATATTTATTATTTTCTAGCACCACTATACTTCCAACAATAGCGACATCATGAACCTTAGCCATATTTATCATCCAAATAACAGTGGCACCTTTCATTGTTTCAGCAACAGAACTAGGTTTCATGGTGAAACCCGTTGAAAACATCTCAGGCAGTAAAATCAAATCAGTATCTGTATCTAATTGACTAATTTTTTGCTCAAAACTTCCCCTGTTTTCAGCAGCATTTTGCCAAATTACGTTTGTTTGTATTGCTACAATTTTTAATTCTTTAGACATGAAATTATTTTTTTATTAAATGTATAAATTTAGTGATAGTATTTTGTACATTGTTTTGGTAAAGTCCTTAGTATTGATGCAAACTTTTATTTCTGAAACCCTAGATGACATTCTTTTAAACAATACTTCTTTTGAAGACTGTGTTTTTATCTTACCATCTCAAAGAGCGGGAGTTTTTGTAAAAGATACCTTCAAAAATAAAATAGTTTCAGGGTTTTTACCTGAAATTTTAACTATTGAATCTTTTATTAGTCAAATTTCTGAAATATCTAAAGCTGATGCCATTCAGTTATTATTTCATTTTTATGCTGTTTATTGTGAGATAGAAGAACATCCTGATTCCTTTGATGTCTTTTCTTCTTGGGCTTTTGTAATACTTCAAGATTTTAATGAAATTGATCAGTACCTAATTAGTTCTCAATCAATTTTTACCTACCTAAGAGATATACAGCGATTAAAAAAGTGGTCTGTTAAAGGAGAGTTTAAGGAAACCAAACTCATTAAAGATCATTTAATTTTTATGGAACGTCTGGGGGTCTATTATACTAAATTCTATTCGTTTTTAATAGACAAAAAAATAGGATACCAAGGTTTGATGTACAGAGAAGCTACAAAAAAAGCAGATGTGTTTATAAATAAACATGTTCATAAAAAATTCTTTTTTATTGGATTTAATGCATTAAATAAAGCTGAAGAATCTCTTTTTAAATTGTTTTTAGAAAACGGTCAGTCAGAAGTTTATTGGGATATAGATCATGCTTTTTTTGATACTAACCATACCGCTGGAAACTTTATAAGAAAATATAAAAAGGAGTGGAAGTACTATGAAAAAAACACAATAAAGCAAATTAGTAGTCATTTTAACTCTAAAAAAAATATTGAAATTATTGGGGCTACTAAGAATATATCTCAATTAAAATATGCTGGAGAAATATTAACAAGGGTTTCAGACCATAAAAATACAGCCTTAGTTTTGGGGGATGAGTCTTTATTGTCAGTTGCTTTAAACTCCATTCCTGAAAATGTAGATGCTATAAATATAACTATGGGGTATCCATTACAAAATGTACCAACATCTCAATTAATTTCAGCTATTTTTCAATTGTTTATTACGCAAACCACGCTTCAGAGAACCTCAACAAATGAATTTTACCACAAAGATGTGATACGCTTTATTAAAAACTCTGTAGTTTATCAATTTGTAAGTGCAAAGGATCAGGAAGTCCTATCCTCTATTCAAGATATTATTGCTAAGAAAAATATATCTTTTATAGACCTTCCAACAATTACCTCATATCTAAAACCTATAGAAAATACTACTAGTGAGGTTCTTTTGTCTATTTTTAACCCTTTTCTGTCTGTAAATGAGTTCATTACTAGAATTTTAAACTTGCTTGAGCAAGCCAAAGATCATGTATCTGTTTTAGAAAAAGAATATTTATACCGTTTTCACAATGCCTTTACTCAATTGCTTAATTTAAATGCTACAAAAAATTATTTTGAGAACATAAAAACCATCTATACGTTTTATAGACAAATAATCACCAATGAAAAATTATCATTTCAAGGAGAACCCTTGAGTGGTTTACAACTTATGGGAATGCTAGAAACCAGGGTTCTGGATTTTGAAAATGTGATTATTACCTCAGTCAATGAAAATATAATTCCTTCAAGCAGTTCACAAAATTCATTTATTCCGTTTGACATAAAGGTTGAATATGGATTGCCAACTTATAAAGAAAAAGACGCTATTTACTCATATCATTTCTTTCGTCTACTACAAAGAGCAAAAAATATCTATATCCTCTACAATACAGAAAATGACACCTATGGTAGTGGAGAAAAAAGTAGATTCATATCTCAATTAGAGTTAATGAAAACTAAATTAGTTTCTAAGCAAATTGCCCCAAAAGTCATTACAGAAAAAAAAGAACAGCCTGAAGTTAGAAAAAACAAACAGGTCTTAAACCGTTTAAGAGAATTAGCAAAAGTTGGAATTTCTCCCTCTGCAATTACTAATTATCTATACAATCCAATTGCATTTTATAAGCAAAAAATTTTAAAACTAGATGAATTAGATTTAGTAGAGGAAACAATTGCTGCAAATACAATGGGTACAGTTATACATGACACTTTAGATGAATTATATAAACCCTATATCAATACATTTTTAACAATTGACCATCTTGATCAAATGATTAAAAATTACAAAAGTTTAGTGACTAAGTATTTTATCAAATACTTTAAAAATGGAGATGTAACTACAGGTAAAAATCGGTTAGCTTTTGAGGTTTCAAATCGATTTGTAAAACGTTTTCTTTCCATGGAAAAAAAAGAATTACAAGAAGGGCATGCTATAAAAATTTTAGGTGCTGAATTAAAATTAGAAACCAATATCAATGTTCCTGGGATAGATTTTCCAATTAAAATAAGAGGTGTAGTAGATAGAATTGATGAGTTTGATGGGGTTACAAGAATAATCGATTATAAGACAGGGAAAGTGAATCCTGCAGATTTAAAAGTACTAAGTTTTGAAGAGATTAAGGATGTTAAATACAGTAAAGCAATTCAGGTTTTATTGTATGCGTTTCTATATTGTCAAAATAATTCTTTAGCTAAGGAACAGCCTTTAATTGCAGGAATTATTTCTTTTAAAAATCTAAAGGCAGGGCTTTTAAAAATCAATTTTTCATCTAAAGTAAAAACCCCTGAGCACATGATAACAGATGAAAAACTAGATGATTTTATGAATCAAATGTCACTTCTTTTGCAAGAAATATACAATCCAGAAATTGCATTTAAAGAACCAAAGAAATTATCTTTCCATTAGAATTAGTATTCAAACTATTTACAACTTTTATGTCTAGTATACCCAAAATGAGCAATTTCCCATTTGTTGTTTGTTTTTATAAGATAAAACAGATCAACTCCACAGTGTGAAAAAGAACCATTTAAATAAAAGTCATAGGGTGCCCAAACAGAGGCAATATAACCATCGGTAATCACCTTAGCGTCCCAATACCGCTCCCGAAATTGTTCTGAAGTTTTTGGATTCATTCTTAAAGCAATAGATTGATCATTGTCTATCACAGTAGTAGATCCCCTACCTTCTTTATCAATATTTGTAACAATTCTATTAATTCCTTTATAAAGTATTCTGTTAAAAATACTTTTATCTTTTGTATTTACGGCAACCATAAATTGGTCGATAACTGCTAGAATCTCTTTTTCATCAATTCCTGAAGCTACGATACCAAAAGGTGCTTTAGAATATTTTTCAGGTGGATGAATTGATAATGATTGTGAGCATAGAAAGCTACATTTTAAGACAAACAATAGAAAGCTACTTTTATGCATTGAGAAAGATTTTTTAAACATTATTTTAAAGTGGAGCATATCGGATTCGAACCGATGACCTCTACGCTGCCAGCGTAGCGCTCTAGCCAACTGAGCTAATGCCCCTTATAATTATTGCCTCCCACTAAGAATTAATAATGGAATAGAACAATGAAATTCTGATTTTAATATGGTGTTTTTCTCCCATAGTTTTTGAAAAAACCCTCTTTTCCGTCTAAACACACATAATAAATCTGGATTATTAGATTGAAAGTGTTCTAAAACACCTTGAAAAGTAGTCACATTTTCTGAAATAGAAATGTTGTTTTGAATTGCTTTTAACGAAGCATCTAAAATTAAATCTTCTTCTTGATATTCGGGTGTTTTCACCAAAAGTAAATTAATTTTAGTTTTAAAAAGGCTTTTTATTTCTTCCAATGGAGTTAACCCCTCTTGTTCATTTAAAATTCCTGATTTAAAAGCAGTTAAAGCCACTTTAAATGGGCTAAACTTATAATTTTCAGGAACTATTAAAACAGGAATTTCAGTTTGCTTTACAATACTTCCCGATGTACTTCCTAAAAACACCTCTTCTTTTATTGAATTACTCCTTGGTCCTACTACAATTAAATCAATTCCTAAGTCTTCATGAACAGCATGAATACTTTCTATTGTTCCTCCCTTGGCAGAAATCATTTTAACATCTACCCCAAGAGTATCTACACCACTTATTATAGCTTGAATGTATAAATTGGTTTCTCTTTCTAAAATGCTATTTACATTAATGAATGTACCCGCTTTAGAAAGCACTTTATAAGCTCTAAATACTAAAACTTTTGCCTTAATCTCTTTAGCAAAATCTATAGCGTATTGTAGGGTGTTAGAAGCATTTTCTTTCGAACCTATAGGGACTAAAATATGATTCATTATTCTAAGAAATTAGTTTAGCTTAAACGATTTGTAATTCTTAAACAAAGGTACATTTTTTTGAATGATCTAAATTTCTTCCGTTGTCAAATTGTAACTTTGTATTTGACTATTTTTATCTTTTGAAAACAAACATTAGTTTTAAACGAATCCACCAACTTGCAATTCCTGCCTTAATTGCTGGAATAGCAGAACCACTTATCTCCATAACAGATACAGCTATTATTGGCAATATAGATGTTAACGCAAAAGAAAGTCTTGGTGCAATTGCCATCGTGGGGTCATTTTTATCGATGTTAATATGGGTTTTTGCGCAAACTAGAAGCGCTGTGTCTTCCATTATTTCTAACTATTTAGGAGCAAATAAACTTGAAGAAGTAAAAACATTACCCGCTCAAGCAATCTTAATTATTGTGAGCTTAAGCATGCTTGTCATTTTATTTACCTACCCATCTGCTGAATACATTTTTAAGCTATATGGAGCAACAGATCAAATATTAATATATGCTGTAGATTATTATAAAATACGAATCATTGGATTTCCTTTTACCTTATTTGTTTTTACAATTTTTGGAACTTTTAGAGGGCTTCAAAATACACATTATCCAATGCTTATTGCAATTTTAGGAGCTGTTTTAAATGTGTTTTTTGATTGGATACTAGTTTATGGAGTTGAGGGCTGGTTTCCTGCCATGAATGTTAAAGGAGCAGCCTTTGCAAGTGTTATTTCTCAGGTTATAATGGCCGCTGTAGCCGGATATTTACTTTATAAAAAAACAACAATCAGTTTAAAATTTATACTCCCTTTTAATAAAGAAATTCCAAGACTCATAAAAATGGTTTTTGATTTATTTTTAAGAACTATTGCATTAAATGCTGCCTTAATTTTTGCGGTTTATAAAGCCACTAGTTATGGTACCGATGAACTTGCTGCCTATGGAATTGGAATACAATTGTGGTTATTTGGCGCTTTTTTCATCGATGGGTATTCAAGTGCAGGAAATATTTTATCAGGACGTTTATTAGGAGCAAAAGAATATGATACATTGGTGAGTTTGGGAAAAAAATTAATTGGTTATGGTCTTTCTGCAGGAATTTTTCTTGCTGGAATTGGTTTTCTCTTTTATGAGTTTATTGGAGAGGTCTTTATACAGGATAATGCTGTTCTTCAATGTTTTTATGAAGTATTCTGGATCATCTTAATTATGCAACCCATTTGTGCAATTACTTTTATTTTTGACGGTATGTTTAAAGGAATGGGATACACTGAATTCTTGAGAAACCTTTTACTGCTATCTACGATTTTAGTGTTTATCCCATCATTGCTGTTTTTTGATGTCTATGAATTCAAATTAGAAGGGGTTTGGTTTACGTTTTTACTATGGATAATGGCAAGAGGAATTCCTTTACTACTAAAATTTAAAAGAAAGTTTTTACCCTTGGTTGAAAAGAAGTAATTTTGAAAAAAATATCTACATGAGTATGATTAGAATTACCAAAAAGTTTGATTTTGAAACAGGCCATGCCCTATATGGCTATGACGGAAAATGTAAAAACATACATGGTCACAGCTATAAACTCTTTGTAACCGTTCAGGGAACTCCAATTACTGATTCTTCTCATGTTAAATACGGAATGGTTATTGACTTTACTGATTTAAAAAAAATTGTAAAGGAAGAAATTGTAGACAAATTTGATCATGCTACTGTTTTTAATAAAAACACGCCTCACCTAGAATTAGCAACATTATTAAGTGAAAGAGACCATGATGTGATATTGGTAGACTATCAACCTACAACAGAAATGATGGTTATAGACTTTGCAGAAAAAATTAGCAAAAGACTTCCGGAAAATATTTCTCTATTTTCTATTAAATTACAAGAAACTGAGAGCTCTTTTGCAGAATGGTTTGCTAGTGAAAATTAATTCCTATATTGTTAGATATATTCATTTTACTAGTATATTTGATAAAAGTTACCTTTATGAAAACACTAAAATTTATACTGTTTGCAGTTATTTCTTCAACAATACTTAGTTGTGCAGATAACTCTACTGAACCAGAACTGATTTTATCAAATGAAAGTTTAGCTGGAAACTATGATGTTACTGTTTTAGATTCAGATATAGAAACAAGTACTATAGTTGCTAATGTCCCTGTTACAGTAGCAAATGCTAGTCTAGTAGGTGATACTTTCCAAGTTGATGTTGTCATCAATGCTGATGGTACATTTACTGCAGGTGGGCAATATAGAGTGGTAAGTATCATAACCCCGGTTGGATCAGCTCCAATAACAGAAACTGAAATTTTAACTTTTGAACCAACTTCTGGATCTTATACTTTAAATACTTTAGATAACACCATTACTTTTTCAAGCCAAGATGAAAGTTTATTGGAAGGTACTTTTAATGTTATTGTTTTTAATGAAACTACATTTACGCTCAATCAACAAGTAGAGGAGATTGTTGGAGATTTAACCGTGATGGCTAATTTTAATTTGAGCTTAGAAAGAAAATAATATTTCTTGTCATTTTCCATTATAGCTATTCATCATATTTCTAATTCCATCTGATCCAAAAGATAAAATAGCTTTTGTAGCCATTGGAATTCTTTCAATAAGCTGGCTTTCTTCTTCTTTAGTCCAAGAACCAAGAACAAAATCTGCCTGACGACCTCTAGGATAGTTCCCGCCAATCCCAAAACGAAATCTATTGTATTGCTGAGAATTTAATTTTTCTTGAATATCTTTTAATCCATTGTGTCCTCCTGCACTTCCTTTCGTTTTTATTCTTATCGAACCAAAATCTATATGTACATCATCGGTAACAATACATAAGTTTTCTAAAGGAATTTTCTCTAGAGTCATCCAGTATTTCACAGCCTTACCACTTAAATTCATATAAGTACTTGGCTTTACTAAAATAAATACCCTTCCTTTAAATCTAAAACGAGCAATATCACCTAATTTTTCTGTCTCAAAACTAACCTCTTGGTCTTTAGCAAGTGCATCTAAAACTTGAAACCCTATGTTATGACGAGTATTTACATAGCTGTCTCCCATATTTCCAAGACCAACAATTAAAAATTTTTTCATTACCTCTTGTTTACGCTCTATTTGTCTCTTTGAAAAGAATTTTAAGATATTCATCATGTAAAAATAAGAAAATAAAAAAAGCGTTACAGCAATGTAACGCTTTTCTATTCTATATCATTTTACCACTTCTATTTTTAAAGTGGGAGTGTATCCCTATTCAGCTGCTGTAGTTGGTGTTGCTTCTGCTCCTTCTGCTACTTCTGCTCCTTCTGCTCCTTCTGCTCCTTCTGCATCCTCAGCTACTTCATCCTCTAATGCATTACGAGATGTTCTAACTTGAACAACTACCGTGTTATCTGGGTGCATGAATGTGTAATCATCATTAAAAATTTGAGTAACAAATAATTTACTTCCAATCAATAATTCTGAAATATCAGCAGTTACATAATCTGGCAACTTAGATGGTATTGCTTTAATTTTTAATTTACGATTGGTAAAACGTAATGACCCTCCATTTAAAACTCCTGGAGAGGTTCCTGTCAATTTTACCGGAATGTTCATCGCTACTTCTTTATCATCAAATAATTGATAAAAATCTATGTGTAAGATTCTATCGGTTACTGGGTGAAACTGAATATCTTGTAAGATGGTTAAAACTTTCTCACCATCTAATTCAATCGTTGCTGTATATACATTTGGAGTATATACCAGTTTTTTGAATAATTTTTCTTCCGCAGAAAAATGAACTGGTTTATCTCCTCCGTATATAACGCAGGGAACCATACCAGCATTACGTAAGGCTTTCGTTGCTACTTTGCCCACGCTTTCTCTTTTTGATCCTTTGATTGTAATTGATTTCATTACTTTTTTTACTTAAAATTTAGTTACATTAAAAATTGGTCACTTATCGATGTATTGTCTTGAACTTTTGTCATAACATCAGCGAATAAGGGCGCGCAAGTTACAACTTTTATTTTAGAAATCTCCCTCTTTAATGGAATGGTATCAGATACTATTAACTCTGTTAATTTAGAGTTTTGAATCTTGTCGTAGGCGTCTCCTGAGAGTATTGGATGAGTGCATATTGCCCTCACACTTAAGGCTCCCCTATCCATCATTAAATTTGCAGCTCTTGCAAGTGTTCCTCCAGTGTCTATCATGTCATCTACCAATATTACATTCTTCCCTTTAACGTCACCTATAAGCTCCATATGGCCAATAATATTGGCCTTCTTTCGTTGCTTGTAGCAAATAACTACATCAGACATTAAATATTTAGAATAAGCATAAGCTCTTTTAGACCCACCCATGTCTGGTGAAGCAATAGTTAAATTGTCTAATTTTAAATTATTGATATAAGACATAAAAATAGTAGAAGCATACAAGTGATCTACTGGTTTTTCAAAAAACCCTTGAATTTGATCTGCATGTAAATCCATCGTCATAATTCTAGTAGCTCCAGCTGCCTGTAATAAATTTGCAACCAACTTAGCACCTATAGCAACTCTTGGCTGGTCTTTTCTGTCTTGACGCGCCCATCCGAAATAAGGCATTACAGCAGTTATGTGTCTTGCCGAAGCTCTTTTGGCTGCATCTAACATTAGTAACATCTCCATTAAATTATCTGCGGTTGGAAATGTAGATCCAATGATAAAAACTCTTCTACCTCTTACAGATTCTTCAAATGCAGGTTGAAATTCTCCATCACTAAATTTTGTTGTTTTTACTTTTCCAAGTGGAACCCCATATTCTTTAGCAATTTTTTCAGCTAA
>CBFHOD010000012.1:10658-29242 GCA_965657365.1 Flavobacteriaceae bacterium
CTCAAATTTCAAATAAAATTAAAATAGAAAATAGTGCTTCTGTGGTTTGGGAACTTATTTCTTATCCAGGCCACTTAAATCAATTTCACCCTTTTTGTAAAGAAAATAAAGTATTAGAATCTAAAAATGATGCTATTTTAAAAGATCAACTAATTTATTTAAATGGTTTAACTTACTATAGAACCTTTACCGACTGGAAACCGAAGGTTGGATATAGTATAAAAATTGGCAGAAAAAATGCAAAAGAATCGGATGTTAAATGGCAAATAATTGACAAGGGGGAATTTACTTATGTAAAAATTACTATTAAGCCCTATACCAGCAGTAAAATCCCTAAATTATTATATCCATTTTTTCATTATGCTGTTATCAGGCCAAAACTCAAATCATATTTAAAATCAGTGCTTAAAGGTCTTGAATATTATTTATCTCATAAAAAACCGGTTCCACGGAACAAATTTGGTAATCATTCTTGGTTTAGCAAAACTAAAAGCTTTAATCCTAACTAATCTGTAATTTTTGACTTTATACTTTTGACTAAATAATCTTAATCTCTCAAAATCTTGTAAGAAAAAAGTTAGATGAATGGGCTACGTTCTGTACGAATTATCCCAATGGGGAGATATTTTTGTTTTCGAGTGAAGTCTTATTACAAATTTTTCGCAGCCAACTTTATTTAGAGCCTATTAGTTTTGTTTAGCAATTAATATTTTGTAGCTTTGAGTTCCTTAATTTTTTAAAACAATTCAATTATGAAAAAATTTATTTTAATGTTTAGTCTTTTTATTTTAACTACTATGAGTATAACAGCTCAAGAGTATTATTGGACATCCTATAGTTTTAATGTAGATTCAGAAGATACGGAGATTGTTGCAAAATTAACCAACGACTATTTTAGTGCTGAAAACTCTAAAGTTGATGGGGTATCTGTTTACTTATTTGAAAACCATTTTTATGATAAAGATCTTAGCTCTAGTCATCAAATAGTATTTGCAGGAACTTACGATGCAATGGGAAAGCAGTATTCTCAGGGAGATAATCCTAGCTGGGATTTATACTTGACCAAACTAGGACAATATACCAAAGGGTTTTCTGCTGCTGCAGGTAAAAGTGTTCATTCATTTGGAGTTCCAGGAACTCACCCTATTCAAAATTTGTTTTGGCTAAAAGTAAATGATGCTTCAACATTTGCAAAAGGATTTAAAAAGTATAATTCTAAATACAATCCAGATGATAGAAGAGTAACTCTTGGTCAATTTAATTTAGGAAGAAGTCCTTTAGGAGAAACTCATTATGTTCTTGTAGGAGTTAATGATTTTAAAACAGCAATGAATGTTGGCTTGTATAGAGAATCTAACCCTGCTGCAAGAAAAGCGTGGGATGAGTATATGAAAGAAATCGATGGTAATGTTCAAATGATAAGAACTTCCACTAGAGTAATGGTTGGAAAATGGTAACTCATTTTCAATCAGATAAATAATCAATATTAAAAAAACAATTAATTATTAAAAACAAACCAAGATGAAAAAATTACTAATCTTACTTTTAGTTCCATTATTTGCAATGTCTCAAACCAATCCTAACAGAGAGTATTGGCAAACAAATAAATGGACAGCAAAAAAAGGAATGAATGCAGAATTTGAGGCTGGTGTTGCAAAAAAAACACAGAAATTCAATAACACAAAAGAAACCTCATTTGCCACCTATCAAATTATCACGGGTACTGATCAAGGTAAATATATGAGAGTAATGGGTAATAGAAGCGCTACTGATTTTGATACAGAAAATACAGCTGAAATGGCTTACTGGATGAAGAATGTAATGCCTTACACAGAAAAAAATGACGGGAATATTAGATGGTGGAGAATAAAAGGTGCCGGTCAAAACTGGAATAATGATATGCCTCCAGCTAGATTTATTAAAATGACCACCTATAATTTGAAAAGAGGAAAAGCATCTGATTTCTTTAGATTTTGGAGCAACAATGTAAAACTTCAAAAATCTTTAGGTTATTCTGGAGTTAGTGGAGTGTTTATGCTTCAAAGTGGAGGTCAAGCATTTCAAGTTATGGAAGTAGAGGCATACAATAGTCATGCAGAAGGAAAAGGCGCATTTAAAAACCCTGATGTTAATTATACTGAAGAATACAACAAAATGTTTGGATGGAGAAGTCATCGTAATGATCAAGCTGCATATGACGCAGCCATTGCGCAATGGGGTATTACAATTGAAACTGCAGAGTTAAAGCCAGAAATGTCTTCTAAATTGAAGTAACTTTTAAATATAATTCTTTAAGAAAGAGCTCGATAAATTAAGTGGGTTATATACAAAGCGAGAATCTTAGGTTTTTACCTATTTTTCTCGCTTTTATTATGATCTTATTTGGCAGGTCTAATTCCTGAAAGACAAAACAATATGCTTAACTGAAAAAATTAATTATAAACTAATTTTTGTTCGAAAAAAATCAAGTAAAATGGCTTGAAAATTATTACAAAACAGTCTGAAAGGTTTCTGTTACACTATTAAGTAAATAAAAGAATAAAAATAATATTAGGATATAAATAATGATCCCTAGCGAAGTGATTGAAAGGAATTTTAAATACTTTATTTTTTTGGATTTTTTTTTCTTTTTGCTAGTTTTCATATAATATAAATAATTTTATATATTTAAAACTAGGAGGTTTTGCAAAACTCTAACTTTATAATTAAACTCTACTTAACATATGTTTATTAAATTTAATTAAATCTCATTTTTTGTGGCTATTATTAAAAATTTTAAGCAATTTTACTAGTATAAAACCTAGAAATAGTAAAATTATGCTTTGAAATAAACAGCGTATAAATTCACTTTTACGTCTTTGAATTCCGATCAGGATAGTTCTCTTCTTTTTGTTTGCGTGTTGAGTAAATAATATTCCAAATGGTTAAGCCCATATATGTTGCGAAAATAATCGCACCTACTATAAAAAACCCTATGCTCATGTTGTTCTTCTTTGTCTAATTGCTATTGCAAACAATAATATTGTACCTGGCCAATGAGCTGAATATTGTGCCTCTTCGGTCATTCCCATTAGTCCATAACCTACAGAATACAGTAAACACATGAATGCTAAGATAATAGGATACCACTTTGAAATAAAATTTTTCATTTTTATATTTTTTTTATGTGTTAATTTTTTATCTAATATACAAATTTGGTACAAATTAAGCTTGTAATTTAATTCATTATTAATCCAAAAATTTTCATTTTTTAAAATGAATTATATATGAAGTCTGTTTTATATCTTTGAAAAAACAAAAATATTTCTTTTGGATAATTTCATACTATATTTTAGGTTAGGGCTAAATCATGTGTTAGACATTTTAGCCTATGACCATGTCTTATTTATTATTGTGTTAACCATTATCCATAACTTTAATCAATGGAAAAAAGTGGTTTGGTTGATTACTTTTTTTACACTTGGACATAGTATATCACTAACCCTGGCCACTTACGAAATAGTTTCTGTTCCTATAAAAATTGTAGAGTTTTTAATCCCTGTAACAATATGTATTGCTGGTTTTTTTAATATGTTAAGACCATCTAGCTCATCAGGTGGAAGACAAAAAATCATGTTCTCTTTTGCTTTATTTTTTGGATTAGTTCATGGTTTAGGTTTCTCAAATTATTTTAGATTACTAATTGGAAAAGAAGACGATAAAATTTTACCTTTGATAGAGTTTGCCCTAGGGATTGAAGCTGCTCAAATCGTAATTGTTTTGTGTATTTTAATACTTGGCATGTTACTTCAAAATATTTTTAAGGTTAGTAAAAGAGATTGGGTACTAGTTGGCTCTTCCATTGTGATTGGAATTGCTTTACCCATGGTAATAAATAGAATATTTTGGTAAATAATTAACGTACTCATTTTTTAAATCTCACTATTTTTATTGGCAATGAATTCTAAACAGCATAAATACGATATAGCTTACTTAAAAATGGCTCATGAATGGGCAAAATTATCGCATTGTAAAAGAAAGCAAGTAGGAGCTCTGATTGTAAAAGACAGAATGATTATTTCAGATGGGTTCAATGGAACTCCATCAGGTTTTGACAACTGTTGTGAAGATGAAAGTGGGGTAACTAAATGGGAGGTTCTCCATGCAGAAGCCAATGCAATATTAAAAGTAGCTTCATCTACACAATCTGCCGCTCGAGCAACCTTATACATTACTTTATCGCCCTGCCAACAATGTAGTAAACTTATTCATCAAGCTGGAATTACACGTGTAGTTTACTCTAAAAAATATAAAGACACCTCTGGAATTCAATTTTTAGAAAAGGCAGGAGTGGAAACTCAATATTTATCTGTAGATGACCAAAAATAATTTTCCTATTTATCTCTCATTAGCAACTATTTTCGGGGTCCTAATCGGAGTCTTTATGAGTGGAAACAGCAACGAGTTTTCTTTAAGTTCTAACACTCAAAATGAAGCAAAGATTAGGCGGCTAATGGATTACATAGATCAAAACTATGTAGACACTATAAATACTTCTAACCTATTAGACGAAGCCATATCTGATATGTTAGGAAAACTTGACCCTCACTCTGCATACATCCCAAAAGAAAACTTACAAGACATTCAAGAGAGAATGCAAGGAAAATTTGTGGGTATTGGAATACAATTCAGAATTATTAATGACTCTGTAACTGTTGTTGAGCCCATTAAAGGTGGGCCAAGTATTAAAGCTGGAATTAAAGCTGGTGATAGAATACTTATAGCAGATAAGGATACTTTGTCTGGAAAAAAGTTAAACTCAAATGAAATTCCTAGGTTTCTTAAAGGGGCATCTGGTACAGATGTAAATTTACAAGTCTATAGAAAAACCAACGATTCGTTATTTAATCTTATGGTAACACGTGGTGATGTAAATATTAAAAGCGTTGATCTTTCTTACATGATTAATAATCATATTGGTTATATAAAATTAGATCGATTTGCAAGAAATTCATATCGAGAATTTTCATCGGCATTAAAAAAACTCATCACATTAGGGATGAACGATTTAGTTCTTGATTTGAGAGGCAATGGTGGTGGTTTTATAGATATTGCCAACGACATTGTTGATGAATTTTTAGAAGACGACACCCTAATTGTATTTACTAAAAACAATAAAGGACAAATTGAAGAATATTATGCAACAAAAAGTGGCGCTTTTGAAAAAGGAAAACTATATGTTTTGATAGATGAAAACTCCGCCTCTGCTTCAGAGATTGTTGCCGGAGCTTTGCAAGATAATGATAAGGGCACTATTATAGGAAGGCGCTCTTTTGGAAAAGGGTTAGTTCAAGTAGAAATGGAATTAGGAGATGGTTCTGCGGTTCGATTAACCACTGCTAGATACTATACCCCATCAGGAAGGTCTATACAAAAGCCATATGCCAAAAATGGAGATTTAAATTATGGAAAAGACTACCAGGAAAGAATATTAAGTGGTGAGTTGATGTATAAGGATAGCATTAAAATTAATGATACGCTCCGCTATCAAACTCCAAAAGGAAAAAATGTATATGGAGGGGGGGGAATTATACCAGATATTTTTGTGGGTATAGATACAACTGGATATTTGAGTAGTTTCTTCTTTAGCAGTATTACTAACTTTTCTTTTGATTATGTAGATACAAATAGAAAAGTACTTAATTCGCTTTGGACACTAGATCTTTTTCTTGCCAATTTTGATAAAGACAATTCAATTTTTAAATCTTATCTAGATAAAATAGCTGATGTTAGTTCACTTTCAACAAATACAAAGGCAAAAATTAAAATCTACGTGAAGGCCACTATTGCAAGAGAAATTTTTGGAGATGAAGGTTTTTATAGAAGTATTCAGAAAGATGATGCCATGCTTCAAAAAGTACTAGAATTGGATGCTAAAAAAGAATAGTGTTACTTTGTACCTCATGACTACCATTACTACATCTGAAAATAAAAAAATATATTTTGCATCTGATCAACATTTAGGAGCCCCATCAGCCGAAGCTAGTCTTCCCAGAGAAAAAAAATTTGTTGCCTGGCTAGATACCATAAAAGAAGATGCTGGAGTCATTTTTCTACTAGGAGATTTATTTGATTTTTGGTTTGAATATAAAACCGTAGTTCCAAAAGGTTTTGTAAGAGTTTTAGGAAAACTTGCAGAACTAAAGGACGCAGGTATTACTATATATTTCTTCGTTGGCAATCATGATCTATGGATGCGTGATTATTTTCAAAAAGAATTAAACATTCCTGTATTTCATGAACCACAAGAATTTGAGATTAATGAAAAGTTTTTTTTGATTGGCCACGGTGACGGTTTGGGTCCAGAAGATCATGGATACAAACGCATGAAGAAAGTGTTTACCTTTCCATTTTTTAAATGGTTATTTAGATGGCTTCATCCAGATATTGGAGTTCGGTTAGGGCACTATTTTTCTGTTAAAAATAAATTAATTTCGGGTGACAAAGATGCCAGTTTTTTAGGAGAGGAAAATGAATGGCTAGTACTATACTGCAGAAAAAAATTACTAGAAAAACATTATGATTTTTTTGTGTTTGGTCATAGACACCTTCCTTTAGAAATTGAGTTAAGCAGTTCTAGCACCTACATTAATCTTGGAGATTGGATACAATATTTTACCTATGGAGAATTTATGAAAACCTTTAAGCTTAAAGAATTTTAACTTATCTCCCTTGTAAATTTTATAAGTTGTTGAACTCCATTATGAATACTTAGACAGTTTTCTTTGAGAAAACGTTCATCTATGTTTTTTTCTTTTTCATAGGCTTTCATAACCTTTTCCCCATTAAAATCGACAAACGCCATTCTAAAGAATAACTCATTAGATTTGAATCCAAAATCAGAACCTGGTAATAATGCAACACTATAATTATCCAATAAGTGATGAGACAGTTTGGTGCTAGTATCTAGTTTAAGAGGCTTCAAAGATGTTTTGAAGTTTTCAAAACCTATCATCATATAGAAAGATCCCTGAGGAATTGTGCATTGAATATGATACTTAGACAACTCATTATAAATATAAGAAGAGATCCCCTCTAAAATATTAGCAGACGTAGCAACATAATGTTTTAGTGCTTTAGAATATTCATAAGCTTTGATCGCTGCAAATTGAACTGGTGAAGATACACAGCTAAAGGTTTCACTAAACAAAGAAGAGTATACTACAGAAAGGTTTTCAAGCTCTTTTGGTAAAGACATAAACCCCAAACGATATCCACCTGCAGAAAACACCTTACTTAACCCTCCAAAAACAATAGTCCCCTCAGCATAAAAGTTAGATATACTTGGAGAAAACTCATTTGAAAAGTTTATTTGAGAATAAATTTCATCAGAAAAAACGATTACCTTATACTTTCTACAAACCGCTGTCAGAGACTCATACTCTTCATCTGAATATATAGCTCCTGTTGGATTATTTGGGGAATTTAAAACAAGTATGTGTTCTTTATGAGAACTTTCGCTTAAATGCACCTCTAAGCAATGTGCAGTGAGCTTAAAGTTATTTTCTAATGAAGTTTCCAGGATACTATACGTTCCTCCCTTAGATTTAATCTGAGGGATATAGCTTACCCAACTTCCTTTTGGAATAATAAAATGGCCCTCGAGTATTAAAACAGATTGGTATAACAATTCTTTACTTCCGGGTCCAATAAAAATGAACTCAGATTCGCTTTGTATTCCTTGATGCTCTATTAGAAAATTTGAAACTTGATGTCTTAATTCGTTTAACCCATTTACAGGTAAATAATGATTATTGTTTGCATGGTTTTTTAATTCATCAACAATTGAATTATGGATAGGAAAAGGGGATTGTCCAAAACCAAAATGAGTGATCTTCTTTCCTTTTTCTCGTAACTCTTTTACTTTTTCATTAATTAAAAGAGTTGCAGAAGGTTTTAATTCTGAAATATTGTGATTGATTCTCATAGGTGAAAAATAAAAAAAAGAGACCTATTAGGTCTCTTTTTTTTATTAAAAGTTGTAAACTTTTTATGATGGATCTTCTGTATACATTGTCCAAGAAACGTTTCCGTCTCCATCTGTACTTTTAGTACACCATAAGTGAAATCCTAAGTCCGGAGCATTTACAGTGAAATTGAAAGATCCTCCTGCAGTTACTATATCAAAGGTAATTTCAACAGGTTGAGAAAAAGTATTATTTGGCCATTCATAGACAAAAAGACCATAATTTGCATCTACCAATTGAGATCCAACAACGTTTTCTTCATTTGTAATCCCTTGGCTTTGATCGATAGCAAATGGATTTCCCCAAGCTGCATCAAGACCTCCTAGGATTAGATCTAAATCTTGATTCCCTTCCCATGTCATTTTAGCAGAAAAATAGCCTTGTCTTACCATTTGAACAGTAGTATTTCCTGTAAAATTGGTAGTGAATCTTCTTGCAGCAGCATTTACAACAATAAAATCTGAAACACTAACGGTATGAGAATTTTCAGTAGCAGCAAAAGAAATAGGAATCGTTAACGTATTATCACCAGTACTAGCAGATGAAGTAGTTGTTGCTCCTCCATCTAAAGAATATTCTATTGTAGAATAACTTGGTAATGCTTCAGAAAAATTGATTACTAAATCATAGCTAGTGGCGTCATCAGCAATAGCAATGACACTAACTTGTTTGGCGAAAGAAGCTGTTAATTCCTTCATTGGCAATACTGTTATTGCATCATCGTCATCTACATTACATCCAATGAATGTAAAAACTGCTAATAATACAATACTAAATTTATAAATATGTTTCATTTGTATATGTTTTAAAATTGAACAACGGTGTATTTAACTTCATCTGGTCCTAGTGTCTCTTTAGTAATGGTCATCATTGTTCTAAAATCACTCCAAAAGCCTCCTAAATTAAGAAGCTCTCCAAAAAATGGATAAACATCATTATTAGGTAAATTCATCTCAATATACCATGGAACAGAAGAAGATGCAACAGCCCATGGCCAACATTCTATTGTATAAGTTCCGTCGGCTGCACTTGATAATAATGTTACAGTTTCAGGATCTTGATCAAATGCAATACTAGTTTGTAAAACAGCTCCTGTTGGACTTAAAAGTGCTAAATCTAAATCACTAAAGCCTCCCCAAGAAAGCGTAATGTCAACGTTCCCTGGAATTGTTATTACAGAGAAAGGTAAAGAATCAGTAACATCTATGGTTCTAGTAATATCTCCAGGAGTTAAGTAATAATCAAAATCACCTCCAAAATCAGCATCTAAAATTTCAATAGTTACTGTTTCTACATCTGTTCCTTCTGCAACACCGTCATCAGTAAAACTAACAACAACATCAACTGATGTCTCTCCTGCTGGAATGGTTACAGTTTCTGGAAAACTGGTTCCGTCTGTGGTTCCGTCTGAAGAACTTGCTCCTAATGTAATTTCTGTAGCAACAGGAAGTGCATTTGTACTTAAACTGATGGTAAATGTAATTGCATTTTCATCTGCGGTTTCTAATACAAGTTGACCACCATTGTCATCAGTAAATCCAAGATTAATTTCACTTGTGGGATTCAAAGTTCCCGGGTTAGTTACACTGTCTGCATTATCCTGTCCACACGAAACTAAAAGTGTGATGGAGAATAATAATAGTGCTAAATATTTAATATTTTTCATATTCTATAGGTTTGTATTTTATAATTTAAATTTTAATCTAGCAAAAACTGTTCTACCATTAATTCCAAACTGGGAAGTAACACGTGGGTAAATAAAGTTGTTACCACTAGTTAAGTTCGATGGGCTTGCATCCGGAAATACATTAAAAATATTACTTGAACCTATGGTTAAAGTCATATTTTCAGAAACATCATATCCAAAAGACATGTCAGTTATAACTTTCCCTCCAAATTCTGGATGAATAGGAAATGCAGTGTCATTAATAGTTTGACTTGGCGTAGTATCTGGATTAATTACTGACCCAAAGAATGAATTTCTTAAAAAGAAGTTCCATTTTTCTCCTTTTAACATATGTCCAAGATTTGCTTTAAATCTAGGAGTTGCTTTTTCTAAGAAATACGATTCTCTTTCACCAAAGTAAGTACTCGCTTGAGAAGCCAATACCGTTGATGAATTTATCTCATCTACTCTTTGTGTGTAAGCAAAAGTTACTGCTAAATCACTAGACAAAGTTAATTCGCCTACATTATCTTGATGTGAAACTACAACATCAAAACCTCTTGTCTCAGTATCAATTGCGTTAGCAAAGAAACGAGCAGATTCTGCATCTGTAACAATACCGTCTGGTATAGAAAAGTTTCCTGTTAACACAACTCTATCATCTACACCTGTGAAGAATGCATCTGCAGTTAATGTTAAGTTTGCATCTGGTATTTTAGCTGTAACTCCAAAACTTGCACTAAAAGATTCCTCTTGTTTTAATTCAGGAATTCCTAAAGCACCAGCTATTTGACTATCATTTGAGAAGGTTCCTACTTCATAAGGAACTCCCGAAATAAAGTTAGTACTTATTGTATTAAAGTTTAACTGAGCTAAAGATGGAGCTCTAAATCCTGTACTTGCAGCAGCTCTAAGATTAACATTATCACTTAATTTTACGATTCCTGCTAACTTCCAATTGAAAGTAGATCCAAAGTCACTGTAGTTTTCGTATCTAACAGCTCCTGAAAGGAATAAGTTCTTGTTAACATCTAATTCTAAATCTCCATAGAAAGCATAACTGTTTCTTGTAGCATTTCTTTCGTTAGCTGGTCTAAAACCAGGGAATACTTGGATTCCACCAGGTCTAGATCTTCCAAAGAAGTCTACTACTTGAGTGGCAGCATTACCGTCCCAAATTTCACCATTGATATCATATGTTGCCCAAGACTCTTCTTGACCAGCAGTAATATCATAAGCTTCCATTCTGTATTCTGAACCAACAGCAACATTTAAACCAGACATTACATCATCGTAGAACTTTGTTAAATCTAAATTGGTAGTATTTTGAGTAAAAGCAAATCCACCTGCATAAACCTCTAAAGGTGATGCTTGTTGTAAACTTGCGTTACTTGAATTTCCGATATTGAAATCAAAAGAGTTCTTACCATAAGTATTACTAAAGTCTATATCCCAATCTCCTTTCTTTCCTTTAATACCAACTGCAATAGATTCATCATTTACGATAGAATTTATCTCAGGTAACATACCCGCTGGATATAACCCAGTAAAAGCTCTTGATTGTGCTGGTCTTCTGTAAAAACCTGCAGCATTTCCTCTTCTATGACTGATTCCTCCAAATGCGTAAAAACTAAAATCATCATTAAGTTTTAATTCCATGTTAGCCATGAACTTACCGTTTCTTAATTGTGATTGTCCAACTCTCATGCTAAAGTCTTGTCTTGTAAGTCCTCTAGTAACCAATTCATCTTCTGAAGTATTAAAGTTTAATAACCCTCTTAATTCGTCTATTGAACTAGCAGCATTAATTTGATTTTTTAATGAAAAAGGAAAGTAGGTAACTCCTTGTGCGAATGTTTGAATCTGTGATAATGAGTATTGGGTAATATCTGAACCATATCCAGAATTTAATCCTACCCATTCAACAGAATTACTTGCATCAAATATTTGACCAGAAAACCCTTCGGCACCTGCTCTATATGATGGAGCCCTTGTTGACATAGATCCAGTAAAATTGATGAAACTACCTTTATCATCTAAAGGGATTCCATAATTTACATCAAATTGAAAGCTTTCTCCATCCATACCACCGCTTTGGTTGTTTGTTTGGTCTCCCCAGTTTGAACCTTGATTTACTTGAAACTCTAATCCTTCATCGCTTTTTAATACAATATTGATAACACCTGCAATGGCATCACTACCATATTGTGCTGATGCTCCATCCTTTAATATCTCTATTCTTTTAATAGAGAAAGAAGGGATAGTGTTCATATCTGTACCAACGCTTCCTCTACCCACTGTACTATTTACATTTACAAGAGAAGTACT
The DNA here is from genome assembly GCA_965657365.1 of Flavobacteriaceae bacterium. GTDB lineage: Bacteria > Bacteroidota > Bacteroidia > Flavobacteriales > Flavobacteriaceae > Polaribacter. Next base: position 22,659 of record CBFHOD010000012.1, read on the forward strand.
ATGTCTTCTTTTTCCATTTACCAACACCAATACTTGATCTGGTCCCAAACCTCTTAGGGCTGCAGGGCTAATATGGTCTGTACCATCAGAAACAGTTTGTGATGTAGACGTGAAAGAAGGTGCTACATAGTTTAAAATATCATTGACTGAAACTTGAGGCCCTGAACTAATTAGCTCAGTAACATCAATAACATCAACGGGAACTGGTGTGTTAGATACAGTTCTATTTTTATTTCTAGACCCAACCAATACAACTTCATCTAAAGCAAGATTGCTGTCTTCTAATACAATGCTTACATAACTAGCATCTACAATACTTTTATCAACAGTTTTGAATCCTAAGGAGGATACAGAAATTGTTGTTGGCATTTGCTTAACATCTAAAGAAAACTCTCCATTCTCATCAGTTGTTGTACCATTTGTGGTTCCTTTTTCTACGACATTCATAAACGATAAAGCCTCTCCGCTTGTATCAGTTACTTTTCCTTTAATTGTTTGGGCGTTGATTGTAATCGCACCAGCAAACAAAAACATAACCGTAAAAAATTTTAATAAGTTATTTTGTTTCATATAAGTGTAATTGATTGATAATAACTGCAAATGTTGCTTTTTTTTTTGTTAAAAACAAAAAAATATAGGCTTAATATGATGCATCCCTCAGTCTATAATTTAAATTTGTGTTTAAAAAACTAAAAAAAAACCCATTCTAACTAGCTTTAACCAATTTTTAACAATGATAAAAAATCGAATAGTGTAGATTTGTTTTCAATTTTTTTAACTCTCAAATAAACGATAAAATGGAGATAGATATTAGGGCTATTAACGAAAAAATAGAACGAGAAAGTGCCTTTATAGACCTTCTTACCTCAGAGATGAATAAAGTTATTGTTGGTCAAAAGGAAATGATAGAACGTTTACTCATAGGGCTCTTAGGAAATGGACATATTTTACTTGAAGGTGTTCCTGGTTTAGCAAAAACCTTGGCCATTAATACCCTTTCAAAAGCTGTACAGGGTTCTTTTAGCAGAGTTCAGTTTACTCCAGATTTATTACCTGCCGACGTGGTTGGAACAATGATCTTCAATATGAAAGACAATGATTTTTCTATCAAAAAAGGTCCAATTTTTGCAAATTTTGTATTAGCTGATGAAATTAATAGGGCTCCCGCTAAAGTTCAGTCAGCTTTGCTAGAAGCTATGCAAGAACGTCAGATTACGATTGGAGATACTACTTTTAAGTTAGATGAGCCTTTTCTGGTAATGGCAACACAAAATCCTGTCGAGCAAGAAGGTACATATCCACTTCCGGAAGCTCAAGTAGATCGTTTCATGTTGAAAACTGTTATTAATTATCCCAAACTATCAGACGAGCAAACTATCATGAGGCAGAATTTAAGTGGTGGTTTCACTACTATAAATCCGGTAGTTACTATAGAACAGATTCTAAAAGCAAGAGAAGCTACCAATGAAGTTTACATGGATGAAAAAATTGAAAAGTATATTTTAGATATTATTTTTGCAACCAGATTTCCTGAACGCTATAATCTTTCGCAGCTTAAACCACTTATTAGTTTTGGAGCTTCTCCAAGAGGAAGTATAAATTTAGCCAAAGCTGCCAAATGCTATGCTTTTATTAAAAGAAGAGGGTATGTGATTCCTGAAGATGTGAGAGCCATCGTTTATGATGTTTTAAGACATAGAATTGGGATTACATACGAGGCTGAAGCTGAAAACATTTCATCAGTAGATATTATTAACTCGATAATTAATGAAATAGAAGTTCCTTAAGAATTGTTTTGTGGGAATAGTGTAGTTAAACTCATAAAAAATTCATTAAAGATAATTGAGGAGCGTCAAAAAAATTATTTAGTTTACCTAGAAATAGTGTTTACAACATGGATACTAAAGAAATACTAAAAAAAGTAAGAAAAATCGAAGTTAAGACGAGGCGTTTGTCTGATCATATCTTTGGGGGAGAATATCATTCTACCTTTAAAGGAAGAGGGATGACATTTTCTGAAGTAAGATCTTACCAATTTGGTGATGATGTTAGGGCCATAGATTGGAATGTAACTGCACGCTATAATGAACCGTTCATAAAAGTTTTTGAGGAAGAAAGAGAGCTGACTATGATGCTCATGGTTGATATTTCTGGTTCTGAAAGTTTTGGAACTACAAATCAATTTAAAAAAGATACCATAACAGAAATTTCCGCTACTCTAGCATTTTCTGCAATACAAAATAATGATAAAGTTGGCCTAATTCTTTTTTCTGATCAGGTGGAATTATTTATTCCTCCAAAAAAAGGAAAAAGTCATGTACTGAGAATTATTCGTGAATTAATTGAGTTTAAACCCGAAAGTAAAAAAACAGACATTTCAGAAGCATTTAAATACCTTTCTAACGTTATGAAAAAGAAAGCCATTGTTTTTATGTTGTCAGATTTTATGGATGATGATTATGAAAAAACTCTAAAAATCGTTGGCAATAAACATGATGTTACAGGAATTCGTGTTTATGATAAATACGATGAAGAAATACCCAATCTTGGAATGGTTCCAATGTTGGATGCTGAAACAAATGTAGTTCAACTTATCAATACAACATCGAAAAGGGTTAGAAATACATACAAAGCAACTGCATTACGTCTCTCTGATTATTTCAAAACGACCTTCAAAAAAAGTGGATCTGGAACTATTGATGCCAGAGTAGATGAAGATTACGTGAAAAAATTATTGGGATATTTTAAACACAAAGGAAGATAGCATAAATGAAACTTAGAATTCTTTTTTTTCTGCTCCTAATGAGTACGCTTACTTTTTCGCAAAAAGTAAGTGTAGACATCGACACTACTAACATTAGAATTGGAGAACAATTCTTGTTTAAAATTGTAATTAAAGACACTGCAAATGTTATATTGCCTGAGAAACTAGAGAAGTTAACTAGTTTAGAAGTTGTAAAGGATATAAAAATTGATACTTTTAATAATAGCCTTATTAAAAAGTATTTAATGACTGGCTTTGACAGTGGAGCCTTCTATATTCCATCTCAACAAATTTTTATAAAAAATAGAGCCTTTCTCTCAGATTCTATATTGATAAATGTTGCTACAATTGCCGTAGACACTTCCAAACAAAAAATATTTCCAATTAAGGCCATTCAAATGGAACCCTTAATTTATGACGATTTTAAACCTTACATTGTATGGGTAGTTTTGGGGCTTGTGCTGATTGGGCTTATTTTTTATTATCTGTTGACTCGAAAAAAATCAGAAGACAATGAAGATGAAATCATTAATGCTTTACCTCCTTACGAAGAAGCTATAAAAAAATTGAAAGCATTAGACAACAAATTATTGTGGCAAAATAATGAGGTGAAAAAATATTATAGTGAACTTACAGAAATTGTTCGTGGATTTATAGAAAAAGAATTAAAGGTTCCCGCTTTAGAAATTACAACTTTTGAATTGGTCTCCATCCTTTCTGATTTCAAAGCTCCAAAGAAAAACAACCTCAGTAAAGATACCATCCAAAAACTAAATGCTCTCTTAAACGAGGCCGATTTAGTCAAATTTGCAAAATCCACTCCGCTTTCTCATGAAATTGAAGAAGATCGAAGAGTTGCAGAAAAGGTATTAAATGACCTAAAGCCAATTCCATTAATAGAAGAAACAGAAGAAAATGAATTGGAATAATTTTGAATTTCACAGTCCTGAATTTTTATGGTTATTAACGCTAATACCCTTAATAGCTCTCTGGTTCTTTTTTATGCGTAAGAAAGAAACTGCTGTTCTAACGGTTTCTAACTTAAAAGGTTTCTACATTAGAAACAATGTGTTGCCAAAAATTAAACCTTTGCTCTCCCTTATAAGGTTAATAGCCTTAGCTTTATTAATTATTGCCCTAGCAAGACCTAGAAATGTAGCTGTTAGTACAAAGATAAAAGCCAATAGAGGAATAGATATTGTAATGGCGATTGATGTTTCTGCGAGTATGCTAGCTAAGGATTTAAAACCAAACCGTCTAGAAGCCTTAAAAGTAGTAGCAACAGATTTTGTAAACAGACGACCTAATGATAGAATTGGAATAGTTGTGTATGCAGGAGAAAGTTTTACACAAACCCCCATAACAAGTGATAAGAGGATTACTAAAAGAACCATTTCACAAATTAAATGGGGACAGTTAGATGGAGGAACAGCAATTGGCATGGGGCTGGGCTCTGCAGTCAATAGGCTAAAGGAAAGTAAAGCTAAAAGTAAAGTAATTATTCTACTAACAGATGGTGTTAACAACTCTGGTTTTGTAGATCCAAAAACAGCAACCGAGCTTGCTAAGGGTTTAAATATAAAAGTATATACTGTAGGAATTGGTACAAATGGAATGGCTGATTTTCCAATAAGTAGAGATGCCAGAGGAAGATTACAGTTTAGGAAACAAAAGGTAGAAATAGATGAAGAACTTCTTCAATTTATTGCAAGTGAAACCCAGGGACAATATTTTAGAGCTACAGATAACACCAAATTACAAGAAATTTATGATGAAATTGATTTGCTAGAAAAAACTAAGATTGAAGAATTTAAATATTACAACTATCAAGAAAAATACAGGTTTTTAATTTTTCTTGCCGGTGGTTTATTATTATTAGAATTTGTGTTAAAAAACACATTGTTTAGAAGTTTTATATAATGTTATACAGACTAGAGGAGCCCATATATTTTTATTTATTTGTAACAATTCCAATACTTGTTACAATTTTTTTAGTGGTCTTGTGGTGGAAAAAAAGGACTCAGAAGAAATTTGCTTCATCTGACTTATTAATAAAACTAGCCCCTAATCACTCTGTATTTAAATCTGTATTGAAACTTTTGTTTTTTATCATAGGAATATCATTTCTAATTATGGCTCTTGTTAATCCTAAAATAGGAACAAAACTAAAAACAGTAAAGAGAGAAGGGGTCGATATTGTTTTTGCTTTAGATGTTTCTAAAAGTATGCTGGCAGAGGATATTGCCCCTAATCGATTAGAAAAAGCAAAACAAATTATATCTAAGATTATAGATAAACTTGGAAGCGATCGTGTAGGTATTATTATTTATGCAGGAAACGCATACCCTCTTTTACCTATTACTACAGACCATGGTGCTGCAAAAATGTTTTTACAGAATGCAAACCCCGATCTAGTATCTAGCCAAGGAACAGCGATCAAGGAGGCTTTAGATTTAGCGAAAACATATTACAATAATGACGAACAGACCAATCGCTTTTTAATTATTATTTCAGATGGAGAAGATCATCAAGAGGAAACTAAACAAATTGCACAAAATATTTCCAATGATGGTATTAAAATTTACACTATTGGAGTAGGTTCAGAAAAAGGAGCGCCAATCCCTATGAAAATAAATGGGTCTTTAATCGGTTATAAAAAATATAAAGGAGAAACCGTTTTAACAAAACGTAATTCTGAACTTTTAAAAGGTGTAGCAAATGTTGCGAATGGAAATTATATTGATGGAAATTTAACAGATAAACCTGTAAAGGCTATTGACGATATTATTAGCAATGCCCAAAAAACAGAATTCGAAACCAAACAATTTTCAGATTATAAAGATCAATTTCAATGGTTTTTAGGAATAGGTGTTTTGTTTTTATTATTAGAAGTTTTCTTACTTGAAAAGAAAACTAAGTGGCTAAAAAAGATTGATTTATTTAATGAAAAAGAAAACTAGACTTGTAAAAATGAAGAATTTAATATCCATAGGCATCACTTTTGTGATTTTTGTTACCTCTATGGCAGCAGCAGCTCAAAAAGATTCGATTGCACTTCAAAGAGAAGCTAGAAAATTAGTGCGAGAAGGAAATGTACTCTACAATCAAAATAATTATACAGAAGCCTCTATTGCCTATAAAAAAGCGTTAGAGAAAAATAGTAGCTACAAAAAGGCAACTTATAATTTAGGGAACTCTTTATACCAAGAAAAGAATTTTAAAGAAGCCATCCCTCAATATAAAATTTTGACTGAGAACTCAAAAAATTCATTTGAAAAAGCAGAAGGTTATCATAATATTGGTAATGCGATGATGGAAGGAAAAAATTATCAAGGAGCAGTGGATGCCTTTAAAAATGCGCTTCGAAGCAATCCAAACGATGATGAAACTCGCTATAATTTAGCAGTAGCACAAAAACTTCTTGAAAATGAAAAAAACAAGGAGAAAGGGAATGACAAGAATAAAGATAAAAACAAAGAGGAGAACAAGGATAAAAAAGATAAAAGCAAAGACAAAGACAAAAAAGACGGAGACAATAAAGATAAAAAAGACCCTAAGAAAAATGATGATAAAGGGAATGACAAGAAAAAAGAGAACCCTAAGAAAAATGAGAAAAAAGAGCAAAAGCCTCAACCTGGAAAGATGTCGCCTCAACAAATTAAGCAGTTATTAGAAAGTTTAAAAAATGAGGAGAAAAAAACTCAGAAAAAATTAAATGCAAAAAAAGCTAAAGGATCTAAAGTTAAGCAAGAAAAAGATTGGTAAATTTTATATTTGCAAGTAGTTAGACAATAAAAATGAAGAAGAAAATTCAATATAT
>CBFHOD010000012.1:29339-37622 GCA_965657365.1 Flavobacteriaceae bacterium
ATTCTTATTCTATATACTCTTATGAGTATGTCTGCCTTTGCGCAAACAACTGAACTTATTACTACTATCAGTAAAAATAAATTAGGCCTTAACCAGAGATTAAAAATTCAGTTTACCATCAATAAACAAGGGGGTGATAACTTCAAAGCTCCTAATTTTAAAAATTTCCAAATTATTAGTGGGCCAAGCCAATCTATTAGCCAATCTTGGATTAATGGAAAAGCAAGTTTTTCTCAATCTTATAGTTATATTATTAAACCCTTAAAAAAGGGAGAGTTTCTAATCCCACATGCAAGCATAAGCATTAATAATAAAATATTAAAATCTGACCCTGTTAAAGTTATTGTTTTAGATCCGGTTGAGATTCCCAAAGATCCAAACGATCCTAACTACATTGCCCAGCAAAATGTTCATTTAGTGGCAGAAATTTCTAAATCTAGCCCCTATGTTGGAGAGGGTATCTATGTTGAATATAGACTGTATGTTAGTCAAAATATAAGTGTAAGAGACTTCTCATACACAGAATCTCCTCAGTATAACGGTTTTTGGAATCAAGACATTAAAATACAAGGTTTAAATGCAAAAAATGGAACTTATAACGGAGAACAATATCGATATGTAGTTTTGCAAAAGGCCCTTTTAATTCCAACAAAATCAGGAAAACTTACGATAGACCCTATAAAAATGGATATCGTTATTGGAGTCCCAACGGGAAGAGGAGATTTTTTTGGAAATCCTATTGTAAAAAACGTAACAAAAAGTTTTGCTTCTGCCAAAAAATATATTCAATCTAAAGAATTACCTATAGAAGGTAAGCCATTAAGTTTTAATGGTGCTGTGGGAGATTTCAATTTTATAGTAAGCTCCAGCAAAAATATTTTAAAATCAAATGAATCAGCAACTGTTTCGGTTAAGGTTACCGGAAACGGAAACTTAAAATTATTTGAATTACCCTCAATAAAAACACCTTCGGAATTGGAAGTTTTCACCCCAGAGCAAAAAGAAAAAATTACCATAAACTCAGGAGGGATTAGAGGTTCGTTAACTAAAAATTATACTGTTGTCCCACAATTTAAAGGAAAGTATAAAATACCAAGTACTGAATTCTCATATTTTGACCTTAAAGAAAAAAAATATGTTCGTTTAAGTTCTGAAGATATCTTTGTTGATGTATTGGAAGGAAAGGAGTTGGTGACCAATTCTGATCTGGCGTCAAGCTCTAAGAAAGATATAATTATTACTGGTGATAATTTTAGATACATTCAAACAAGTAGTACATTTTATTTAGCCGAAAAATCAGATTTCTATGCTTCTACAGGGTACTATTTAATGCTAATACTTCCGTTATTATTTATCCCTGTAGGCATTATAATTGCTAGAAAAAACAAAGCAAGGAATAATGATGTTTTAGGAAATAAGTTAAGGAAAGCTGATCGTTTAGCTAAAAAATATCTGTCTGAAGCCAAAAAACAATTAGGGGCTAAAGAGGCTTTTTATGTCGCATTAGAAAAAGCACTTCACAATTATTTGAAGGCCAAATTAAAAATTGAAACCTCAGATATTAGTAAGGAAAAAATCACAGAATTGCTAAAAAGGGAAGCTGTAAACGAAAATGATATTAACTCATTTATAGCCGTTTTTAAGAGTTGTGATATGGCAAGATATTCTCCAGTTACTGAAGTAGAAATGAAGAATGATTATGAAAAATCTAAATCAGTAATTTCTCAAATAGATAAACAATTGTAAGATGAAAAAGATTATAATTTTACTGCTATTGCTCTCCTGTCAATTGTTTTCACAAAACGCTGAAAAATTATTTGAGCACGGGAACGAACAATACAAGCTGTCTAAGTATTCTGAGGCAATTTCTAACTATGAGAAAATTGAAGCACTTGGGTTTATTTCTTCAGAATTATATTATAATTTAGGAAACTGTTATTACAAACTAAACCAAGTTGCCCCAGCAATTTATAATTATGAAAAAGCCCTGCTTTTAAACCCTTTAAATGAGGACGCTAAAAGCAATTTAATATTTGCAAATAGACTTACTATAGATGCTATTGAGGAACTTCCAAAAACAATCTTTCAAAAACTAGATGCCACAATAATTAAAAAGCTTTCTTATGATGAATGGGCAGTTGTTACTGTTGTTTTTTCTATTTTGGGGGCATCGTTTTTTCTACTATTTTATTATTCATTTACTCCTTCAAAAAAACGTCTGTTTTTTGTGACCAGTATCCTTAGTTTTCTACTATTATTGATTACTTCATTTTTTACAATAAAAGAATACAATTATGCAAATACAACTTTAGAGGCAATTATATTTAGTAAAGAGACTGATATAAAAAACGCACCGATAGCCAACAGCGAAAAAATATTTACGCTTCATGAAGGAACAAAAGTTCTTGTATTAGATACCGTAGACAATTGGAAGAAAATTAGAATTGCAGATGGAAAAATTGGATGGATTAATGCTAATAAGATAAAAATCCTTCGTATTTTTTAAAAAAAACTAAATAAACTATAGCCAACTTTGTACCTTTGTTTTTTTTATTATTATGAGTAAAACTATTATTACTTTTTTCTTTTCTATGATAATTTTGGTGTCAATTGTTTCGCCAACATTTATCAATTACTCTGAGGTTAATATAAAAATGACTGAAATCGTTGATTTTGGTGAAGAAGAAGAAAATAAAGGGAACGAATCTCTAAAAGATTTAGAAGTAAAAATATATTACTCAAATAATAAAGGAGGAACAGTTCTCGATGTTAAAAAAAATAAAAAAATCCGATTCTATTCAAGAAACTACACTTTTAGTTTAACAAAACTGAATAACCCACCTCCTGAAAAATTTCTTATATAGCAAAAGGCTAAGCCCTTTTACCAACTCTTCATATGGTTTATTTTTATAAAAATAGAACCATCTTTAAATTTATTATTCGATTAACACTAAACAAACTATAATGAAAGCTCTTACAAAAGAAACACAAGCAGCCATTTCTCCTGATATTGCCATTAACTTATTAAAAGAAGGAAATCAACGGTTTCAAACAAATAAAGAAGTTGAAAGAAACTTACTAGCACAAGTTTCAGATACAAGTAAAGGACAATATCCTTTTGCAACTATACTTCATTGTGTAGACTCTAGAGTCTCCGCTGAGTTAGTCTTCGATCAAGGAATTGGAGATGTTTTTAGCATTAGAATTGCTGGAAACTTTGTAAATGAAGACATCTTAGGAAGCATGGAATTTACATGTAAACTTGCAGGAACAAAAGCGATTGTTGTTCTTGGACATACAGCCTGTGGTGCTGTAAAAGGTGCTTGTGACGATGCTAAACTTGGTAATTTAACAACTTTACTCAGTAAATTAAAACCTGCAGTAGAATCAGTGACGGAACCAACAGATACAAGTAAAAGGAATTCTGGGAACATTGAATTTGTTAATAATGTGGCAGAAAAAAATGTCTACATGACAATAGAAAATATTAGAGAGAAAAGTGCTGTTTTAAAAGACATGGAGGCACAAGGAGAAATTAAAATTATTGGAGCTATGTATGATATCAAAGATGGCTCAGTAACCTTTTATGAATAAACGCTTCATGAAAAAACTTATTCTCATTCTTGTATTTTTATCGATCCCTTTTTCAGGGTTCAGTCAAGAAGATGGACCCGGTAATTGGTTAGTTTATATTGGAAGCAAACAACTAAACTCTAAATGGAATCTTCATCATGAAATTCAATATAGAAATTACAATGCCATTGGAAATCTAGAGCAGTTATTACTTAGAACCGGTTTGGGTTATCAGATTGGTGAAAAAAGTAATTTACTGCTTGGTTACGGATATATAAACTCTGAAAACTATACTGGAGATGAAGATGAAAAAATTACTGTGGAAGAACATCGAATTTTTCAACAGTTCATTTCAAAACATAATATTGGAAAACTAAGTCTACAACATCGCTATCGTTTTGAGCAGCGTTTTGTAGCAAAAGATTTTAAAACTCGTTTTCGTTATTTCTTAGGGCTTAATATTCCTTTTAAAGACTCAAAATATTATCTATCCGCTTATAATGAAATCTTCCTAAATGGAGCCTCCAACGTCTACGATAGAAATAGAGTTTATGGAGGTTTAGGCTATAAAATTACTTCAGGGATTAAACTAGAAGTTGGGTATATGAATCAAATTTTTGAAACCTCTAGTAGAGATCAAATTAATCTCATCACATTTATAAACTTTTAATACTAAAATATGAAAAATCTATTTTCAAATGTTCGTGGCGACCTTTTTGGTGGAATTACCGCTGGTATCGTTGCACTTCCATTAGCTCTTGCTTTTGGTGTCTCTTCAGGTTTAGGGCCTGATGCTGGATTATATGGAGCTATCTTTATTAGTTTCTTTGCAGCTCTTTTTGGCGGAACACCAACTCAAATATCTGGTCCTACAGCGCCAATGACAGCTGTAAGTATGGTTGTAATTGCAGGTATTATTGCAGCAAACAATGGTGATGTAGAGAAGGCATTACCTATTATTTTAACGGTTTTCTTACTGTCTGGTCTTATGCAAATTGGTTTGGGAGCAGCTGGTTTGGGAAAATACATACGATATATCCCGTATCCGGTTGTCTCTGGATTTATGACTGCAATTGGAGTTATAATCTTAGTTACTCAAATTTTACCTTCTATAGGATATAATGCCAAAGAAGATGTTGAATTTGTGAAGCAATTTGAAGCGCAAGTTGAAGAAGTAGTTTTAAATAGATACCTTAAAGACACAAAAAACAACAAAGACACAAAAACGCTTACATTAGGCGATTTTAAAAATGCTGTATCAGAAGGTGAAAGTATTATAGAGGCTGATATTATTAAAGAAAGTAAAAATCTTGCCTCAAAAGAGGCCTCTGGTGTCTTAGGCACAATAAAAGTCCTTCCAAGAGCATTGAAATTCATCAATTGGTTAGAGTTGATTTTAGCCTTAGGAACTATTTTTATAATATATGGGTTTAAAAGAATTACAACTGCTGTTCCAAGTACTTTAGTTGCATTAGTGGTAATGACCGGTATATCTGTAGGTTTTGGTCTTAATTACAGGCCAATTGAAGAAATTCCAACAGGATTCCCTATTCCAAATTTGGGAATTTTTACAGAGTTTAGTCTCTCAAGTCTTACCCCGTATATATTTACAGCATTAACTTTGGCACTGTTAGGAGCAATTGATTCATTATTAACTTCTGTAGTTGCAGATAATATGACGAAGACAAAGCACAAGCCTAACAAAGAATTAGTAGGGCAAGGAATTGGTAACAGTATTGCAGCTGTGTTTGGAGGAATTCCAGGTGCAGGTGCTACTATACGTACTGTTGTAAATATTAATTCTGGAGGAAAAACAAAACTGTCAGGTATGATTGCAGGCTTAATGTTGTTGGTTATATTATTAGGTTTAGGACCTATTGCTTCGAAGATTCCAGCTGCTGTCTTAGCAGGAATTTTAGTGACTGTAGGTATTGGTGTTATGGACTATAAAGGATTGAAAGCAATTCCTAATTTACCAAGAGATATTAAAGTTGTGGGTATCAAATTAAGCTCAGAAGTTATTATCATGATTGTAGTATTATTACTTTCCACCTTCTGGAATTTAGTATATGCTGTAGGTATTGGATTGGTGATCGCTTCTTTAATGTTTATGAAGAAAATTGGAGACTTAACCGCGCAACAATCTAAAGTAACTTCTTTAAAAGAAGAATCTTGGGCTGATGAAATTGGAATCACAAAAAAATTACGTGATGAAATTTTCATCAAGCATATTAAAGGCCCATTATTTTTTGGGTATACAAGCGACTTTCAACAACTTGCAAAACAGATTCCAAATACAGCAGCTACCATTGTCATCCGTATGGATAGAATGCAATATTTAGATCAATCTGGGTTATATGCGCTAGAAGATAGTATTATAGACTTAAAAAAGGCAAATAAAAATGTCTTATTTGTTGATCTTCAAAAGCAACCAAGATATATGTTAGAACGTGTGAATATGATTCCTAAATTAATTTCTGAAGAGTTTGTTTTTGAGAACTTTAAAAGTTGTTTACAGTGGGTGAAAGACCATAAAGACTCCTAAGAAATTACTGGAGCTATCTTCTCTAGTTTATAAATTTAGGAGATACTTTTTAAACGCTATAACTAGTTAAGTTATAGCGTTTATCTTTTTATGATCATAAATGCCTTTATTGAAGGGTGTTTTTCTTTTCATCAATTTCTTTCATAATTTTAGGAAAAATCGTAGGAACAATTTTCTTGACAGGTGTATATAAGACAGAAGTCTCTAGTGTCTCTTTTTCTATAAAATGTATTATATTATTTAGACGAGCGATAAACACAAAAATTACACTTAAAATTACTGCACTTTTTAAAAGAGCAAAAACACCTCCTAGTATTTTATTGACCATTCCTAGCGCCACAAAATTTGCCATTTTTGTAAAGACTTTTCCCAAGGAAGAAACTGCAATGACAATAGCTATAAAGGTAACTGCAAATGCTGTTAAGGTAATATAATTCTCACTCCAATCTACATACCTTTTTAGAATATCTGCCGCAAAATAAGAAAAGTATATCGCTCCATAAATACCTCCAATTAAAGCAATTAAAGACGCTATTTCCACAAAAAACCCTTTCATAAAACCTCGTACAAAAGCAAAAATTAAAATAACTGCTATTACAATATCAAAGATGTTCATAATTCTTATCCTTTTTTTCAAATATAAGTAACTCAATGATATTCTTTGGTACTTTCTTGTTTGTATCTTTACGATTATGTATGCTTTAGTAGATTGTAATAACTTTTATGCTTCTTGCGAACGGGTATTTAACCCTAACTTGCAAAATAAACCTGTTGCTGTATTGAGCAATAATGACGGTTGTGTAATTGCCAGAAGTGATGAGGCAAAGAAATTAAACCTTCCAATGGGTGCTCCTATTTTTAAATGGGAAAGCTTCTGCAAGCATCATAAGATTGCTATTTTATCCTCTAACTATCCGCTGTATGGTGACATGAGTGCAAGGGTTATGAAAATTCTAGAACAATTTTCACCTAATGTTGAAGTCTACAGTATTGATGAAGCTTTTATAGACCTCACAGGGTTTAATCGTCATGATTTTAATACGTACGGAGAAAGTATTCGACAGCGAATATTAAAATGGACCGGAATACCAACATGTGTAGGGATTGCTCCAACAAAAGCACTCTGCAAAGTAGCAAATAAGATTGCAAGAAAATTCCCAAAAGAAACTGGGGGTGTTTACGTAATTGATACTAACAAGAAACGATTGAAAGGACTCAAATGGACAGCTATTAAAAATGTATGGGGAATTGGTCGCCGTCTAGAAAAACGCTTGATATTAAAGGGGTGTAAAACAGCATTTGATTTTACTCAATTATCTGATGAATGGGTTCGTCGCAATTTTTCAATTACAGAGTGGAAATTAAAAAAAGACTTAGAAGGGATTCCGACAATTGAATTTGAAATAAAAGAAATAAAACGTTCTATTTCAACCACTAGAAGTTTTGAGCAGACCTATTCAGATATTGAAAATATTACTGAAAGAATTTCTACTTTTGCTGCATGTTGTTCAGAAAAATTACGAGCACAAAAATCTAGCTGTCATATGATTATAGTGATGTTAAGAAGTGATCGTCACAAAAAAAACACTGAGCAATATAATGCATCAAAAACTATTGTTTTTTCATATCCTACAGATTCTACCCTTAGCATTACAAAAGCTGCTGTAGAAGCTGTAAAAACAATGTTTAAAAAAGGAATTCATTACAAGAAAGCTGGAGTTATTGTAACAGGACTAGTACCTACAGACAATCATCAACTAAATTTATTTCTTCATGAAAATCCAAAACATAAACCATTAATGTCTGCAATAGACCACCTCAATAAAAAGTTTAAAACAACTGCCATAAAATTAGCAAATCAAGACTTACAACGAACTTGGAAAATGAAACAGGAGCGTCTTTCTCCAAAATACACAACAAAAATAAACGATATTATCACTGTAAAATAAATGACAAAACTACTTCAATTCTTTACTCCAAAAACATCAAGCAGTACCGGTGCAATTTTTATTGATATAGGTATTTCAGCTGGTTTCCCTTCTCCTGCAGATGATTTTACAGAAACTAGAATTTCTCTAGATGAAGAATTAATTACCAACAAAGAAGCTACATTTTTTGCTAAAGTAAACGGACAGTCTATGATTGGAGCTGGATTAGATGATAAA
>CBFHOD010000012.1:37718-39230 GCA_965657365.1 Flavobacteriaceae bacterium
GAATTAATTACCAACAAAGAAGCTACATTTTTTGCTAAAGTAAACGGACAGTCTATGATTGGAGCTGGATTAGATGATAAAGATTTGTTGGTTATTGACAGAAGTCTTGAACCTAAAAACAATAGGATCGCTGTTTGTTTTTTAGACGGCGAGTTTACTGTAAAACGTCTCAAAGTAGAAAACAATGAAGTATGGCTTCAACCAGAAAATCCAGAATACCCTAGCATTAAAATTACTGAAGAAAATGATTTTATCATTTGGGGAATTGTAACTAGCGTTATTAAAAAAGTATAAATTTAAACTGTTAATTCAAATTACGCTTTTCAATAAAAAATCGTTTCAGTAAAAGACTGCACTCATTTTCTAAAATTCCACTGACTACTTTTGTTTTAGGGTGTAAAGTGGTCTGTAGATTAACAAAGCCTCTCTGAGGTTCAGAGGCTCCGTATACAATCTTTCCCAATTGGGCCCAGTAGCTTGCACCTGCGCACATTTGGCAAGGTTCTAGAGTTACGTAAAGTGTACATTCTTTTAAATATTTCCCACCAAGGAAATCTGCTGCTGCAGTAAATGCCTGCATTTCTGCATGAGCTGTTACATCATTTAAAGTTTCTGTAAGATTGTGTGCTCTTGCAATAATTTTGTCATTCATCACAATCACAGCTCCCACAGGAACCTCCTTTTTCATAAAAGCAAGTTCGGCTTCTTGAAGTGCTTTTTTCATAAAATAAGTATCGTCAAAAGGCTGAATCATTTTAAAAAATATTTATTCAATATTACAAATATCTTTTGAGTTGTAAAATTGTATTTTTGTACCATGATCAATGTTTTACTCGACACTATAAAGTTTCCGTCAGATCTTAGAAAACTAACTAAAGATCAGTTGCCAAAATTGGCAAAAGAGTTGCGTGCATTTATCATTGATATTGTAGCTACAAAGCAGGGGCATTTAGGAGCTAGTTTAGGAGTAGTAGAACTCACTATAGCCTTACATTATTTATTTGACACCCCTAAAGATCTTTTGGTCTGGGATGTTGGTCACCAAGCATACGGACACAAAATTTTAACCGGAAGGAAAGCTATTTTTGAAACTAACAGACAACTGCATGGCATTTCTGGATTTCCAAAAATAAGCGAAAGCAACTATGATCCTTTTGGTGTTGGACATTCTTCCACCTCTATCTCAGCTACTTTAGGAATGGCGATCGCTTCTTCTTTAAAAGGCGAAACAAAAAAACATCATATTGCTGTCATTGGGGATGCTTCTATTGCTAGCGGAATGGCTTTTGAAGCTCTAAATCATGCTGGTGTAAGCGATGCTAATTTACTAATTATTTTAAATGATAATGCCATTGGCATCGATCCTTCGGTAGGTGCCTTAAAGGAGTATCTAACAAAGGTAAAAACAGATAAATCATTAGCAAAAAACAATATTATCCGAGCACTCAACTTTGATTATTCTGGACCTATTGATGGCCATGATTTCGATTGTTTATTAAAAGAACTTAAACG
>CBFHOD010000012.1:39330-46960 GCA_965657365.1 Flavobacteriaceae bacterium
AGTATTTTAGAATTTATTGTAAAACACAATTACAAAAACAATGTTAATGTTTTGGGGATACAAGATCATTTTGTGGAACACGGAACAATAGAGGAACTTCAAAAAATGAATGGTATTGATATAAGCTCAATCAAACGTGTAATAAGAAGTATATCCTAAAAACATCTTTTTCTTTAGATAATGCTTCCTTGTATTTTTTTGTGAATTCTAATGGCATAACTGTCTGACATTCTTGAAACATAGGTACATATAGCCATAATCCTTTCGTACGTAGATTCAGAAGTGATCATAAATTCTTTAGGAAGCAAATTGAGGAGTAAACTATCATAATTACTCGGAGTTCCTATATGATGATGATTTAAGGCGGTTACAAAAACATCTAATAAATCAGCTATTATTTTATACCCAGCAACTTCTTTCTCAACCACTTCTTGACTCTTGTATATTTTTGAAATACTAATTTTTAAAATGTCATTGATTTGTGCCTCATAGGCACATTTATCTAATAGAGATGTCGAAAAAGTTCCTTGTAAAATAAGGTCTTCATTTGCTAAAAAAATAGCTACTGCTTCATTAATTAGGGTATTAATAGCCAATGCTCTCAGATAACTAACTCTGTCTTTTTTGAATTTTAATGAATGGTATTTTTTTGTGTCAATGGTATTTTTTACGAGTTTAATTAAATATTCTAAAGCAAATTCTTCCTCTATTAATCCTAAATTAATTCCATCTTCAAAATCTATGATTGTATAACAAATATCGTCTGCTGCTTCTACTAAAAAAGTTAATGGATGTCTATGGTAGCTAATCGCTGCTGTTTTTGACTTATTGAGTAAGCCTAAATCTTCAACAATATCTAAAAAGGCTTCTTTTTCTGACTGAAAACATCCGTATTTTTTATCAGTAATATGCTTGGTTGGTTTTTTTGGTAAAGACTCTTTAGGGTATTTTATAAAAGCTCCTAAAGTTGCATAAGAAAGACGAAGACCACCATAAATTCCTTCTCTATTTTCGGTCAAAATCTTAAGCCCATTAGCATTTCCTTCAAAATCTATGAGATCTTGATATTCTTCTACCGATAAAGCTCCCTTATATTGTAGTCCCTTACCCGTTTTAAAATACTCTCCTATAGCTTTTTCTCCTGAATGACCAAAAGGAGGGTTTCCAATATCGTGCATTACAGATGCTGCCGCTACAATAGCTCCAAAATCATTAAATGAATAGCCTAGTTGTTTTAGGTTGGGGTGTCTTTCCAACAAAACTTTACCTACTCTTCTCCCCAAAGTTCTTCCTACTACAGACACTTCTAAACTGTGGGTAAGTCTAGTGTGAACAAAGTCTGTTTCAGACAGAGGAATCACTTGAGTTTTGTCTTGTAAACTCCTAAAAGCTTCTGAAAATATAATTCTATCAAAATCTACTTCAAACCCTAAACGTGTTTCATCTTGCTTGGCTCTTGGACGCTTTTGAATGTCTCCAAAACGCTTTAAAGAAAGTAATTGTTCCCAGTTCATCATGCTACTATGATTTTGATTTTAAATAAAAAAAGAATCTCAAATATATTGAGATTCTTTTTAAAAGTATATTAATTAACTAATTTCTATGATCCACACATTAAGCAATCATCATCTTGATCTCCATTTTTTGAAGATTCTACCATCGCTTTGAATTCTTCTGGTGTCATCGGTGCATCTTGTTCTGGAGTCGTTTTTTTCTTTTCTTTTGAGAGCGTAAACTGAATGGCATTAACAGCAGATTTGGTTCTTAAATAATACATTCCAGTCTTTAGTCCAGACTTCCAACCATAAAAATGCATTGAGGTTAGTTTGGCATAATCTGCATCTTGCATAAACAAGTTTAAAGATTGAGATTGATCTATAAAATATCCTCTATGTCGTGCCATGTCAATAATATCTTTCATACTCATTTCCCATACTGTTTTGTATAGCTCTTTTATGTCTTGTGGAATCTTATCAATATGTTGTATAGAGCCATTTGCACGCATGATCTCTTCCTTCATATTGTTATCCCATAGTTCCATCTCTACCAAATCTTCTAATAGATGTTTGTTTACAACAATAAATTCTCCGGAAAGTACACGTCTTGTATAAATATTGGAGGTATAAGGTTCAAAAGCTTCATTATTCCCTAAAATCTGAGAAGTTGAAGCTGTTGGCATTGGAGCCACCAATAATGAATTTCTGACACCGTGCTTGATTACGTTTTTACGTAATTTTTTCCAATCCCAATTCCCGCTTAAATCTTCATCGTTAATCCCCCACATATTGTATTGGAATTCTCCTTCAGACATTGGTGATCCTTTAAATGTAGAATACGGTTCTTTGGCTTTCGCAATTTCCATAGAAGATTGAACTGAAGCAAAATACAAGGTCTCAAAAATATCTTTATTTAATTTTTTAGCCGTATCCGAAGTAAAAGGTAAGCGTAACATAATAAAAGTATCTGCTAAACCTTGAACTCCTAATCCTACGGGTCTGTGTCTAAAATTGGAATTTTCAGCTTCCTGAACTGGATAGTAATTTCGATCGATAACTGTATCTAAGTTTTTAATGACTTTTTTGGTTACATCATATAATTTTTTATGATTGAAATACTTTTCTCCTGCTTCGTTCTCACTAATAAACATTGGTAGTGCAATAGACGCTAAATTACATACTGCTACTTCATCATTAGCCGTATATTCCATAATTTCTGTACACAAATTTGATGAACGAATGGTTCCTAAATTTTTGTGATTTGTCTTACGGTTTACAGCATCTTTATAAAGCATGTAAGGAGTTCCTGTCTCAATTTGAGATTCTAAGATTTTTTCCCAAAGCTCTCTTGCTTTGATTGTTTTTCTTCCTTTTCCTACCTTCTCGTAACCTTCATATAATTTTTCAAATTCATCTCCATAAGTATCAAATAAGTGTGGACACTCGTTAGGACACATCAAAGTCCATTGACCGTCTTCTTGTACTCTTTTCATGAATAAATCTGGCATCCACATGGCATAAAATAAATCTCTTGCTCTCATCTCTTCTTTCCCATGATTCTTTTTCAAGTCTAGAAAATCAAAAATATCTGCATGCCAAGGCTCTATGTACATTGCAAAAGAACCCTTACGTTTACCCCCTCCTTGATCTACGTATCGAGCTGTGTCATTAAATACCTTTAACATAGGTACAATTCCATTAGAAGTTCCATTGGTTCCTCTAATATAAGATCCTGTAGCGCGAACATTGTGAATAGACAATCCAATACCCCCTGCTGATTGTGAAATTTTAGCGGTTTGCTTCAATGTATCGTAGATCCCATCAATACTGTCATCTTGCATTTGTAGCAAGAAACAAGAGGACATTTGTGGTTTTGGAGTACCTGCATTGAACAAAGTTGGTGTCGCATGTGTGAAAAACTTTTTACTCATTAATTCATATGTAGCGATGGCTTCGTCTATATCATTTAAATGAATCCCTATAGAAACACGCATTAACATATGCTGAGGTCTTTCTACAATAGTTCCGTTTAATTTTAATAAATAAGAGCGTTCTAAAGTTTTAAACCCAAAAAAATCATAATTAAAATCTCTACTATAGATGATTGTCGAATCTAATTTTTCTGCATTATCTGTGATGATCTTATAGACTTCATCAGATAGTAGCGGCGCTTTTTTACCTGTTCTTGGATTTACATATTCATATAAATCTAGCATCGTTTCTGAAAACGATTTTTTTGTGTTTTTATGGAGGTTAGATACAGCAATTCTTGCAGCAAGTTTTGCGTAATCTGGGTGAGCGGTTGTCATAGTGGCGGCAATTTCTGCTGCTAGGCTATCTAATTCTGGTGTAGTAACTCCGTCATACAATCCTTCAATTACACGCATGGCTACCTTAACAGGATCAACAATTTTGTTAAGCCCATAACACATTTTCTTTACTCTTGCTGTGATTTTGTCGAACATCACTGGCTCTTTCTTGCCGTCTCTTTTTACTACATACATGCTGCTATTGTTTTTTAATTAGTTGCCAACCGAAAAACGGTTATCTTATTTATTGATTATTCCTTCTGATTAAAAATCAGAACCTGTTTTTTAGAATGGATTTCTAAAAATCGGCATCGAAACTGATACTTCCGGTTCCACCAGATTTTACCCCAGCTTTTTGATATTCGGATACTCTTTTTTCGAAAAAATTAGTTTTCCCTTCTAAAGAAATCATCTCCATGAAGTCGAAAGGATTTGTTGAGTTGTATTCATTTTCACAATTAAACTCCCCTAATAATCTGTCGGTTACAAATTCTAAGTATTGTGTCATTAACTTTGCATTCATCCCAATTAAACTAACTGGTAATGATTCTGTAACAAATTCTCTTTCTATGTTTAAAGCGTCTACAATTATTTCTCTAATCCGTTCTTTTGGAACTTTGTTAACGATATGATTGTTATGAAGATGAACTGCATAATCACAATGCATCCCCTCATCTCTTGAAATTAATTCGTTTGAAAAGGTAAGCCCTGGCAGTAATCCTCTTTTCTTAAGCCAAAAAATAGAGCAAAATGCTCCTGAAAAGAAAATTCCTTCAACAGCCGCAAAAGCAATTAGTCTTTCAGCAAAAGAGTCTGATTCAATCCATTTTAAAGCCCATTCAGCCTTCTTTTTTATAGCTGGGAAAGTTTCTATCGCATTAAATAGCTTATCTTTTTCTTCTTCATTTTTAACATAAGTATCAATAAGAAGAGAATACGTTTCTGAATGTACATTCTCCATCATGATCTGAAAACCATAGAAGAATTTTGCTTCTGAGTACTGCACTTCATTTACAAAGTTTTCTGCTAAGTTTTCATTTACAATTCCATCAGAAGCTGCAAAAAATGCTAAAATATGTTTGATAAAGTAACGCTCATCTTCTGAAAGCTTATTGTTCCAGTCTAAAACATCTTCTGACAAGTCAATTTCTTCAGCAGTCCAAATACATGCTTGTTGTTTTTTATACCAATCCCATAAATCATCATGTTCAATTGGAAAAATTACGAATCGGTTATCGTTTGGTACTAAAATTGGTTCTTGTAAAGACATTATTTGTTGAGGTTTTCTTGATTGTTGTAAAATAGTATTCGTGTCAGGGTTAACAAAGATTGAAAAAAAAGGGATGAATACAAAGCTCTACTTATTCACAAAACACGCTAAGTTTTTAACAAAATTGAAAAAACAGAAAAAAAAATGAATTCTTTATTTTTTTTTAACTTCTTTATAATCAATGCTTTACATCGTGTTTTTTTCACAAAGCCCCATTCTCATTGACATTCCTAAAATGAATAGATTTATTTTTTGATTTAATAATTTGGAGGTCTAAAATATTTTTTTAGAGCAATTTTTTAGGGGCGTTTATTCTCGACATTCTAAAACTTCATTTCTCTAAAAATTTTCTTCAATTGATTGTGTTTTTTGAAATGTTAAAGTCTAAAACAACACTGTTTTTTGAAAAAAAGTAGTACAAATTATTTATAATTATTAAAAAGAGGCTGTTAATTGCATTGATAACACAATGTCAAATGAAACATCACCTTCTTCAGAAATAGCCATTCCAGAGAGGTTTAAAGTTACTGCACTGTTGTTTAAAAACGAAGTTTCTAATTGCTCCAAGACATTTACATCGGTGATTTCAAATAGAGACTGATTTTCAACTTCTTGAGCAATGTTTACCTCTGAAACATCAGCTACAATTATTCCATTGATTTCTATTGAGGCAGAAACAATCAATGCGTTTTCGTTACCGTTTAAATTTGCAAACGAATAACTTAAGCTATCTATAGTTATATCATTAATGCTATTAAAATTTGAGATCACTTGATTTAAATCGCCTTCAATTACATCATTAAAATTTACAGCAGTGCCATTTGTTTGATTAATTGTTACTGTTGTTGATTCATTAATAACCATAGTTTCAGTAATTTCAAGAACATCTTCGCAGGAAGAAATCACAATTAAGACTAGCAAAAAAGGAAATAATTTTTTCATGGATTGAATTTTTTTTAAATTTAAGTATACTTGTTTTTTTTAATATGGTCTTGCGCTACTTTTTCTAATTCTAAATACCAATGCGTACCAAATTTTCTAATTAGTGCCTCTTTGACAAACTTATAAACGGGCACCTTTAACTCGCTTCCTAGAGAGCATGCATCATCACAAATATCCCATTTATGATAATTTACTGCTGCAAACTCACTGTATTCTTTAACTCTAACTGGATATAAATGACATGAAATTGGTTTTTGCCAATTTACAAGCCCCTTGTTATAAGCTTCTTCAATACCACAAGTTGCGATGTTATGTTCATTAAAAATAAGATATGCGCATTCAGAATTGTTAACTAATGGGGTTTCTAATTCTCCTAAGTTTGTCTTTATAGAAGTTCCTTGTTCTTCTATAGCTCGAATACCTTCTGGTCTTAAAAAAGGTTTTAAGGTAGAATATACCTGTTCTAAGACAACTACTTCATCTTTCTCCAAAGGAGCTCCAGCAACTCCTGAAACACAACATTCTCCTTTACACTTAGAAAGGTTACACACAAAATCTTTCTCAATAAGATCTTCAGACACAATGGTTTTTCCTAATTGAAACATTTGGCAAAAATAAGACAAAATATTTTCTGTTTTTTGATATTTTGATTGGGTAAGTTTTCTACTTTTGCAAATTTAAACAACTACTTATGAATTTTAATATTAAGGAAATATTTACAGCATTTATGGTCTTATTTGCGGTCATAGATATTGTTGGAAATATCCCAATTATCATAGATTTAAGAAAAAAAGTTGGGCATATTCAGTCTGAAAAAGCGTCATTAATTGCCGGAGTTATCATGATTGTATTTCTTTTCTTAGGACAAAGTTTACTTGAATTGATAGGAATTGATGTGTATTCTTTTGCTGTAGCAGGGTCTTTCATTCTTTTTTTTATCGCACTAGAAATGATTTTAGGAATTACGCTTTATAAAGATGATGATGACTCGGAAAGCATAACTGCTACCGTATTTCCTCTTGCATTCCCTTTAATTGCTGGACCCGGAAGCCTTACTACGCTCTTATCTTTACGAGCAGAATTCTTTATTGAAAATATTATTATTGCTGTTTTATGCAATGTTGTGGTGATTTATGTTGTTCTAAAAACTTCTCCAAAAATAGAGCGCATTATTGGTGCTAACGGGATTAAAATTATTCGAAAAATATTTGGAGTTATTTTATTAGCCATTGCTGTAAAATTATTTGCTGCTAACATTCAAGCGCTCTTCTAACGATGTTTGACGTATTAATTATTGGAGGTGGCGTAGCAGGCATGCAATGTGCTTTAGTTCTTGGGTCAGGGCTTAAAAAGCCCTATGCTATCAATAAAAAGGTGGGGGTAATCATGCATCAAAGAAGCTCTCATCTACAGAATGCTCTTTTTAACAATGTTCTTGGGTTACCCTCTGGAACTCTTGGGTCTAATGTGTTGATTGCAGGAAAAAAACAATTGACTACAAATTACCCAAATATTACTCAAATTGAGGGTGAAAAAGTAATTTCTATTGCTATTCAAGACGATTTTCATATTGTAAAAACCAATAAAAAAGAGTACAAGACTCAAGTCATTGT
>CBFHOD010000013.1:0-7717 GCA_965657365.1 Flavobacteriaceae bacterium
TAATAATATAAATAATCAAGAATATTTAGTTCGTTAGTAGGCGTAATTGTGTTCTTAAAGTTTAATCCTGTTTCTTGGGAAGTTGGATTTTTGAATAATAGTTCCCTTTTATTACATGCGAACAATAGCAGAGAAAAACACAGTATAATTGCCTTATTACTCATTGATTAAAAATAGTTTTGGGCTTTCATTATTAATGGCTGCTATGAGATAGGTCCTTCCTTTATTATCTTTAATTTTCTTCAAATGCTTAGCTTCATTCTTAACAACAAAACCTGAGGTATTGTAATCTTGCCAAGTAAAACCAAGATTTCCATCACCTAGTAGAACCGATCCATAATTTGCATCTAGTCTAGAATATTGAGGTTTAAACTCAAAGTTATTTCCTGCCATAATAATATCTAAGTGACCATCATTATTAATATCGGAACATACTATTCCACAGACACAAGAAAGTTGAACACGGCTTGGAAGTTTTTTCACAGTAAAATTCCAATCGCCCTCATTTACTGCAATGATTGATTCCGAAATAGTACTCTTTTTCATAATGGAGTTTTTGAAAATTGAGGGAGAAAATAATTCATCAATAGATTTTCTAGCATATTCAGAGGCCTTTAAATTTTGCTTTTTTAAAGAAACCAGTTGAGCTGTTAATTCCTTTTTCATGTGAATTGGATAATCTTTACCATTCTTGTGATTGGTCATAATTTGCTCAATTGTTCCGTTATTGTCAAAATCATTTACCCACATTTTTACAGGGCTATCAAAAGAAGTTTTATGGATAGTATTACTCCCTTGATTTCCAAGAATGAAATCTATATCGCCATCATTATCTATATCTGTAGCCTCAACAACATTCCACATTCCAAATAAATCATCTAATGTTGATTTTTGTTTAATGAGCCTTCTTCCGTTGTTTATGAAGATTTTTGGTGTGTCCCATTCCGAAACAGTAATCAAATCTTTTTTTCCATCCTTATCTATATCTTTCCATATTGCGTCAGTCATCATTCCAGCACTTTTCACATCATAGGCAACTTTTTCTGTGGTATCTATAAAAGTTCCATCACCGTTATTTTCTAGAAATTGATGTGTTGGGTCTATCCCATAAGTAGCCACCATACTTCTAGCACCTACAAAAACATCAATATCACCATCATTATCAAAATCATAAGGAGAAATCACTGCAATATTTTTTCTTAAGGCTGGTAGTTTATTTTTTGATGACTCAAAAGTTCCCTTACCGTTATTAAGATATAACCTTACTTTATAATTATTTTGTTGTCCTATTTCGTTTCCACCAGAACCAATCATAAGATCTAAATTTCCATCACCATTCGCATCAAAAAAAGAAGCAGTAGTATCTTCAAATAAGACATCTTTCTCAAAAGACTTTTGAATTGATAACGCTACTTTTCCATCACCTAAGTTTAAGTATAATAATCCTGATTGACCTTTGGCTCCACCAATATAAAAATCTTCATTACCGTCATTATTTATATCTCCAACAGCCAAAGCTGGGCCTTCTTGTGATAGCATTTTATTAATCAAACCTTCATAATCAAAATCAGAATAACTATTTTCCTGATGTTTTTGAAAATTGTTTTTTGTAATCTCAGTAACGAATGTTTTTTCTTTCTTAGATTGTAAAGGTTTTTGAACTTCTACGGCCTCAATTTGCTTTAAGGTTAGTGTTGTATCTACAGCAATATTAGTCCATTTTTGGGTTGTATTATCTGGCCAAATTACACGTAGTGAATCTATAGTTTTTGCTGATCCAAGACCAATTGTCATTACATAATCCATAGAAGATTGAAACCCTCTTGATGGCATTTGTTCTTGTACGTATATATTGTTGTTATTAAAAATTTTTACAGTACTTCCAATGGCAAATTTATTGGATTTTGTACCTTCTAATTTAATTTTTAAATAACTATTATTAGTTAATGAATCTGTATTGTTTCTATAAACAAAAGGCAACATATTTACGTTATTAATAACTAAATCTAAATCACCATCATTGTCTAAATCACCATAAGCAACACCATTTGACAAACTAGGTGTTTCAAAACCCCATTCCTTATTTGCATTGTCAAAAGTAATATCGCCATTATTTTTATAGGCGTAATTTGGTTGTGGTTTTACAGGCATTTTATTAATAATAGAATCTATTGCCTGTTTTCTCCCTGTTAAAGCCATTTTTTGAATGATTTCATTTGCAAAAAAGTTAACAAAATCTAAATCTGTTAAATCATGATTAATTCCGTTGGTAATAAAAATATCTCTATTTCCGTCATTATCCATATCAAAAAGTAGCCCAGCCCAACTCCAATCTGTTTTTGCAACACCACTATGATAAGCTATCTCCGAAAAAGTATTATTCCCATTGTTTAATTGTAAGGTGTTTTGGATGTATTGCTGAGAAAAATCTTTACTTTGTTTTAATTTAAAAACATTGTATCCCTCGAATTCCATAACAGACTTTACTCGCTGATCTGCTTCAGGCAGCATGTCTGTAATAAAAATATCTGCATTCCCATCGTTATTAATATCTGCAATATCTACACCCATAGCGGATAGACTTAAATGAGAAGTCCAATTAGTAATGTCTTCTTTAAATGTACCATCTTGGTTGTTGATGTACAGGTAGTCTCTTTCGTAAAAGTCATTAGAAACATAAATGTCTGGATACAAATCTCCATTCATATCAGTTACCATGACACCTAAACCAAACCCTATTAAGCTCCCATAAATTCCAGCCTGCTCACTAACATCTACAAATTTACCATTGTCATTTCTTAACAACATATCTCCAACCCCTCTAAAAATTGTAGGAACATTTTCCCAATCTTGAGCTCTTTTGTCTCGCTGTTCTGCATATCCAAGACTACTTACAGGAATGTTGCTGTTGTTTAAGATATAAGCATCTAAATCTCCATCTTTATCATAATCAAAAAAGGAAGCATGGGTAGAAAATCCTGTTTTGGCAAGGTTAAATTCGGAAGCTTTTTCTGTAAAAGTTAAATCTCCATTGTTAATGTATAAATCATTATCATGATTGTTACCCTTTAAATTTCCGGCATTGCTTACGTAGATGTCTAATAATCCATCTTGATTTATATCTACCATAACAACTCCGGTTGACCAAGGTTTGTTTCCTTCAATTCCAGCACTTTCAGAAATATCTTCAAACACAAAATTACCTTTGTTAAGATATAATTTATTCGCTACCATATTACCTGTTAAATATATATCAGCTAGGCCATCATTATTAATATCTCCAATAGCAACACCTCCTCCATTGTAGAAGTTTCTATATTTAAAAATATTAAAATTCTTTTGGTTCTTAACTTTATTGAGGAAGTCTATCCCTGTAGCTTTAGCGTCCAATAATGTGAATAAAGTTTGGGGATCGCTTTTTGTAGATAAATTTTCCTGTTCTGAACTGCAGGAATAAATTGCCCCAAAAATTAATACTACAATAATATTTCTTACTAAAAATTGTGTCATTATTTATTAGCCTTTAAAAAAACAGGAATATCATTATTTATAGAAATAATATAAAATAACTCCCCTTTAATTTTTATGGTTTCTATGTTTCTAGCTTCTCCAGAGATATTAAAATCTTGGGGTAAGCTTTCATGAAAAAACCCTTTTTTATCATTCAACAAAATTAAGCCATGCGAGGCATCTAATTTACCCAATTGTGTGTTAATATTGTAATTATTTCCAACTAAAAGAACATCTGTAAAACCGTCTCTATTAAAATCATTCAGAGCGATATCATTTACAGAAGATATTTGAGCCATAAACGGCAATTCGTGTCTTTTAAATGTATTATCCCCTTGATTTTCAAAATAACTACTTCCCAATTCAAAAACTTGTTTTTTAAACGCTTCTTTAATCTTCTCTTTTGGAAGAAGGGCTGTAAATGAAGCCTCTGCAAAATCTTTATAGGATAAGAATTTCTTATTTAAAAATGGGATTTGTTTAACCAATTCATCTTTAGAGGCAAATGGTGTTTCTTGTTTTTGATAATAATATGTAATTACTGGATCAACAGTTCCATTATCATCGAAATCATTGCTATACAGTGTTATGGGTTCGGTTTTACTTGCTTGTAATCGCGTATTTAAACCCCAATTCCCTGCTATAAAATCTAAATCGCCATCCTTATCAAAATCATTTACTTTAATGCTGTTCCACCATCCGTTTGTTTTTTCTAAAAGAGTATTTTTTTGAAGTACTAACTTGGTGCCATCATTTAAAAATACTTTTACAGGCATCCAATATCCAACAACAACGGCATCCAGATAAGTGTCATCATTTAAGTCTATCCAGACAATATCTGTAACATTTCCACTGTTCTGAAAATCAAGACCATATTTTAATGATACATCAGAAAAGTTGCCATGACCGTCATTTTCAAAAATATATTGCGATGGTGTTCTCCCAAATTGCCATGGAAGAATATCTGAAAGTATTGAAATATCCATATCGCCATCGTTATCAATGTCTAATGCTGTTACTTTTGATGCATTAGTTTCTATATGTTTAAACTGGAGGGTATCTTTTTCAAATTTACCTTGATTATTAATGTATAATTTTGGTTGAAGAGGAGCTCCTTGTTTAAATTCATTACCACCACTAACAACCAGTAAGTCTTTAAAATTATCAGCATTAGCATTAAACATAACAGCATATACATCTTCATGAATCGCATCATATTTAAAAATATCTGATTGTTCTGATGTAAATTGACCTTTTTTATTTTGAATAAAAAGTTGACTGGACTGAGACTTTCCCCCAGTTATAAATAAATCGTCAAATCCATCATTGTTGACATCCGAAACCGCCGTATGTGGTCCTAGATTTGTACTTGCATAGGGTATGATTTGATCTCTATTAAATTCTAGAGATTGTGAATCTTTATGTTTGAAATTAAAAGGTGAATCTTTATTAACTAAAAAAGTTTTTTGTTCTTCGGGAACCCTATAAGGATAGCTCTTAGTGGCATTTTCATAAGAAACTTCAATTTCTTGATTAACTTCAATGTTTTTTAATGTTTGATATGCATTAGTACTCCAAATAATATGCAATGAATCTACAATTTTAGTAGTTCCAAACCCTAGATGAATTTTAGGTTCTATAGATGATAAATATCCTTTTGTTGTATAATTTTCTTCTGTAATTACTTGACCTTTATAAAAGGCCTTTACTGTAGTTCCTATTCCAAAAATATTATTAGAATTCCCTTTAAATTTAATTTTGAGATAGGAGTTTTGAGAATTTTGATCTGAGGTATTCTCCAATACAAATGCTTCCTCATTAATATTATTAATAACCAAATCTAGATCTCCATCATTATCTAAATCTACTGAAGTACCTCCATTACTGTAGGAATTACCATGAGAAACCCATGTTGGAGTTACGTTACTAAATGTCTTGTCTTTATTATTTTTATAAAAATAGTTTTTAACTTTTTTTTGAGGAATTTGCTTTGACAATTCTAAATTTCTTTGCGATTTTTCTGTTGCTAATTGTTTTTGAATGGCTTCATTTGAAATGAAGTTTATATAGTCCATATCATTGGTAGCTCCTAAGATTCCATTTGTAATATAAAGGTCTTTAAAGCCATCATTGTCATAATCTCCTACAATTGGGCTCCAAGACCATTCTGTTGCAGCTATTCCACTTAAATGCGCTGTTTCACTGAATGTTTCATTACCATTATTAAAATGTAATGTGTTTTGCATAAACTGAGGCGCATAACCATTTTTTAAATAGTATTGATAGGTTTGATATGGAAATTCTAATCCTGAGGTTTTATAGGTTTTTAGATTTTCAGGAAGCATGTCCAAAGAAATAATATCTTGATGAGTATCATTATTTAAATCAGATATCGCATTCCCCATAGAAAAATGTGATGTATGTCCTAGAATGGTTTTGTCTCTTGTAATTACTTCCGAAAAAGTTTTATTTTTTTGGTTGACATATAAATAATCATTTTCAAAAAAATCATTACCTACATAAATATCAGGATAACCATCATTTGTAACATCTCCAATGGATAGTCCTAAACCATACCCTATTTTCCCTTGAAAAATTCCGGCTTCTGAAGACACTTCTTCAAACTTGCCTTGTTTATTTTCTAATAGTTTATCTCCAGACTTTTGATCTACCTGGCCTCTTAAGGCACCTTTACCGTAATTACTATTAGGATACAGGGAATGATTCATCAAGAACAAGTCTAAATCTCCATCTTTATCATAATCAAAGAAAGCTGCTTGAGTAGCATATGACGCAATGTCTAAACCGTAATTAGAGGCGTCTTCTATAAATCTAGGGACTCCATTATTATCTAATCCTTGATTTACATATAATAAGTTTTTCCCTTTAATTGAGTTATGTGCTCCAATTTTACAAATATAGATGTCTAAAAATCCATCATTGTTTATATCTACAGTAGTAACTCCTGTAGTCCAGGGAAGCGCGTTATTGATGTGAGCCTTTGATGTAATGTCTTTAAACTTTAACTCTCCTAAATTTAAAAATAATTTATCTTCAGTTTGGTTACCCGTAAAATAGAGATCAGCTAAACCATCATTATTAAAATCTGCAGCAGCAACTCCAGCTCCATTGTAATAATAGAGGTAATTTAAAATATTTAAATCAGCAGTACTAGTGATGTTATTTTGAAACTTAATTTGAGTTGTATTACTAGGTAAAGTAACAAACAAAGTATCATTGTTGTTACAAGAACAAAGCAAAAAAAACAAACTACATACTATAAACTCTTTCATGGTGTAAGAGATTATTATATTTATAAATAAGTTTTATAAATAATTAAAGAGGGTATAAAAATACCCTCTTTAATTTTAATATCAATAAAAGATTAAATTTAGTATCCTGGATTCTGAACTAAATTAGGATTTGATAACAATGCTGTTAATGGAATTGGGAATAAATTTTTATTCGCGTCTCCAACAGCTGCTGGGTCTTTAAACTCCCAGTCTTTTGTAAATTGACCAAATCTAAGTAAATCGTTACGTCTAAAAAATTCAACATACAATTCTCTACCTCTTTCATCTATCATATCGTCTAGACTTACAGATCCTAATGCAGTTGCATCTCTTAAGACTCTTAATTCATTAACTTCAGCTAAAGCTCCTCCAGCATCTCCACTTCTTAACATCGCTTCAGCTCTCATTAAATGAGCATCTGCATATCTGAAAATGATCTCGTGACTTCTAAAAGAAGCAGAACCTGTTCCGTCGAATGGGTGATATTTAATCACTCTAATCGCTTGAGTTTCATTACTATTTGTAAGGCTAAAATCTCTTGTAAAATTTAAAGGATTACCAGCTCTATCATTTAAAGGTTGTCCTGAAGCAGAATATTGCTGACCAATTAAAAATCCGTAGCCCATACCATAATTATCTGTATTGTTTGCATTAGATGCATCTGGAACCCATCCTCTTCTTTCTTCTTGACCTGAACCCATATAGTTTTCATTAGCATCTCCTTCAAATAGATCATAGAACTCAGCTAGAGTAGAAAAACCATTCCATCCTCCTCCTCCGTTGTCTGGAGTTATGATGTTATAGTGCATTCCATTCCAAATTCTATTTCCGATACTAATATTACCGTACAATACAGTTTCTGAATCTACACTTGGTAAAAAGATATCGAAATATCCAGCTTGTAAAGCAAATCC
>CBFHOD010000013.1:7816-10561 GCA_965657365.1 Flavobacteriaceae bacterium
ACTAGCTTCAACAGCGTTTACAGCATTAATTACCTCTTGGTAATTTGGAGTTGAACCTGTGTAACGCTCACTATTTAAAATTAATTTTGCTTTTAAAAAGTTTGCCGCTGCTTTAGAAGCACCAATTGTTGCTGCACTAGGAGAAACTTCTGGTAAATCTGCAATAGCTTCATTTAAGTCATTTAAAATAAAATCATAAGCTTCTGATGGAGAGAGTACAATAGGTGTAGAAGACGGTAAGTCTGTAGCTTCTCTAAATGGGTTTTGACCCCACATATCTAAAACAAAGAACATATTAAAAGCTCTTAAAAACTTTGCTTCTGCTATTTGTTGTGAAGTAGAGTTACTTAATGGATCAATGATAAAGCTTGCTTGCAATACTTTTTCATTTAACTGATTCCATGTAGTTAATAAGAACCCATGATCTACTTGCCATGTATGATTGTGAAGCGAACGCCACAATCCATTATCTCCCCAGTCACTTCCTCTAGTAGGAATTACTTGCTCGTCTGTAGTTACTTCGTTCAAAGCAAAGAAATTTGCTTGATCTCCTAACATACCCCATGTTGCACCGTATAAACCGTCTAAGGATGCCTGAGAATCTGCTAATCCGGTAAATTCGATATTTTGTATCACTGAATCCGTAGCTTCAAGCTCTAAGTTAGAACAAGAATAAAGTGCTGTCATGGAAATAAGTGATAGTAAAACTATTTTTAAATTAAATTGTTTTTTCATCATTTGTGTTTTTTAAAATTTTGCGTTAATTCCAAAAGTAATTGTTGTTGGATTTGGATAAGCTCCGTAGTCCATTCCAATAGAAGGTAAAGCTCCTCCTGTCGCAGAATTTACTTCTGGATCTAATCCTGAATAATCTGAAGATAACCATAAGTTTTGTCCTGTAACAGAGAATACCATAGATTTAAAAACTCCCTCTCCAGACATTGGCATATCATATGCTAAAGTTAAATTTTGTAGTCTTACAAAATCTCCTTTTTCTAAAAACCTGGTAGAAGCTGGTGCTGATGCTCCTATAGCTTCTCCACTAGTTAAAGTTTCTGGAAGTACATTTCTAGTGGTTCCAAATGCTCCTGCTGTAAAGAATGCATTTGCTGTGTTATTATAGATGTAGTGACCAAATTGACCGTTAAAATAAGCAGATAATGAAAATTGCTTATAGTTTAAATTTGTAGATAAACCACCCGTTAAATTAGGTAAAGCACTTTTCCCTACAAAACTTTTTTCATCACTTACAATTGCCAGACCAGCTGCGTCATACCCCTCAAACTCTAATAAATAGTAAGAGAACATTGGCTGTCCTTCTTGTAACCTCATTGCAAAAGCACCAGACAATCCTGGTCCGTTTACATCAGCAAAGTCATATTGACCCAATAAAGATTCAACCATATTGTCATTGTAAGCAACGTTAAAGTTTGCAGACCAGTTAAAATCTTCAGATTCTACTAAATCATAGCCCAAAGAAAATTCAACCCCTTGGTTTACAATTTTAGAATCTGGCAAGTTTTGAAACTTAAGTGGTGTAACTGCTGGTTGAGCTTGTGGTGTATTAAATATTAAATCTATTGTTTCCTTTCTATATACATCTATGCTTCCTGTTAGTCTGTCATTATTAAAACCAAAATCTAACCCTGTTGCATATTGTAATGTTGATTCCCATTTAAGTTCTGGACCTCCGTAGGAAACTAATGAATTACCGTTACCTATATCTATAAAACCATCGTTACCTGGATTTAATCCATTCCAACGAGACCTGTTAATATAATTACCATATCCAACACCTTCTTGGTTACCAGTTAAACCAGCACTTAAACGTAATTTAAGAGTAGACATATTACTGTCACTCATAAAATCTTCTTCATTAAGCTTCCATGCAAAAGCTCCTGAAGGGAAATACCCATATCTGTTTTCTTCTGGAAAAGCAGAAGAACCATCAGCTCTAATTGTTGCTGTAAATAAGTACTTGTCTGCTATTGAATAATTTACTCTTCCAAAGAAAGATTGCAATTCAATATTATAGTTGTTAGAATCAACAGCTAAAGATCTCACTCCTGAGATTGATGTAACTGGAGAAAAACTTGATGTAGTAAAATCATTTCCTTCAAACCCTCTAACAAATACTCCTGGTAGGTTTGGTGCAAAACCAAATTGTTGGTAATTACCTTCAATTTCACCTGCTAGACCTTCAACAACATCTTGTAGTGTAGATCCCATAAGATCTAAATCTTTAGTTGAAAAACCCCAACCTCCGGAGAATAAACCTTTGTTTTTAAAGTTTTGATAAGAGAAACCTCCTAGTATATCTAATTTAGAGTTTTTGAACTCCTTGTTGTAAGCAATAGTAGCCTCTAATAAGTCATTTTGTATGTCTAACGAATTGTAAGCACCTCTACCATTTCCTGCTATACCATCTGCTAAACCTAAAATTTCTGATGAAGTAACTGAAAAGTTTTCAGAATCTGACTTGTCAATACCTAAAGATACTTTTGCTTTTAAATTAGAAGTTAAATCATATTCAAGAGACACATTAGCTAAATATCTATTCGTGTTTGTTGTTCCTTTTGTGTAAGCTAACAAATTTGCAGGATTTACCAAGGTCCCTGTATCATAGCTAGGGTCATTTGGCCAAGTTGGATTTGCAGAAAAAGCTGCTCCTAATATATCTCCCCTGTAACCTGCAGTACCTCCTGTTGGAGCTAAATTATCATTAACTCTAGAAATAGAACCATT
>CBFHOD010000013.1:10659-14629 GCA_965657365.1 Flavobacteriaceae bacterium
TAAAGGTTAATCTTAGCTTATCGTCTAAGAAACGTTGATTAAGATTTAATCTTGCCGTAAGTCTTTCTAAGTTTGAATTCTCTACAATACCATATTGGTTTCCAAAACCTAAGGTAGCAATGTATGAACCACTATCGTGAGATTTTGAATAGCTTAAATTTTGGTTATGAGAAGTAGATCTTCTAAAAATAACATCTTGCCAATCTGTAGAAGAACCTGCATTACTTACCGCATCATTTGTTAACCCAACTGATGTTCTTGCTGCAAGAAATTGATCAGCACTTAATAAGTTGTAGGTTTCTCTAGCTTCTGAAGTACTTATGTTTGCTTGATAATTAAACTCTCCTTTCTTAGATCTTCCAGATTTGGTAGTAACAATAACTACACCATTTGATCCTCTAGTTCCGTATATAGCTGTCGCTGAAGCATCTTTTAAGACACTTATGCTTTCGATATCATTAGGATTTAAAAAACTTAGTGGGTTTTTAGCTGGGTTAGATCCTAAACCAATAACATTTCCTCCTGAAGTTGTTTCTTGCCCTGATAAAGGAATACCGTCAACAACAAATAAAGGATTGTTATTAGAACGTACAGAATTTGTTCCTCTAATACGGATATTAACTCCAGCTCCAGGCGCTCCACTTGTGCTTGAGATTTGAACCCCTGCCGTTTTACCCTGAATTAATTGTTCTGGAGAAGCAATAACACCTTTGTTAAAATCTTCTGCTCGAACTGAAGCAACAGATCCGGTTGCATCCTTAACAGTTGTTGTTCCATAACCAATAACTACAATCTCTTCTAACTGAGTTGAATCTTCAGTCATCGTAACATTAATTACTGTTTCAGAACCTACAGTTCTTACCTCAGTTTTGTAGCCAAGATAACTGAATACTAACACATCACCTTGACTGGCTTTAATTGTGTAGTTTCCGTCAAAATCTGTCTGTGCTCCTGATGTTGTACCTTGAATGGTAACACTAACACCCGGCAGACTACCATCGGCATCAGTAACAACTCCTTTTACTGATTGTCCATATGAAATACTACCAATAAGTAGCATAAGAATCAATAAAGGTTTTTTAAGTAAACTATTTTTCATAAAAGTTTAATTTTTAATTAATAATGATTTGTTTTTGTTTTAATTTTTAGATTTTTTTTGCAAATTAACGCTTTTTTAACTAAATATTAATAAAGTATTAATAAGATTACCAAATTAACATTTTTCTGAACTTAAAAAAAGAATAATGTAAAAAAATAATCGAAAACGTTTTCGTGCTGTTTTATTTCTTCATTTTTGAAAAAAATTATTTAATGTGCTTAAAATCAATATTTTATATATTATGGTACAAAAATTTATATTTCATAAAAAGCAAAAAAACTATTTTACTTCGTAAATATTGAGAAGATTTTATTTTAAAATCTTCTTAATCTTGATATTTCTGAATGAAACTTGATCGCTATGGTCTTGAAGGCCTATGTGTCCTGTACTATATTTACCAAACCCCTCCCAATCTTTGAATTTAGAATTAGCTACCATTTTTTCCCATTCAACTCCATGAAGCGGAAAAGATATTGTAGTTTTCTTGTTCATGGTAACACGTGCTAAATTTGCTGTTTGATTTACCTCTAAAACACATCGATTCCATTCTCCCGCAGGGTATATATCTTCAGCTGGATACCCAATTAAGTCATATAAAGATCCTGCCTTATGAATACCATTGCCAACAAATGAGTCTGGATGCTTTTCGTTGTCTAAAACTTGTATTTCTGGACCAGTCATATAGGCTTCTGAAAATTTTTCATCTTCATATACCCCCCAAAAGATACCACTATTACCTGCTTCTGATATTTTCCATTCTAGAGACAAAATAAAGTTTGTGTATTTTTCTTTAGAGATGATGTTCTTTCCTCCCGCTTTACCTGGCGTGAATACCATAGCGCCATCTTGAATAGTCCATTCTGGATAAATATCATTAGATAAATACCCGCGCCAATTGTCTAATGAACTACCATCAAATAAAATAGTCCAATCGTTATTACTTTTTAATTCATCTGATGAAACAACTTGCTCATTTGATTTAGTTTTATTTGCTTTTTTTTCTGCTGTGTTACATGCTACTATGAAGCACAAACACATAAATAAAGTTACTCTTACCATGATTATTATTTTAAATTCCTAATATCTTTTTTAATTGATTCTCATCCTTAGCTGCATCATTCCCTGCAAAATCATCAAATCTTTTTGAGGTGGTTTCAATAATATGATTTTTTATAAAACCAACACCTTCTTTAGCTCCTTGAGTAGGGCTTTTAATGACACACTCCCACTCTAATACCGCCCAAACATCACAGCCATATTCTGTTAGTTTAGAGAAAACCTGCTTGAAGTCTACTTGACCATCTCCTGGAGAACGATACCTCCCTGCTCTATTTTTCCAATCATTATACCCTCCAAAGGTTCCTTTTTTACCA
Source organism: Flavobacteriaceae bacterium (assembly GCA_965657365.1). Taxonomy (GTDB): domain Bacteria; phylum Bacteroidota; class Bacteroidia; order Flavobacteriales; family Flavobacteriaceae; genus Polaribacter. The sequence continues at coordinate 13,132 of CBFHOD010000013.1, forward strand.
CTGGGATTAAATTCTGCATCTTTTACATGAAAAGCTTTAATAAATTGATGGTAATGATCTATATATTTTAGATAATCTAATTGTTGCAACACAAAATGTGAGGGGTCATATAAAATATTTACTCTTTTATGATTCCCTGTTGCTTCAAGAAATCTTTCAAAAGTATCTCCATCATGAATATCTTCAACAGGATGAACTTCATAACAAACATCTACTCCATTTTCATCAAATGTGTTTAAAATAGGTAGCCATCTGTTGGCCAATTCTTTAAATCCTGTTTCTATAAGCCCTTTTGGTTGCTGTGGCCAAGGATGAACCATCGGCCATAATAAAGACCCTGAAAAGGTAGCATGTGTTTTTAATCCTAATCGTCTACTAACAATAGCTGCTTTTTTCATTTGATCTATAGCCCAAAGAGTTCTTTCTTTAGGTCTTCCGTGTAACTCTTTAGGAGCAAAAACATCAAACATTAAATCGTGAGCAGAATGAACTGCTACCAATTGACCTTGAATATGAGTTGATAATTCAGTAATTTCTAACCCAAAAGCATTTATTTTTCCTTTAAATTCGTCACAATAGGTTTGACTTTCTGATGCTATATCTAGGTCTATAATATTTTTATCTAGTGTAGGAATTTGAATACCTATATAACCAAGGTTACTTGCCCACTTACAGAGACCTTCTAACGTGTTAAAAGGTGCTTTATCGTCCATAAATTGAGCTAAAAAAACAGCAGGTCCTTTAATTGTTTTCATATTTATATTAAATATAATTATAGATTATAATTCATAATTTTGATCAATAGCCATCCAAATATTTCCGTTGTTGTGAGATGAAATAGCTGTTTCTATAAAGCTCATTCCTCTTACACCATCTATAATAGTTGGAAACTCCCCTTTATTGTAGGGTTCATTGCAGATTGCTCTTGCAACACCCTTGTATATATTACCCATAGCATCAAAAATTCCTTCTGGATGCCCAGGAGGTAATTTTGTTCCATCTAGAGATAGTTTACTGTTATATTCGTGTCCTGGCTTTAATACCTGTAGCGGCTTACCCTCTTCCATTAAATACAAGTAATTGGGATTTTCTTGTTCCCATTTCAAGCCTGCTTTATCTCCATAAACCTTTACTACAAAACTATTTTCTTCACCTGTAGCAATCTGACTTGCACAAATAACTCCTTTAACATTTTTTGAGCATCGAAGTAAAATCGTACCATCTACATCCATTTGATTGTCGTCATAAACGTGATTTAAATCTGCAAGAATATTTTCAATTTCAACCCCTGAAACATACTCTAACATATCAAATGCGTGAGTTCCAATATCGCCAATACAACAACTTATTCCTGATTTTTCTGGATTTAATCGCCAAGTTGTTTTTCGTTTTTCTTTATCATGTATGATAGGATTGATCCAACCTTGGTAATATTGAGCATCAATTTTTTGAACATTTCCAATAGCTCCGCCTAATATCATTTCTCGCATTTGACGTA
>CBFHOD010000013.1:14727-46289 GCA_965657365.1 Flavobacteriaceae bacterium
ATCATAGGATAACCAGTATAGGTATAGGTGACCGCAAAAACTGTTTTCTTTTCTTGAAGAATCGTATAAAGTTCTTTTGCTTCTTGGTAAGTTGTTGTTAATGGTTTTTCGCAAATAATATGAAAACCATTTTCCAACAATTTTTTTGCCATCGGAAAGTGCAAGAAATTGGGGGTTAATATTGAAACCACTTGCATTCTTTGCGCTTCAGGTAATCGAAGCTCTTCTTCTATTAAGGTATCAAAGTCTTTATATATTCTATTGGTTGGTAATCCTATTTTAGTTGCAAATTCAATATTTTCATCCCAACTAGGGTTAAAGACCCCTCCAACAATTTGATACCTATCAAACATTGAGGAAGCTATTCTGTGTAAAACTCCAATTAAAGAATTACCTCCACCACCAAGTATACCAAGTCTTAATTTAGAACTACTCATTACTTTTTTATGATTTATATTCTACTTTTTCATTTTTAAATAATAGTGCAAAAATTACCATGACTACCACTGCAAATGCAGCTGGAAATATCCATATCTCTTGCCATCCATGAGCACCACCTTCTAGTAAATTTTTGTCAACAACTTTACCTGCAATCCAGAAGCCAACTAACATTCCAACACCATAAGTTGCTAATGTGATTAAACCCTGAGCAGCACTTTTAACTTTTTCACCCGCTTTGGAGTCTGTATAAATCTGACCAGACACAAAAAAGAAATCATAACAAATACCATGTAAGGCTATTCCAGTAATAATCATAAAAAATAAATCCCCGTTGTTACCATAAGAAAAAAGAAGATATCTAACTACCCAGGCTAACATTCCAAAAAGTATAGTCTTTTTAAAGCCAAACTTTTTGAAGAAAAAGGGCAATAACAACATAAAAGCTACCTCTGATATTTGACCTAAAGAAGCCCATGCCGTAGAATTTTCTACCTGATATTCTGTTAAAAAAGGACTGATATTTTGATAATAAAATGCTAGTGGAATACAAATTAAAACTGAGGATATAAAAAACACTAAAAAGTTTCGATCATTTAATAATTTTAAAGCGTCTAATCCTAAAATATCTTTTAGGGCAACATTGTCACCCTTGGCCACTGAGGGTGGCGTCTTTGGTAAAGTAAAACTAAAAACTCCAAGTACTAAAGATGCCAAAGCGACCATAATAAATGTATTTGATAACATTCCTTGACTAATATTTTCAATAGAATCCCATTTAAATAGAAAACTAATAGCTAAACCTGCTAAAATCCATCCTACAGTTCCCCATACCCTTACCAAAGGAAATTGTTTTGCAGGATCGGACATTTGATTGAAAGAAACTGAATTCACTAATGCTAAAGTTGGCATATAAGCAATCATATACCCCAATACATATGGATAAAAGACAGAAAACTCTGTAGATTGAGACATGAGATACATTAGAGCTGCACCAAGTAAATGAAGAACTCCTAAAATTTTCTCAGCATTAAAGAAACGATCAGCAATTAGCCCTATAATAAAAGGAGCAATAATAGCTCCCCAAGACTGAGTAGAATAAGCCATCGCAGTTTCTCCTCCAGAGGCCCCTAAATTACTTCCTAAAAAAGTACCCATGGTAACAAACCAGCCTCCCCAAATAAAAAATTCGAGAAACATCATGAATGATAATTGAAGTTGTATTGATTTTTTCATAATATATTGGTTAAATCATTTAATTTTTTAATAGTAATTATTTCAGTTTAGTAGTTGCCGATAATAATAAATCTTTGGTGGCCTCAATTCCTGCTTTTTCATCCAATACATCTCCTTCATATTCAACTCCAACAAATCCCGTATATCCAGCATCTTTAACTATTTGCAACATTTTAACGAAATCTATTGTGGTTTCATTACCATTCTCATCAAAATTATATGATTTGGCACTTACTGCCATTGCTACAGGCATCATCATTTTTGTGCCTTGGTATTTGTCAGGGTAAACTTCAGCACAATCTCCCCATTTTTCCTTTATATCTGATCGTTTCACACACCAATTGCCAAAATCAGGAAGTGTTCCACAATTTTTCATGTTTACTTCTTTAATTGCTGCCATCAAAGCGTCAGGGTTAGAGGACAACCACCCATGATTTTCACATAAAATATTAATATTTTTTGTTGCAGCATATTCAGATAGCTTTTTCAAACCGTCTACAACAGTAGTTTTCCAAATTTCTGGATCATTTGTTCCAAAAGTATTTACACGAATAGAATGACATCCTAGTTTAGCTGCTGCATCAACCCATTTTTTGTGATTTTCTACTGCCTGATTTCTTTTATTTTCATCTGGATCGGCCAAATCTCCTTCATCATCAACCATAATCAGAATATTTTGCATAGATTCTTTTTTACTAATATTGTTTAGCGAATCAATAACAACATCAAACCCTAATTCTTCAATTTCATCTGTATAAAGCTGACTTACATACTCTAAACCTTCAAAACCCATTTCTTTTGCTTGTGAAGCAAAATGAAAAGGTGATTTTTTTTCATCTTTTACATATCTATGTAGAGACCATTGAGCAAGTGACAATTTAAAAAACAACTCTTTTTCAGTTTGTGTTTTTACTGAAGAATTTGAATGTTTAGGTTGGTCTGTTTTACAGCTAGAAATTGAAAAACTAACAAATATTACTGCAGTGAAAATTATTTTTGAAATACTAATTGAATTCATATTATTTTTAAGTTTATATTCTTTTTCAAAGTTGAAAGTATAACATAGACCTTAAAATTATGTGTACAATTGGTCAGTGAAAAAATTTGAACAAATTCTAAACATGGTTTAAGGTTCGTTTTCTAAACTCTACAGGTGTACATTTTTCATGTTTTTTAAACATTGTAGCAAAGTATTGACTTGTAGAAAATCCACAGAGGTAAGCTACATCTGAGATATTAATTTCTATTTGATCTAGCAATATTTTTTTTGACATCTCTAATCTTTTTAACATCAAATATTTCATGGGTGTTAAGTTTGTCAATTGTCTACAGTGAAAGGTAAATCGCGTTAAACCAACACCGGATGATTTTGCCATTTTTTCAACTGTCCAACTTTCAGATAAATTTACATCTAACTCTTTCAAAAATAACTGAACACTTCTTGAACTATTCATTAATTTCTCATCCAACTGAACTTCTTCAATCACTAATAAATCCAAAAGAAATAATAATAAATTATTAACCAATAATCTAATTTTAGAGGCATTACTGCCCTCATTATCAGAATCAACAGCTTTCCCAATTTTTTGAAAACAATCCAAAATGCGTTTATCTGCTTTCCAACACACTTTTTCATTTTGTCGTAAAATATTTGTTAGTTTTTCTAAGTCTGTTGGTGCTAATATGATCCAATCTGGCCATGACCAATTCTGATGAGGCCTTCTTACATCTAAATCCAATATGATCCAGTAAAACTTTCCCATTCCAATGATAGGATTACCAACCTTGTGTACCTCCCAAGGTCTTGTAATTGTTAAATTATTAGGCATTAATTCTAACTGTTGATTTTCCTGTGAATAGGGCATAGACCCCGATTCTAAAAAATGAATTTCTATACCTTCATTTCTATGCCAATCTAACCCCCAATCTTGCGGCTCATTAGCATCCCAATATCCAATACTGTTAAGTCCTAAAGTGTCTTCAGATAATCGCTTCCCTGGATAGGTATGTCTGGCTAAAGCGTTAAATTTTAATTTTTTTCTACTTACAGCATCAATTAAAGGAAGACAAGTATCCGCATAATACTCTACACCATCTTCTTTAAAAGGTAATATATTTTGTATATTTATTTTCACTGAAATATTTTGAACATATTAAGTGTGCAAATTAATTAATTTGGCTTAGAAATATGTAATTTTATAGTAATATATTTCTCAATATCATAATTAAAAGTCTCTAAAATTATAATTAACGAATAATAACATGGCAAAAACAGAAGATAACTTATTTGATGCTATTGTAGTAGGAACCGGTATTTCTGGAGGTTGGGCAGCAAAAGAACTTTGTGAGCAAGGCCTGAAAACATTAGTTCTTGAACGCGGTAGAATGGTAAAACACATCGAAGATTACACTACCGCTCACCTTGATCCTTGGGACTTACCCAATGGTGGTGAAACAACTCAAGAAATAATTGATCGTAAACCAAAACAACATAGAACAGGGTATACTACTCATCCTGCTAGAGAACACTTTTTTGTAGATGATGTTAAGCACCCATATAATGAAGTAAGAAGATTTGATTGGATGCGTGGATACCATGTAGGCGGGCGTTCTTTGATGTGGGGAAGACAAAGTTATCGATTAAGTGATTTAGACTTTGAAGCTAATAAAAAAGATGGTATTGCTGTTGACTGGCCAATTCGTTATAAAGAAATAGAACCTTGGTATGATAAAGTTGAAGAATATATAGGTATTAGTGGGCAGAATTTAGGATTGAAACATTTTCCAGATCAAAAGCTACTTAAGCCCATGGATCTTAACTGTGTGGAAGAACATTTACAAAGCAAAATTTCAGAAAATTTTGATGATAACAGAGTCTTAACTATAGGAAGAGCAGCTCACATCACAGAAGGAACCAAAGAAGGCCTAGGAAGAGGTACCTGCCAATATAGAAGTAGATGTATGAGAGGCTGCCCTTATGGCGCTTATTTTAGTAGTAATTCTTCTACTTTACCAGCTGCAGAGGCTACAGGAAACATGACGTTAAGACCTAATTCTATTGTTCACGAAGTTATTTACGATGATACTACTAAACAAGCTACTGGTGTTCGAGTTATTGACGCAGAAACCAAAGAAACCCATACCTATAAGGCGAAAGTCATCTTTTTGTGTGCATCTGCTATAGCTTCGGCTTCTATCCTATTACAATCGAAATCTGAAAGATTTCCAAATGGATTAGGGAATGACAGTGGAGAATTAGGCCATAATATTATGGATCATCACTTCCATGTTGGCGCTTCTGCAACAGCAGAGGGCTATGATGACAAGTATGTGAAAGGAAGAAGGCCTAATGGAATTTACATTCCAAGATTTAGAAATCTAGGAGGGAGCACTAATATGAAAAGTTTTAAAAGAGGATACGGATATCAGGGTGGAGCTAGTAGAGAAGATGCTTCAGAATTGGTTGCAGAATTAAAATATGGACCAAAATTAGCCGAAGCTATTTTAAAGCCTGGTGAATGGAACGTTAATTTATTAGCTTTTGGAGAAACTTTACCCGATCATAACAATAAGATGTATTTAGATGAAAGTAAAAAAGATGAATGGGGTTTACCTACCGTAACTTTTGATGCAGCTTTCGGGAAAAATGAATTTGAAATGAGAAAAGATATGCAAGAACAAGCTAAAAAAATGTTGGAGGCAGCTGGTTATAAAAACGTTCAAGGATATGATAATGGAGGAAAAGCTATGGGATTAGGTATTCATGAAATGGGGACGGCAAGAATGGGTAGGGATCCAAAAACATCTGTTTTAAACAAACATAATCAAATACATGCATGTACAAATGTATATGTGACTGACGGGGCTTTTATGACTTCATCTGGGTGCCAAAATCCTTCATTAACTTATATGGCTTTTACCGCTAGAGCTGCAAATCATGCCGCTAAGAACCTTAAAAAAAACGCTTAACAGATTGATATATGAAACGTAGAGACGCATTAAAGAACATAGGACTTGCTGCTGGTTTTGCCGCCATAACACCAAGTATTTTTAGCATGCTGCAAAGTTGTACTAGTACTACTGAAACATGGGTGCCAAACTATTTAACTTCTGAAGAAAAAACAGTCGTAACTAATTTAGTAGATATCATTATTCCAAAAACTGCAACTACTCCTGCTGCATCAGAAGTTAATGTACCTCAATTTATTGACAACTATATTCTTGAAGTTTTAGAGGTCAAAGATCAAGAGATAACTAGAACTGCTTTTAAAAAATTAATTTCTATTTTAAAGCCAGATGCTGATGCTAATTTAGATGAAGTAACTACAGAACAATACAAGTCTTTATTAGATAAACATATGTTTTTAAGTAAAGAGAAAGACCCTGAACGAGAGGCAAACCCTGAAGCACTAACCATGACAACTTCAGAATTATTAAACCAATTAAAATGGATGACTATTTATGGATATAAGAATTCAGAAGAAGTAGGTGAAAATATCTTAGCCTATGACCCTGTTCCCGCAGTATATTATTGTGGTGACTTACAAGAATTAACCAATGGAAGGTCTTATTCACTATAGTAGTTATGAAATATTTTTTTTACAAAATAACTTTACTTATAATTTTTAGTACTTGCTTTGGTTGTAAAAAAGACAACACCAACAAAATTAAAAGTCATATTAGCTCATCAGAAAATTGGAAAGCGTTATTTAATGGCAAAAACCTGGATGATTGGATTGTAAAAATTAATGGCTACAAATTACATGACAACCATCTAAATACGTTCAGAGTAGAAAACGGAATACTCAAAGTTTCTTATGATCAATATGATAATTTTACAAATGAATTTGGTCATTTATTTTACAAAACTCCGTTTACTAATTATAGATTAAAATTACACTATAGATTTATTGGAGAACAAGTTCTTGGAGGTGAATCTTGGGCAAGAAAAAATAGTGGTATAATGATTCATAGTCAAGCACCGGAGACTATGCTCCTAAATCAAGGTTTCCCTTTGTCTCTAGAGGTTCAACTCCTTGGTGGAGTTTCTGAGGGCGAACCTAGACCCTCAGGAAATTTATGTACTCCTGCTACTCATGTTGAAATGAAGGGTACAACAATTACTGAACATTGTATTATGGCAGATAGCAAAACATATTATGGTGAGGAATGGATTGAAGCTGAAGTAATCGTTACTAAAGACTCTATATCACATTTTATAGACGGGAAACTAGCAATTTCTTACTCAAATCCAAGTATTGGTGGAGAATTTCTAGACAGTACTTCCAAAAATCTTCAAGCTAAAGACGGTCAAGCATTAACAAGTGGCTATATTTCATTACAAAGTGAAAGCCATCCAATAGAATTTAAGAATATTGAAATTTTAGAACTCTAAAATTAATATTAGAAGTTATTCTACAATTAATTTTCCCTTCATCATAGCGAAGTGACCAGGAAAACTGCAAATATAATTATAAGTGCCTTTTTGTGGCGCTATAAATTCAATAACCGCAGATTCTCCACCACCAATCATTTTTGTATGCGCAATTACATCAACAGTTCCTTCTGGAATGTAATCGTTATCTTTTGAAGATGCTGCTTTAACTGCAAATGATGAAGCTTTTACTCCATTTTTTAAAATAACAACATTATGTCCCATAATTTTTTTATCAAGTTTTCCTGTGTGATTTAATGTTAATCTCACTTTTTGCCCGACAATTACATTAATTTTTCTAACATCAAAACGCATTCCATCATTAGAGTTAATTGTAACATTTGCTACTCCATCTGAGTCAACAACAACCGCTGATTTATTTTTTGTTGTATTTTCTTTTTTAGGAGTACTTATTTTAGTTTCCTTAACAGCTTTCTTGGGGACTTTAACTTTTTGATCTTTTCCACAACTCACAAAAAATAATAGACCCATTATTAGTATTATACTATATCTCATTTCTTTGTTATTTTAAGTTATAAAAATACGAGATTCTATTCTGAAAAAAAACATTTTCATTACAACATTTATATTTGTGCATAAAACAATTTTCAGAGATAACAACCCCTTTAAAGAGAAGAAAACAAAAATATCACTTATTTTTAATTGCAGTTTGCAATTTTTTATAAAAATTGGTACCTTTAAAAAAACTAATTTATAAATCTTATTAGTGTATTAACAAAAACACTCTTATAATTAGAAACATTAAAATATTTTAATTTATGAAAAAATTATCCTACTTATTTATTTTTATTTTGATTTCATGTAACCAAGTAAGTTCAGAAAAAGACGATAATTCTGAAAACCAAAAGAAATTTGAAGCCAATATGGCTAAATTTAATAGTATGATTGATGCATTTGCTGCAGAAGATCATGAACAATTTATGGGAGCTTTTGCTGATTCTTTAAAATGGAGTGGCCCCGATAAGATAAATATGAGTCAATTTGACTCAAAAGAAACCTTAAGCAACGCATTAAAAGGATATATGGCAGCTTATGATGATCATGCTTTAAAAAATACACGTTTTTTTGCTGGTAGTGCGTACTCTTCAATGGAGGCAAGTAATAGTCCTGATGTTATACGAGTTTATGGAGATTGGCATCATAAACACACTGAAACTGGGGTAGATGTTAGTCACAAATGGATGGCTGTTCTCTTTTACAACAAAGATGGACATATACATGAATTTTGGGACTATTTTGATGCTACTGGTTTTTCTCAACAACACTTAAAATAACTAAATAATAATAGAAATGAAGAAAATAATTTTATGCGCATTCGCTTTTGCACTCCTTGTCGGTTGTCAAGAAAACAATCAAGAACACGTAAACTCAAAAATGAGTGTTTTTAAAAAAAATACTGAAACTACAAAAGCATGGCTGGATGCTTTTATGCAAAATGACTCTACAGCCTTTTTTTCAGATAAGTATATGAGTAAAGATTTCATATGGTCACCTCCGGCCGTAGGGATGGATTCTCTTCCAAAAGCTGATTGGGAAAAAGCATTTCGTGGTTTCATGTTAAATTTTGATAATAAAAAACTTACAAACCCTCAATATTTTGCTGCATTAGATGATAATAATTTACCTGATGGAAATGTAAGAGCTTATGGAACTTGGACCTCAAATTTTGCTTCTAATGGTAAAAAGAGTATGCTTAAATGGTATGCTGTTTTACAATTTAATGAAGAAGGAAAATTATCACACTATATGGAGTGGTATGATTCAGCTGACCTTTCTAAAGAATTTGATTAAATAACTCTAGATATTCAAATAAAAAAACCTCCTAAAAGGAGGTTTTTTTATTTGAATTAATTAGGTAAAACTACTTTTTGAACACTATTTTCTTTCAATTGATATTTTTCTTTACTTTCAGAACAAACTGCATATCCGTATTTATCAAACTCTAATCTGTGACCATATTCACTAATCCAACCTATTTGCTTTGATGGATTTCCTACAACTAAAGCATAAGGTGGAACTTCCTTTAAAACCACTGCACCAGCACCTACAAATGCATACTCTCCAATATTATTTCCACAGATAATGGTTGCATTTGCTCCAATACTTGCCCCTCTTTTTACAAGAGTCTTTGCATACTGGTTTCTTCTTTTAATAGCACTTCTAGGATTAATAATATTGGTAAACACCATCGATGGCCCCAGAAACACATCGTCTTCACAAATAACCCCTGTATAAATAGAAACGTTATTTTGTACTTTAACGTTGTTCCCTAAAATTACCTCAGGTGAAATAACAACATTCTGACCAAGATTACAATTCTCTCCTATAACACAATTAGACATGATATGACTGAAGTGCCAAATATTAGTGCCGGAACCAATACTACAATCAGAATCTATAATAGATGTTTCATGAGCAAAATAAGGTTCCATATCTAAAATGTATTTTAATAATATAATTCGAAAATACAATTTATTATTGAAATCTTAGGTGTATACGTATATCCAAAAAAAAGCAACCCTAAGGTTGCTTTTTTGATTGAATGTATTTGAGCATATTATAACTCTCTAGTTATCATAATACCATTTGCATTTGTACAAAGACCAGGCAAAGCTGTACCTCCCCAGTCTATGTTAAAATTCATAACATAAGGAAAATATCCAACTTTTGTTGAAGTCCAATAGGTTAAGTTCTCATTAAAATTACCCATTCCTAAAACATGAACATTATCATAAATAGCTTGCATAGAATCTCTACTAGGAATAAACCAATCATTAAAATTATTATATTCTAGATCTAAGACTGTTTTGAAAGCATAGTCTCCAACATGCTCTACTCCATTAACAGAATTATCATTAGCATTCCCATTTACAATTTGTTGTGTATTATCAAGCCCAGAGCCAATTATTGAATTGGTGTCTAAATCAAATATGTCTCCCCAGGCTATAATCCCTGCCTCTGAATAATCAGATGCGATTAAGGTTTTACCATCAATTTGATCAATATAAAAAATAACTCCTCCTCCAAACTCAATACCGTAAAGAGAATTAACACCTAGCTCAGCTACAATATCTAAAATCGCTACCCCATTATCTAAATTTTGAACGATTGATAACTCTTGATTATAAATGGTTAGATCTATCGAATCATCTTTTGTACAAGAAGAAATGAATAAAGCTATAAGTGAAATGAAAATTAATTTTTTCATAGTATCGTTTTAGTATTTTTACAATTATACAAAAAAATTATCACAAAAAAACCCAACTAATAAGTTGGGCCTTTTGTAATTTTCTATTTTTTGTAAATTATTCTACTTCTATTCTCATTGGTAGTGTATATTTTACACCTACTGCCTTTCCTCTTTGTCTTCCTGGTTTCATTTTTGGCAGTAACTTGATAATACGAATGGCTTCTTTCTGAAGTCTTGGATGTGGTGCTTTTGCTTTAATATCAACAATATTACCAACTTTATCTATCTTAAAAAGCATGATAATTCGTTTCTTTCCTGGAGACATTCCTAAATCATTGGGTAAATCTGCGTTAAATTTTCTTTGAAAATGCTTTTGCATTTTTTTATTAAAACATGATTTTAATTCACTTTTATTTCCTTTACAGCCAGGAAATACGGGTACATCTTCAATGATTGTAAATGGAACATCTTCTATCACCTCTTCAGCCTCCTCAACTTCTTCAATATCTTCAACCTCTACTGCTTCGTCTTCATCTGTTTCAGTGGATTCAATAACTGTTTCTTCAACTTCTTTTTCATCTTCAACAACTTCAATTTTTTCAGGAGTTGGCGGTGGTGGGGTTTTAGGAATTTCAGGTTCAATACGCTCAGTAATTGGAATTTCTTCTTCCATATCTGCATTCATATTCACATCTCCTAAATCACCAAACTGACGATCAAATGTCTTCTTTTCAATGGCTACATAGGTTACAAAAAGGGCAAGGACTAAGCCTAATTGCATAAATATCTTACTGTAGTTCTCTAGATTTGATTTTGGGTTTTTTTTTATTTCCATCTCTGAAATTTTTATATAGTTCGCTAATTTAACTAAATTATTATTTGAATTACAAGTTTAACATTAAAATACGCTAATTTTTTTTTCAAAAACGTGAAAAATTACCACAGCCAATAGAACACCAGCGGTATTCGCTATAATATCTAAATAACTAGCCGTTCTGTATGAAGTTATAACTCCTTGTAATATTTCAATAATAATGCCAAAAATAAAACACGCTAAAATTATATATTTTACATGCTCTTGAAACTTTTCTTTTTTAAAGAAAGCGTAGAGCCATGAAAGCATTAATAAAAAATAAGCGATTAAATGATTCGTCTTATCAGATACTGAAATAGACTCTAAAACAATAAATTCTGGTTTCACAAGACTGCCAAAAAGTATAGAAATTGTAATAAAGACAGCTATGTATATAGCGTTATTCTCCAATAAGCTCTTGATAGGCTTGAGCATCTAATAGTTCTTCTATTTGTGAATTGTCCGTTATTGATATTTTAATCATCCATCCTTTACCATATGGATCCTTATTAACTATTTCTGGATCATCTTCTAGTCCTTCATTGAACTCGATAACTTCTCCATTGAGAGGCATAAACAAATCTGAAACTGTTTTTACAGCTTCCACAGAACCAAAGACTTCGTCTTTTTCAACTAAATCATCTAAAGTATCAACATCTACATAAACAATATCACCTAATTCTCCTTGTGCAAAATAAGTGATGCCTACAGTTGCCGTATTTCCTTCAATTTTAACCCACTCGTGGTCTTTTGTGTATTTTAAATCTGATGGGATATTCATATGTTAATTAATTTTATTGATTTCCTCCTAAATTGTATATAATGTTAAATCCAGCGTTTATTGATTGTCTTGGAAATGTTGTTGAAATGGCATATCTAGACGTTTGGTGATTATAATAAAACGACGCTGTTAAATTACTATTTAATCTATAATCTGCCGATAATTTTATTGAAAATAATTTTTGACCGCCACTAATTTGATCATTGTCAGAATTTACAGATCTAACTAGGGTTAAATTATCTCTCAAAGAAACATCTGCTCTTACATTGATATCTCCCTTGAGGGTTTGTTTTTTACCTGTAAAGGACGTTTTCATCTTCACATCTTTAAAGACATAACCAAAACCAAAAATATATTCAGTTCCTTTTATGTCTGTTAATGTGCTATTGTTAAAGTTCATAGTAAGTGTTCGATCTCTTTTCAACTCTCCTATCATTGAAAATGAATTTTTCATTTTCATGTCTATTCTAATTAGCGGTGAGAATTCGTCTACCAAAGTCGCGGACGAAACCAAAGTGCTTGTTTCAAAATCTCCTGCAGCATTTGTATTTGTTAAATCATTAGCATCAAACTGTAAATTATTTGTGAAACTAGAAACTGTATAGGATGATTTATATCCATGTGTTACACTGAAACTGCTAAAATTCTGTTTAAACCATTTATACTTCATCAAACCAGTATAACGAAGATTCCACGCAGGAATAGGAATGTCTCTAAAAATCCCTAAACTAACATTACGTGCATCTTTTCCAGAATAAGCTGCCAAAAATGAAGGCAATAACACATCTTGACTGGTGCCACCATAACCAATTACAGTTCCATCAATTGGATCTATATTAGCTGGATCGTCTACGTTAATCCCAGCTTGCTCTCCTAACCTTCTTGAAACAGCAATTCTATTTGATCTTAACTGATTAAATAATTGGTTCCCGTCCTTAAAAGCTGTTGAAAACATTGAATAACTGGTGCTATAATTACCAGTTATAAAAGCAGGTATAGTTTCATCAATAAATCCATTACCACTCGGATCATTAGCGTCTACTCTAATATCTAATTGTTGAGCTAAGCTTCTTGTTTTAATTTTATTCCCAGTGATTTCAATATTTAAATCCTTTATTGGTTTTAAAGAGAAGTTATAATCTAATTTATTGAAGTGAGTTCTTGTATAGGTTTTATCATAATAGTCTTCTCCGTCTGCTCTAGGTGTAACTAACCATCCATTTTCTAGAGCTGTATTTCTAATGTCTACCTGGCTGCCAAATACAAATCCTAAAGAAGGTGCTAAGCCTCCATTAAAATTATTTCTGCCTAAAAACCCAACTTGAGGTTCATACCCTGGCAATAATTGACCATTATTTTCAGTATAACTTATTTTCCCTGTTTTTACAGAAGTAATTACATCATAAAACCCTTTGATAACTTTTCTACCCAATGGCTGTTTCTTTCTTTTTCTAACGGCTACTTGTTTAGAAGTATCAGATTTGTCTGTTGAAGCTCTTTTTTGTCTATCTTTTTTCTTTAAAAATAAATTTTCGAATTTTGAATCTTTATAAAGTTTTGCAAAATTAAATGACCCTGTTAGATTATGGGTATTTGCATTCTGAATTAAATTTCCAACTTTCTCTATTATTGTTAAATCCTGAGAAGTAGCTCTCCAGTCAAAATCTGCAGTATATGCATAATCTACACCTATAAACCCTAAATATGGAATTTTATTGATGGGTAGTTTATAGGTTGAGTTTAATTTTTGACTGTATTGAGTTGGCCTTCCAGTATTAAAGAAATTATTAAAAATCTCTAAATCTTCTTCACCTCCAAAAGCATCATAAATATAACTATTAGATGCATTAAAATTAATCGCCAATGATTTTGTAAAGTTAAAAGCTAATGCGTAATCCCAGTCAAATAGGAATCTTCTTTGTTTTAATACTGGTTGAGGACTCAAGCCTTCTACTAAGTTTCTTGAGCGTTGTTCATTAAATGTTCTGTTTATTCTAGAATTAACGGCAAGACTTGTTGGGATAGGATTAAAATTGACATCTCTTATCAATTGTAAATACTTGCTTCTAAATAATTCTTTTTTCTTGAAAGGTTCGAAAAACTTCGGTTGAAATGAAAAGTTATAGGATGCTGCTGCCATCACTTTTTGATTCAATGCTCCTTCTATATTATAATCTCTATGAGATTCTTCATTAAATGAATAAGAAACAGATAGATTTTCTACATCGTAAAATTTTGGTTTCTTAGACGATTCTGGGTTTCTGTTTTTTCTTACATTTATAAAACTAATACTAGATCGTTTTGTGTAATTTCTTGAAATATCTTTTCCTCTGGGCAGATTGGATGGGAGATTTGCTTCTTCGACAGCAGAAAGTTCAACATCTTGATATTGAGGGTCAAATTTTGGATCTATAAATTGTTCTCCGACACTATAATTCATTGGTAATTCAATCCCCCATTTTTTTGGCATCATCTTACCTAAATTAATGCTAGTTGAAATATCATATTCTTTAGTTTCATCTAATGATCGCTGACTTACCCTATCTTCAACATTTCCAAATCCAACGGTTTGCATCCTTCCTGTCATGGAAAGGGTAGCTATATCAGCAAAATTTGCATCAGCACTAACAACAGCTGCCCATCCACCGTTATTATCAAAACCTGCTGATCGAAGTTCATTAAACCAAATTTCAGCGCTTTTGTCTAATGGACTATTATTTCTAACACCCAACATAATTGTTCTAATCTGAGATAATGTGGGGTTTCCTTTTACCCTAAGAACTAATTCTTCTGAATTATTATTTGAAGCAGTAAACAACTCATTAATTGGAGCATTTGCTACATCTCTTGCTAGTTTAATTTCTCCTAATTTTTCAAGCATAGCATCTAAATTATTTGCTTCAGGCCATACATCTAAGGGAGCTAAACTTCCATTTTGAGTAATTTTTAAAGGTATTTCTAATTGATAAAAATTATCATTTAAGTCTGTTCCTAATCTAATAATTGCCGTCAAATCATCATCTTCAAGAGTGTTTTCAATAACAGCTTCGGCATGTAAGAACATTTTTAATTCTTTATACCTTCTCAAATCAACACTAATGTTTTTATAAATTGCTCTTACTTTATCTTGTGGAAGGTTAGTAACTTTTAAGGTAACCGATTGCTCATTTTGTTGTTGAACCGAAGTACTTCCTTGCAACCGCTCTCTTACAATTCCAGGTGGCAGTACATATCTCCCTTCATTTTGCTCAATATTAACAACACCTACCTCAAAATTATTTAAATCCTCTTGTTCTAATGGAAGATCTGGTAAAATAGCGGGATCTAAAGTTCTAGTATAGCGTCTCCAGTCTCCTCTGACTAAATCTAATTCTCCAAAACGGAGAATTACAGGCATTTTAAAATTAGTCATAAACATTCTAACAAAGCGAATGCTGTTAAAATCTGAAATATTATTAATAGGAGTTCCACTTCTGATTGGAATTCTAAATTGATACCATTTAGCAGTTTGAGACTCTCCATTTTTTAGGGTAACCTGTGTGTCTTTTTGATCAACAATGTAGTTTTGTCCTACAACCAAGTCAGAACTATTTAAAGATACTCTGTACTCAAAAAAGCTTTCAACTGTATTCATAGTTTGATCCTTATTAATATCCTCAACATCTGGATATGTTGTTGATGAAGTAGGATAAGACTCTGAAGATTGATTTAATGTTGGTGAGTTTCCTTGAGTGTTATTAAATAATTTATATCTAGAAATAATTGAAGCATCAGCATTATCATAATCTCCTCCTCTGTAGTATCTGTAATTATCTGATGCAGGGTCAGCCAAACCTGCTAATGAAGGGAATTTAACTCTCTCTTCCTCATCTGTTAAACCATCTAATCCTATATCTTGCCTATTCCTAGAAGTGTCATCTTCGTCAAAAGCATAAATAATTGACGGATTTGTAGGAACATTACCCCAAGTAGTAGGAGTTACATTAGAGGACAAGTCATCTCCTGGTAATCCATTTTCATACATTTTAAGATTATCTTTTAAAATATCTTCAGATATATTTCCTAGGTTTATATACAGATCACCGACCTGATTCTGGAGTTCTTCTGGATTGATATCAGAAGGCAAACCTTCTTCATTTGTTATAGAATAATTAGTATAGGGATCCATCACCCAAAACTGAATGTACTCAACATTTGCTTGCTCAAAATTATTGGTCGTCAAAGGGCGCATAATTCCTGCCCATCGATCTTGAGGGTTTTCAAGAGTTGCTGGATTTGAAATGTCTGTTGGCCCCTCAAAATTATAAGGTCCACGTTCATTAGGAAAATAGGCTAAATCTAAGGTTCTTATTAAGGATTGTTGCGTGACATCCAATTCTTGATTGGGAAATAACTCGTCAAAATTAACTTGCCTTGTTTCTGCTCTAGAAAGGGCATCGGCATCAATATTCTCTGGAGTATCTCCAGCGCCATAAAAAATAGGATCTATAGTATACCATGCCAATCTGGCTCTTTTGTAATTATATCTTTCATCGTTACTTAAGTTCCCGTTAAAATCAGGAAAAGTAGGAGTATCGGGGGTACTTGCTGTATACCACTGTAAAGGAGTTAGTAAACTAATTGGAATTTGAGAAGCCTCAAAATCATCTATGTAAGCAGTTGCAGCACCAGCAATGTCAATCCCTTTTGGTGACCCTGGAATAAGATAGGCCATATCTGCTCTTAAAGATAAATTAGAGGGAACGTCGGTATCTACAAAAGGCAACTTGTTTGCTAGTTTGGTAAATAAAGGCATTTCTGATGAAAAATCAATATTCATCCCCAACATGGTATTGTTGATGGGCTCACCTCCAAAATTTACTTTTGGTGTTAGTGGTCTTTCATTTACATTTAAAATAGTTGCTCCTAATATAAAATTTTCATTGAAATTGTGTTCAACATCAACTCCCATAAAAGTTTTTCTTTGTTGATTAAAAACGGCATTATTTTCTGTCGAAACATTTATTGGAATCCCTGAAGATTGCAGTCCTGGATCTAGTATTTGCACTCTCCCTGCCAAATAATCTACAACATAATCAACACCCTCAACCAACTGTCTCCCTCCTGCGGTTACGGTTACAGAACCACGAGGAACATTATAGGCGTTTAATGGAATTCCTCCACTGCCTTCAGATTTAAAGTACCCTTTTAATAAAAATTTATCTTTATTTTGATTGTTGTTTTTAACATTAATCTTTGTATCAAGATATAACTCGTCAAATACATACAAATCAACATCTGAAGAAGCATCTAAAGATGATTCAAGCGCATTACCAAAGGGCTCTGCTTGAGGAAAAATAACATATCCATTTTGAGAATTTATAGTAATTCCCTCTACATAATCAAAATATCCATCTGGGGTTTGATATTGAGTTTGATCTAGTCTATCTAAATTAAAAACTTGTAGCAATGGTTTATTGGCAATAGCTGTACTTTGAGCGTTTTGAAGTGTGTTAGAAGGGATTCCTGTTTGATCATCTCTATATTGAATTTCAAAGCGAAAACCATCTGAAGTTAAAGGAGATGCACCTAAGGCATATATATTTTTCATCATTAAATTCCATGTTGGAAATGCCTCCTCCTCACCAGCAACAGTTCTTTTTGTAGTAAGAATTTCACTTCTTAATAACTTTACTGCTAGATTATCTGGGGATGAAATACCATCATTGGAAAACTCACCTACTTTGAAAGATGTTTCCCCATTTGAAGCTCCCACCACAGTATATTCATAAGATACTGCTAGAACCTCACCATCATTCAACCTCCTATTTAATGAAATAAAACCTAACTGTGAATTTAATGTATATTCATTAGGCTGTAACTTTCTAGCATTTTGCAACAAACTATAATCAGACCCCTGACTCATGCCATAGGTTCCAGAAAGATAATTATCTACAGTTGCTATGTCTCTTATTAAGGGACTGCTTAGAGTATTAGAAATGTTATTAGACTCATTTGTTGGCAGAGCTACACCGTTTACAGACGGAGCGCTCAGCGATGGTGTTACTAAACCACTTAAGCTAACGTAATTTTCGGCTTCTGGTTCTCCAATATCAGCTAAAGCAACAATACTTCTAAAATCTTCTACTGAAGCATTTCTGTTAGTAATCCAAATTTCAATTCTAGTGATATTAACAGGACTACTAATAAGAGGGTAGTTTCTTAGCGATTTAGCATAGTTTTCTCTAAAGTATTGTGATAAAAAAAAGTGCCTGTCATTATCATAGTCTGTTGCTCTTAATTCAAATTCTTGAATGGAGGAACCACCTTCAGCAGTAACTGAAGTGCTCTCTGAATTTTGTTGAGAAAAAACTGCAGTAATATTTGTTTTACCAAACTGAAGCTTTGTCTTTAATCCAAATAAACTTTGTGCTCCATTAATTAATGAGTTTTTTATTGGCATAGAAATATTACCAGCTTCAATTCCTTGTATAATGCCATCCTCCCCATATTTAACACCAGGAAGTGAAGGTGGCATAAATTCTACTCTTATTAAATTTTGAAAATCAAAGGTAGATTGTGTATCATAATTCGCTGTTAACTTCAAACGCTCACCAACCTGTGCTTGAATACCCGCATTGATCTGTTGATCAAAATCGATAGTAAAACTACTTCTATTTTGTTCGGATAATTGAGGGTTTTCTGTGTTTTGATAAATAATCCCAAATTTTAAATTAATATTTCCAGTTGGAGTTATTTTTATTTCATTACCCCCAAATATTGTTTTAAAAAGTTTAGAATTGACATAATATGTGGGCAATAAATCTTTTTTATCAGATGATTTTTTACTTTTTTGTGCAGATACCTTACTCTTAAAGTACTCCAACATATCTCTTCGTAATCGATATTTTTCATACTCTTCAGGTGTCATGAAAATTGGAGTTTTGATGAAATAATCCCCCACCTTTTCTACAAAAATATACTTGTTAAGCGTTTTGTCAAATATCACCTCAATTTTAGAAGGATAACCCAACCTCATATTCCCCGTTTGAAAGTGATTGAAATCATAAACAAGTGGAATAGAATCTCGGTTATTTGTAGTTATTTGAGCCAGTGATATATTCGCAAAAGCAGCGAAAAACAAAAAACAAACAATGTATTTTTGAAACTGATTCAATTGACTACAAATTTTTAAGTGCTTTTTTAATTAACAGTTCTACTGTTGCGTTTGGTGTTTCTTTAAGAATTGCAGTAATTACTTTTTCAGACTGCCTTCTATTAAAACCTAAAACTTCTAATGCAGATAACGATTCTTCTTTGTTAGTATTGTTTGAGTTTAAAGAAACTTCATCAATATCAAAAGTTTTTAAAATTTTATCTTTTAAATCTACAATAACTCGCTGAGCTGTCTTAGCACCAATCCCCTTAACAGATTGAATTAATGCTACATTGTCTGAGGCAATTGCATTTTGAACTTCCTCTGAGCTCATCGATGATAACATCGTTCTTGCGATACTTGGACCAACACCAGAAACAGAGATCAATAGTTTAAATACTTCTCTTTCAGTTTTTGTAATAAAACCATAAAGTGTATGAGCATCCTCTCGTATTGAAAGATGAGTAAATAATCGGATATTTTCATCGGATGGCAATGATGAAAAGGTTTGAAGCGAAACATGCAATAAATAACCCACTCCAGCACAATCAACAACTACATATGTTGGGTTTTTTTCTACAAGACGTCCTCTAATTTGTGTAATCATAATTTTAATCCTTTTAAGGTAATAAATTATTTGTTTCGTTGTTTTTGTTGTGCATCTACTACAGCAACAGCAGCCATATTAACCATTTCATCAACACTAGCCCCTAATTGTATAATGTGAACAGGTTTTTTAAACCCAAGAATAATTGGACCAACAGATTCAGAGCCATCGATTTGTTTTAATAATTTGTAGGTGATATTCGCAGATTCTAAATTAGGAAAAATAAGCACATTTACCTTTTTACCATTTAATTTAGAGAAAGGAAATTCTTTTGCTAGCATTTCTGGATTTAAGGCAAAATCAGCCTGTAATTCTCCATCAATATTAACATTTGGAAAGTATCTATGAATATAAGAAACAGCATCTTGAATTTTTCTTGAACTTTCAGATTTAGAAGACCCGAAGTTAGAAAATGATAACATTGCAATATTTGGTTTCATTCCAAACATTTTAGCAATTTTATAAGTCATTTGAGAAATCTTAGCTAATTCTTTTGCTGATGGATTAATGTTAATAGTTGTATCAGCCAAAAACATAGGGCCTTGTTTTGTTAACATTAAATTAGTTGCAGCAATTCTAGACACCCCTTTATCTTTTCCTATCAACTCAATCATTGGTTTAACAACTGTAGGATAAGGTCTAGAATAACCGGTAATTAAAGAATCTGCTTCTCCTTCATTAACCATCATCGCGGCAAAATAATTTCGTTCTCGCATCAACTTTTTTGCTTGATGGAGGCTAATGCCTTTTCGCTGTCTAGTCTCCCAATATTTGGTGGCAAAATAATTTCTACGTTCTAATTCTTCATCTGTTTTAGGATCATAAATTGGAACATCTGCTGTAAATCCCAACTCCTCTTTTAACGCTAAAATGACATCTTTTCTACCTAATAAAATTGGCTTTCCAATCCTTTCTTCATGAACTCTTTGTGCGGCTTTCAAAACATCTAAATGATCTGCTTCAGCAAAAACAATACTCTTAGGGCTTCTTTTAGCTCTATTATGTAACAGTCTTATTTCTTTACTTCCGATGCCAGATCTATCCATTAATTGGTCTCGATACTTATCCCAATCATCAATAGGCTCTAAAGCTACACCAGATTCAATGGCTGCTTTAGCAATTGCTGGGGGGATTTCATAAATTAATCTTGGATCAAATGGTTTTGGAATAATATATTCTTTACCAAAAGACAAACTCACTTCATCATAAACAATATTTACCTGTTCTGGGACCGATTGTTTGGCTAAATCTGCTAATGCGTTTACAGCAGCCATCTTCATTTCCTCATTAATTTTTGTGGCCCTAACATCTAAGGCACCTCTAAAAATAAATGGAAAACCCAATACATTATTTACTTGATTAGGATGATCCGACCTTCCAGTAGCCATAATAATGTCATCTCTAGTGGCACAAGCTAAATCATATGCAATCTCTGGAACTGGATTGGCCATTGCAAAAACTATTGGATCTTTTGTCATAGATAACAGCATCTCAGGAGTTACTATGTCTCCTTTAGATAAGCCAATAAATACGTCTGCATTTTGCATGGCTTCCTCAAGAGTATTAATATCTTTTTCTGTGGCAAACTCTTGTTTTTGAGGAGTTAAATTATCTCTATCTTGTCTAATAACACCCTTGCTATCACACATAACAATATTCTCAATCTTAGCGCCTAATCTTAAATATAAACGGGTACAAGATATTGCTGCAGCTCCTGCACCATTGACAACTATCTTAACATTCGATATATCTTTTTGAATAATTTCTAAGGCGTTTTTAAGAGCGGCTGCAGAAATAATTGCGGTACCATGCTGATCATCGTGCATTACAGGAATATCTAACTCATGTATGAGCCTTCTTTCAATTTCAAAAGCCTCGGGAGCTTTTATGTCCTCAAGATTAATTCCTCCAAAAGTTGGAGCAATCGCCTTAACTGTTTCTACAAATTTATCTACATCTGTAGCATCTATTTCTACATCAAAAACATCAATATCTGCAAATATTTTGAACAACAAACCTTTACCCTCCATAACCGGCTTAGAAGCCAAAGGCCCTATGTCGCCTAAGCCTAAAACAGCTGTTCCATTTGTGATTACTGCAACCAAATTCCCTTTAGCTGTATATTTGTAAACATTTTTTTGGTCTTTTGAAATTTCTAGACATGGTTCAGCAACTCCTGGAGAATATGCTAAAGCCAAATCATGTTGGGTAGCATATTTTTTTGTTGGTATAACTTCTATTTTTCCCGGTTTAGGCTTAGCGTGGTATAGCAAAGCCTCATGCCTTTTTCTAGAATCACTCATCTAATCATTGTTTATTTGATACTATACAAATATAGACTTTATGACACAAAGAACTTCAATGAAATTTAAGACTTTATTGTAAATTGCTTAACTAAATTTATACACTCTTATACTTTGGCATCACATATTTTTGACTTTTTCAAACCGACAAATATTTTTATGAAAAAAATTACTCTACTAATTCTTTTGATAGTTAGCTCCTCTTCCTTCAGTCAGATCAGAGGAAAAATTACAGATCTTGATAAAAACCCAATCTCTTTTGTAAGTATTTATTTGGATAAAACTATTACGGGAACCACTTCTAATGATGCAGGTAATTATGAACTAAATATAAAAACCCCTGGAGAATACACAGTCATATTTCAATTTTTAGGGTATAAAACAATCAAAAAAATAGTTTCAATTTCAGAATTCCCTTTTCAATTAGATGTTGTTATGGATGATGAAAAAATAGTTTTAGATGAAATTTCTATAAGTACCGGAGAAAACCCTGCAAATAAAATCATTAGAAAAGCAATTGACAATAAGAGTATTAATACTGATAAATTCAAAAAATATACCTCGAATTTTTATTCTCGTGGGTTATTTAAAGTAAAGAATGCTCCTGAGAAAATACTAGGGCAAAGTTTAGGTGATTTAGGGGGAGGACTTGACTCTACAAGAACTGGAATAATTTACTTGTCCGAAACTATTTCAGAAATTACTTTTCAAAAAAAACCATCAAAATTTAAAGAAAAAATTATTGCCTCAAAAGTAAGCGGTTCAGATAATGGGATTAGCTTTAATAGAGCAGAAGAAGTCAATTTTGATTTTTACAGAAATGCTGTTTTAATAGCAGATAATAATTTAGTATCTCCAATTGCAGATGGAGCATTTAGCTTTTATACCTATAAACTAGAAGGTTCATTTTATGATAAAAATGAAAAGTTAATATCCAAAATTAAAGTTACGCCTAAACAAACTGGAGGTCGAGTTTTTAAAGGGTTTATATATATTGTTGAAGATGAGTGGGCAATTTATGGTGTTGATCTTATTGCAAACGGGAAACAAGTCGGGTTTCCAATTATTGATGAATTAAGATTTAAGCAAAACTATAATTACTCAGCAATCAATAAAGCTTGGGTAAAAATTTCTCAAACAATAGATTTTAAATTTGGGGTTTTTGGATTCAAAGTAAATGGACGATTCTCTGCAGGGTATACTAACTATAATTTTAAGCCCAGTTTTTCAAAAAAAACATTTACTAAAGAGATTTTAACTTTTGCAGAAGGAGCAATAGAAAAAGGTTCTGATTTTTGGAATCAATTAAGACCTGTTCCTTTAACATCAGAAGAAATAAAAGATTATACTTTAAAAGACAGTATTAAAATTATTAGAAAATCTAAAAGATATTTAGATTCTATCAATAAGATTCAAAATAAGGTGACTTTTTTATCTCCAATTCTTGGGTACACCTTTCAAAATTCTTTCAAAAAGTGGTCTCTTTCTTTTGATGGTTTGATAGAAGACTTTAGTTTTAATACAGTACAGGGATTTCATTCGTCATTAGGTGTAAACTATTTTAAACGTCAAAATGATAAGGGAAAATGGTGGTCTGCAGGTTTGGGTGTATCATATGGTTTATCAGAAAAGAAAGCGAGACCTACATTTTATTTTAGTCGAAAATGGAATAATATTTCTAAGCCAAGACTTTATCTTTCAGGTGGTATTACTACAGCACAGTTCAATGGAAGAAACCCTATTAAAAAATTGGATAATTTAATTCGTTCTCTTACTAGAAGATTAAATTATATTAAGATTTATGAGAAGGAATTTGTACGAATAGGATATTCAGAAGAAATTCGAAATGGTGTTTATTTTTCATCCTCTTTAGAATATGCCAATAGAAAACCACTGTTTAATACTACAAATTATTCTTTTGCAAGGCAAACTAGAAATGACCCCTATACATCTAACAACCCTTTAGAGCCTGATAATTTTACAAGTTCTGTTTTTACTGAACATAAAATTGCAACACTTAACGTTGGAGCAACATTTGTTTTTGGGCAAAATTATTTGTCGTATCCAGATAGAAAGTTTAATATTAGTGAAAGCAACCTCCCTTCATTAAATGTAAATTATAGAAAAACTTTTGGAGCAGATAATTCTGAGTTTAATGCAGATTTAATTACTGCCAGTTTAAAACAAGACGTCAACGCTGGTAATTATGGTGAATTCTTCTATCATGTCAAAGGTGGTATGTTTTTGAAAAATAAAAATATTGCTTTTATGGATAATTTACAAGTAAAAGGAAACCAGATGTTTATTGTTACAGATAACAATCGCAGAAATAATTTTGGGTTATTAGAGTATTATCGATTTTACACGAATAATAGATACACAGAAGCGCATTTAGAACATAATTTTAATGGGTTTTTACTGCGAAAAATTCCTTTAATGAATAAACTTAACTTTCATTTAGTTGCCGGAATTAAAGGATTGTTTATGTGGGGGGAAAAGCCCTATTCTGAATATTCAATTGGAATAGATAATATAGGATTTGGGAAATGGCGGATATTACGAGTAGATTATGTAAAATCTAAGTTCAATGGAGGTAAAGGAGATGGTTTATTATTTGGTTTAACCTTCTAATAGAAATATCTATTATCTTTGACTATATGAAATTAAAAATACTTCTTTTTGGAATATCAACAGATTTAATAGGTGCAAAAAGTATTTTTTTTTCAATCCCTCCAAATTCTTCTGTTTCAGAATTTAAAACACAATTACAAAAAAAATATCCTCAACTGAATGAAATTGATTCTTATGCCATTGCGGTAAATGAAAGTTATGCAACTAACAAAACATTGTTAAAAGAAAATGACTTAATCGCAATTATTCCGCCTGTAAGTGGTGGATAAATAAAAGCTACATTTTATGAATTGTTAACGAAGATATTTTTTATCTATATAAAAAGTCCCAAAGGGAAGAATTGATGCCAATAAAATAACTCCAAATTCTCTTATACTCCATTTCAACTCAGATTTCAATAAAAAAGCTAGTACCAGGTATCCTACGAATAGCAAACCATGAGGCATCCCTAACAACTTTACATATTGAGGATCGTTCATCCAATATTTTACAGGGACTGCTACAAAGAGTAATAATATATACGAAGTTCCCTCTAAAAAACTAACAACTCTAAAAAAAGTTTTCATTGCTAATAACATCTAAAATTATTCTTGCAAAGATACGTTCTAGATTTCCTATTTTTGTAAAAGTATGGGCAATACTTCTATCAAAATTTCTTCAGAAAAATTAAACCTAGATAAATGTTACGAATTTGTAACAGATGATTCATGCGGCGGGATTTCTGCATTTATTGGAACAGTCAGAAACAGCACTAAAAATAAAGACGTTACCCAATTAGATTTTTCTACCTACAAACCGATGGCAATTAAAGAAATGCAGAAGATTGCTAATGTAGCATTAGAAAAGTTCAAAATTAAAAAAATTGCAATTCATCATGCAGAAGGAGTTTTACAAATTGGAGACATTCCTGTTATTATTACTGCTTCTGCTCCACATAGAAAAGCTGCATTTGAAGCCTGTGAATTTGCTATTGATACTTTAAAAGAAACAGTTCCTATTTGGAAAAAAGAATATTTTTCTGATGGAGAAGTTTGGGTAAATGCTCACCCCTAATCTTTGTATCAATAATTGCTAATTCCTCCTTTTAAATTTAACACCTCTAAGCTTGGATGTTTTTCTTTAAGCTGAACTGTAGCTTTGTAACCATTGAGTCCTCTTTGACAAATCATAACATATGTTTTACCTTTATCAACTTTTATAGCATTTGCATCAAATTCTTGAATTGGTAGGGTTTGATGTACTTTAAAAGGGATTTGTAAATTAGGTAAAACAGCAATTAATTCAAGATTTGAATCTCCAATTCTATGTTTTAACTCCTTTGGAGAAATTTGCCAATCTGGATTTTGAGTGCCACAAGCAGCATCAAAATAATTTTGAGTATCAAATAATGATACCATTTCCTCTTTTAATATTTTGGAGGATAGTTTCATCTTTAATTGCGTATTTTGAAGTACATTATAAATTAACAACTCATTGGTTAAAGGTTTTCCAACCCCAGTTATAATTTTTAAAACTTCATTCACTTGAGCGGTAGCAATCATGCCAACTATTGCGTTTAATGTTCCGGCTTCTTCACAATTAACAACCTCTGTATTCATGTCTGGGAATGCATCGCGCAAATTAGCTGAAAAACTACCATCTTCTTGTTTCAAATTAAAGGTACTTACATAGCCATCAAACTTATATAAAGAACCATATACTAATGGCTTCTCATGAATAACACAAGCATCATTTAATAAATACTTAGTGGGTAAACTATCGGTTCCGTCTACAATAACATCATATTCAGAAATTAATTCAATTACATTATTTTTTGTAATAGCTTCCTTAGAAAAACTAACTTCTGTAAAAGGAGCTCTTTGTGTAATAAAATTCGCTAGACGTTCAGATTTTGAAAAACCAACATCCTGTAAAGAATAAAAAACTTGTCGGTGTAAATTGGTAATGTCTACTTGGTCAAAATCTATCAAATGAAGTTTTCCAATACCGCTTGCCCCCAAATAGACTGCAATCGGACTTCCCAAACCCCCACATCCAACTACCAATATTTTAGCTTCTTGTAATTTTTGCTGACCTAATTCACCAATTTCTGATAAAGTGATTTGGCGTTTAAATAAATCTGATGTGCTAGTTGGTAACATTTTTAATTTAGTTCTTTTATTGCGGCGACATATTCTTCTGGAGTATTAATATTTCGTATTAAATTATCGTCTACCTCTACAATTTCAACATCTGAATTAATGAGCATTTTACGTGGGCAAGAATAGCCTTGTGCTAAATATTGTAATAAAACCGGATATGATTTTGGTTCGTAAATAGTAATTAATGGTTCAGGAAATTGTTTCCCTTTTCCTTTAATAGCAGTGGCAACTTTACTTGAATTTCTTTTTTCTAATAATAACTTCACCAAGTTTTTATCTACAAATGGCAAGTCGGTTGCTAACACCATCCAAGCAGAATTTGGATCTTTTTGAAAGGCAGAACAGATTCCTCCAAATGGTCCTAAATTCAAAAATGTATCATGAATTTCATCCTCTTTTTTGTTGTTTGTTTGAACAGAATAATAGGTTTTAAGCCCCTCTTCTTCAAGCAACTTCTTAACAAATTCTTTTTGAGGTTTTCCATGATAATTCAATTCCGATTTGTCTGCTCCCATTCGAGTACTTTTTCCTCCAGTAAGAACCAATCCTTTACTATTTGGAAGGGTTTCTGAAATGAGTTTACTAATATGATTGGTAATTATTTCAATATCATTAATATGGTAGCAAGGTATTTCTCTCCAGTTAGGAAATGCATCTTTTAACGATTGAAATGGTTCAATCTCTTGAGTTAGTTTTACAAAAAACTGAATCTTAGAAATTTGATCAATTCGCTTATTTATGGAAGCTTCTTTTTCCGGTTCAAGCAAGACAATTTGTTTTTCTCCAGGGTAATGATTCCCATTGATAAAGACAAAATCAAACTGAGTAAACTGAATTCTTTGTACATATTCGTTTACAGGACTAGATGTTGTAATACTTAAATTGCCATCATGATGAAAAGTAAAATCTGTCAAAACATTTTTCTCTACATTTTTTGCATGTGACGCATCAAAATAGGCTAAATTATAATTTGATAAACTTTTAGAAAATTGATCAACCAAATCTGAAATAATACTACATTTTGCTCCTAAAATTGAGATTTCATTAGGTGCATAAATTCCGTTTTTTCTTCGGGAAAGATTGGTGTGTTTTTGATGTTTAGCCATTTTTTATATCTGATTTTCCTCCTGTTTTCTCTAATAACTTAACCTCTTTAATAATGATGTCTTGACTTATACTTTTACACATGTCATAAATAGTTAAACAAGCTATGTTTACCCCTGTTAAAGCCTCCATTTCAACACCTGTTTTACCTTCAATAATTACCTCACATAGTACTTCTATATGTTCTGAATTTATAACACGAATATTAATATCAACTCCATTTATTAATAACGGATGACACATGGGAATAATTTCCGATGTCTTTTTTACACCTTGGATCCCTGCAATGATAGCGGTTTGAAAAACAGGACCTTTTTTTGTAATTAACTCATCATTATTAAAATGGGTAATTATTTCTTTTCCTAAAAACATGGTTGCTTTTGCAATGGCAGTTCTTTTGGTAATTTTCTTATCAGAAA
Source organism: Flavobacteriaceae bacterium (assembly GCA_965657365.1). Lineage (GTDB taxonomy): Bacteria > Bacteroidota > Bacteroidia > Flavobacteriales > Flavobacteriaceae > Polaribacter. The sequence continues at coordinate 43,021 of CBFHOD010000013.1, forward strand.
CATTAACCATTTTTGGGTTATTATTTTCATTTAGATGACTAAAATTGCTCATTATCTATATCTTATTATTGGGTAAATTTCTCCTTTTTTATACTCTTTTTGATCTTTTGGCAATTGAATAAAAGCATCAGAATTTACTAAACTAGCTAAATCACCAGACCCATTCCCTTTTATAGGTGTTGCTAACAAGTGCCCAGATTTGTGAGATAATTTTACTTGTAAAAAGTACGTTAAATTTGGTTTAAATAAAACATTTTCTGTTAGAATTGCGCTTTCATCATTGGTTTTTATCCCCGTAGACGTAGAGTACCAGGGGTAAAAATAAGCTAAACAATTTGCAAAAGTTGATATTGGATTTCCCGGGAAAGCAAATAATTTACACCCTGTTTTTTGACCAAACCAAAATGGTTTTCCTGGTCTTTGTGATACCTTATGAAATAATTTTTCTACTCCTAATTCTTGAAAAACTTCAGGTAGAAAGTCAAACTTACCTTTACTTACAGCTCCACTAAATAACAAGACATCAAAATCTTTTAAATACCCTTTAATCTTTTGTTTTAAAATAGGTTTATCATCTGAGATATGATCTGTTTCAGATGAAATATGTAAACGATCTAATAATGAAACTAGCGTATATACATTACTCATTCTAATTTGATGATCTAATGGAGTCTCGTTTACATCAACTAATTCATCACCCGTAGAAATGATCATAACTTTGGGCTGTTTAGCAACCTTTACTTCTGACTTACCAACTGTTGCCAAAACACCAATTTCTGAGGCAGAGATAAGCTTATTTTTATGAATTATAATATCGCATTCTTTTCTATCTTTTCCTTTTGCATGAATGTTTTGAAAATGTTTAACTTCCTCTAATTGAATTTTTGCTATTCCATTTTCAATTAACACATCTTCATATCTAATAACTACGTTTGTATTGCCTGGCAATACAGCTCCTGTCATTACCTCAACGCAATTCTTGTGATCATTTAATGAAATTTGAGGGCTTCCTGCTGGCTGAATTCCTTCTATAAAAAAAGCTCTTTCTCCGTTTTGAAAAGAAGCATAATCTAATGCAATACCATCCATTGAAACTCTATTAAATGGTGGAAAATCTCTATCTGCATGAATATCTTCTTTTAAAATACGTCCTACAGATTTCATAAAAGGAATTTTTTCAGACCCAAAATCTAGACTATTTTTTAAAACAATTTGTAAGGCTTCTTGAACTGATGTCATTTACTTCTTGTGCTTGTTATTATGCTTATTTTTTGAATAACTTTTACTGATGTTGCTAAGTTAAATAAATACACTTAACCACCTATTGTACTCATACTCTCAGAAACATTCCCTTTTTTACGATTCGTTTCAGCTATAAAACCATTTGCTGGTTTTTCTTTTACCAGTTTTAAGAATAGTTCCTTTAAATCATTATTACTGGCTCCATTTCTTAGGAAATCTCTGATATTAAAAACCCCATCATCAAATAGACAATTTTTGAAAGTTCCTACGGGTGTGATTCTAATCCGATTACAATCATTGCATATGGTTCTTGTAAAAGCAGGAATGATTCCTACAGAACCCATGTGTCCTTTAATGCTATAATTTTTTGATGTTGATGATTTTTCTGTAAAAATTGGTTCAACAACAAACGTTGTTTTTATCTCCTCTAAAATGCGGTTAAAATTCCAATTTTCAGTCATGTCTCTCTGGCCTTTTCCGTTGAAAGGCATTTCTTCAATAAAACGAACAGCTACATTTTTAGTTTTTGTTAAGGCGACAAAGTCAACAATTTCATCTGTATTAAATCCTGGCTGAACAACAACATTCAGTTTTAAATTCAAACTACTTTTTTCTAATGCCTCAAAAGTTTTATATACTTCTGGAAAAACATCTCTTCGTGTAATTTGATGAAATTTCTCCTTTTGTAAACTATCAATACTTAAGTTGATGTGTTTAATTTTAACCATCCTCTCTAGGACTGGAATATGTTTAGAAATCATAGCCCCATTAGTAGTAATATTTATAGCTTCTAACAAATCATTAAATGAAAGCATTTCTAAAAACCCTACAAAGTCTTTTCGAACAAAAGGCTCTCCTCCTGTTAATCTTATTTTAGTAACCCCTAATTCTGTGAGTACACGAATAATTCGATACATTTCTTTAAAGGTTAATAAATCTGATCTAGGTGCTATCTCTATCCCATGAGCAGGCATACAATATTGACAACGTAAATTACATCGATCTGTAACAGCCAAACGAATATAATCCATTTGTCTTCCAAAATTGTCAATCAATTGCTTTTGCATATTCAAAGATTTTTTGATTTAACTCGGTAATTTTTTACTTAGCAAACCATATATAAATGCACCTATTAAAGCTCCTAAAAGAATGATTAAAGCAGGCAACCATTTGAATCCTAATATAACAAAAACTGGGGCAGCACAGGCGCCGGAAACTCCCCAGCCTAAACCAAAAAAAGTTCCTCCTACTAATGTTCTAATAACCCCTTTCTTTTTTGACTTTGGAATTATTTTATTACCATTTATATCCTTAATTACACCTCTTTTAAACAATTGCATAATTACAGAAGAGACAACAATTGCACCCCCAATAATTCCAAACATATGAAAAGATTGAAATTTAAACATTTCGTAAAATCGAAACCAAGAAATAGCTTGTACTTTACTTAAAACAATTGCAAAAAAGATTCCTAACACTAAAAATTTTATATTCTTCATCATCTAAAAAATTAAAGGGATTAAAAACCAAACTGCAATAATACCTCCAATAAAAAAACCTATTACTGCCAATAATGATGGTAGTTGAAAATTACTTAATCCCGTAATAGCATGTCCAGATGTACAACCACCTGCATAACGGGTCCCAAAACCAATACAGACTCCAGATAAGATTAAAATTAAAAATCCTTTTAAAGACATAGCTATCTCATCGCTAAAGATTTCATCTGGAAAATACGACTTTGCTGGATTTGAAAAACCTAGCTCTGTTAATTCTTGAATTGTTGTAGGATTTAAGTCTATTGCTTGATTAGGTATTAAATAATTTGACGAAATAAACCCACCTACAATTAATCCTACCACAAAAAGTAACGCAAAATCTCTTTCTTTCCAATCTTTTTTAAAATAGTTTGATACTTTGCCTGCACCAGCAATTGTACATAAGGTTTCAAAATTGGTTGATGCTCCAAAATTTTTACCAAAGTAAAAATATAAAAACAACGTTAGTGCAATGAGAGGGCCTCCAAC
>CBFHOD010000014.1:0-37266 GCA_965657365.1 Flavobacteriaceae bacterium
ATGAGTTGGTTTATGAGGTTCGTTCTAATAAAAGCAATGTCAGAATCTCTCATGTTCAAACTAATAAAAAACTACTACAAAAAAAGGAGGTTTCTAAAAAACTAGTCATAGGTAAAAAATGTCCAAAATGCGACAGAGGTCAATTATTAAAGGGTTCTAAAGCTTTTGGGTGTTCTAATTTCAATAATTCTTGTGATTTTGTGATGCCTTTTCAATTTTTAGGTAAAAAAATTTCAGAAAATCAACTACTTAGGTTATTAAATAAAAAATCTACCACAAATTTAAAAGGATTTAAAACTGAACGTGGAAAAGTTGAAGGAATAATTCGTTTTGATGAAGCCTTTAAATATAAGCTGGAACCTAAGAAAATTATAACACCAACGTCATCAACCTCAACCATATCTTGTCCAAAATGTAAAAAAGGAACTGTACTAAGAGGTAAAAATGCATACGGTTGTTCTCATTACAAAGAAGGATGTAGTTTTGTTTTTACTTTTGAAAAAGTAAAAGAAATTGCCAATGGTAAACCACTGACAAAAGAACTTGTTTTGGAAATTATATCCAATTAATCTATTATTGATTTTAAATATAGTTTTTCAACTTTAGCTCTGGCCCAAGGGGTCGTTCTTAAAAACTTTAAACTAGATTTGTAAGTAGGATTGTTCTTGAAAGCATTTATGTTTAAAATATCACCCAATTCTTCCCATCCATACTCTACATATAATTCCTCTAACATAGTGGCTAATTTTATTCCGTGAAGTGGATTGTTTGGTTGTTCTTTACTCATTAGTATTTAAATTATAAATGATACGTATTAAGCAATGTAATATACAAGATTAAAACTTCTAAAAGCTACTTTAACATAGAACAAAACTATTCATTTTTAATTAACTTAGCACAGTATATAATTCAGATTAATTATGAAAAGATTTTTCTCCTTACTATTAATTTTTATAACTTTTTGTAATGGTTTAGCACAACAATCTCATTTTTCTAAACAAGACACTTTAAGAGGCAGTATTACTCCCGAGAGAGTATGGTGGGATTTACTTCACTATAATTTAGACTTTAAGATATCGCCTTCCTCAAAAAGTATAGAAGGAACTAATGTCATCCGTTATGAAGTTTTAAGTCAAAATCAGCTCATGCAGATTGACTTACAACCTCCCATGGAAATTACAGCTGTATCAGAAAATAATAAAAACTTAAACTTTAACCGCGAAGGAAACGTTTATTATATTCGGTTAAAAAATAATCAACAAATTGGGGCTATAAATGAAATTACAATTCACTTTAAAGGTGCTCCAAAAATTAGTAATAATCCTCCATGGGATGATGGTTTTACCTGGGAAAAAGATAATAATGGAAATGATTTTATAGCTACTTCTTGTCAAGGAGGTGGCTCCAGTATTTGGTGGCCATCTAAAGACCATATGTATGATGAACCAAACCAAGGTATTGAGTTAAGTATTACAGCACCAAAACATCTAATAAGTGTTGCAAATGGAAGACTCATTCAAACAAAAGAAAACTCCAATAAAACCAATACAACTACCTGGAAGGTTGTTAACCCGATTAATAATTATGGGGTCAATATAAATATTGGTGATTATGTTCACTTTACAGAAAAATACAAGGGAAAAAAAGGCGTGTTAGATTGTGATTATTATGTAGTATCCTACAACCTAGAAAAGGCAAAAAAACAATTCAAAGAAGTTTCTAGAACTTTAGAAGCATTTGAGCACTGGTTTGGACCCTACCCTTTTTATAAGGATAGTTATAAATTGGTGGAAGTACCGTATTTAGGCATGGAACATCAAAGTTCTGTAACCTATGGTAACGGTTATCAAAATGGCTACAAAGGAATCGATTTAAGTGGAACGGGTTGGGGTTTAAAATTTGATTTTATTATCGTTCATGAAAGTGGTCATGAATGGTTTGCAAATAACATTACCAATATAGACATAGCAGATATGTGGATCCATGAGAGCTTTACTGCCTATTCAGAAAATTTATTCTTAGACTATCATTTTGGAACAGAAGCTAGTAATGCTTATGTCACTGGTACCCGAAAAAAAATTCAAAATGATAAACCGATTATTGGATATTACAATGTAAACAATAGTGGCTCCAGTGACATGTATTATAAAGGTGCTAATATGTTACATACACTACGTCAAATTATAGACAATGACGAAAAATGGCGTTCAATATTAGTAGGACTTAATAAAGATTTTTATCACCAAACTGTGACCACACAACAGATAGAAGACTACATAGATAAGTATTTTGAAATTGATTTGAAACCCTTTTTTAATCAGTATTTAAGAACTATTAAGATACCCATCTTGGAATATAAAATAGAGAATAGTGCCCTATCATATAGATGGTCTAATATTGTAGACAATTTTTCAATTCCTGTAAACGTATTCATTAATTCTACTTCACAATGGATAAAGCCAGCTAGGCGATGGAAAAAGCTTTTATCAGATAAAAACATCATCAGTTTTTCAGTAGATAACAACTATTATATTGAAACAGAAAACAAGTCAGATTAAATCTTTTTAATTGAATATTAATTAATAATTTTACAGCCATAAAATTATACATTAATGAAAAATACAGCACTAACACATATTCACGAAACTTTAGGGGCAAAAATGGTTCCGTTTGCAGGATACAATATGCCTGTGCAGTATGAAGGAGTAACAGCAGAGCATTTAACTGTTAGAAGTGCTGTTGGTGTTTTTGATGTAAGTCACATGGGTGAGTTTTTAGTTGAGGGATCAAAAGCGCTAACTTTACTTCAAAAAGTCACCTCTAATGATGTGACAAAATTAGCAATTGGTGATGCTCAGTATTCTTGTTTCCCGAATGATGAAGGTGGAATAGTTGATGATTTAATTTGCTACAGAATAAATGAACAAACATACCTTCTTGTTGTAAATGCGTCTAACATAGAAAAAGATTGGAAGTGGATTCAAAAATACAACAAAGGCATTGGTGCAGAATTAAAAAATATTTCTGATAATTATTCTTTATTAGCTATTCAAGGACCCAAAGCCATAGAAGCTATGCAGTCTTTAACCTCAGTTAATTTGTCTGAAATTCCGTTTTATAAATTTAAAATAGGTGATTTCGCAGGTATTGAAGATGTTATTATTTCAGCAACAGGCTACACAGGTTCTGGCGGGTTTGAAATTTATGTAAAAAATGATCAAGTAGAACAGTTATGGGAACTAGTATTTGAGGCTGGTGCTTCTTATGGCATTAAACCAATTGGCTTAGCTGCCAGAGATACACTTCGACTAGAAATGGGGTATTGTTTATATGGAAATGATATTAATGACTCTACATCTCCTTTAGAAGCAGGATTAGGTTGGATTACCAAATTCACCAAAGATTTTGTTAATTCAGATCATTTAAAAGCTCAAAAAGAAACTGGTATTACTAAAAAATTAGTTGCCTTTGAACTTACTGAAAGAGGTGTCCCAAGGCATGACTATGCTATTGTAGATATTGAAGGAAAACAAATAGGAGTGGTTACATCAGGAACTATGAGTCCCTCTTTGAGTAAGGGGATTGGAATGGGATATGTACCTAAGGAAACTTCTAAACCAGGAACTAAAATTTTTATTCAAGTTCGAAAAAAACAAATACCTGCAACAATTGTAAAATTACCTTTTTATAAAGGTTAATAAAAAAAATATTCAAATTGGATTTTAACGATTAACTTTTTTGTTAAATCTTGTAACAAAAATTAGAAATAACAACCTATTTTTAACTCTGCTAAGAAGTTTATACTTTAATTAAATATATAGTTAAATGAAATCTTATTTTTACTTAATATGTCTTTGTTTTTTTATTTCCTGTAATAACTCAAAAAACACTCAAGAATTTATAAATATTTCTGAAGGAAAATATCTGTTTAATTCAAATGAAACAATAGATGTTTTTTTTATAGATAATATTTTAAAAATAAAATGGAGGGGGAAGAATTTAACACCTATAAAGGTTAATGATAGTATATTTTATGTTAAGGAAATTAATGAGAAGTTAATTTTTATTTCTACACCTAAAATACATATAGAATTAGTAGAAAAAAGAGAACATAAAGGAGAAAAATTTTATTTTAAAAAACTATCTGAAGGAGAAAAAACAGCTTTTGAATATTTTGAAAATAAAGAATATACAAACGCAATGAACGCTTATATTAAGATTCAACAAAATGATTCATTAGATCCTGCTATTAATCAAAACAGACTGAATAGATTGGGGTACAAATACATGAGAGCAAATAAAATTACAGAAGCTCAAGAGATCTTTAAAATAAATATCGCTCTATATCCAGACAAATCGTCAGTTTATGATAGTATGGGTGATGCTTTTATTAAGGAAAAAGATACCCTAAAAGCTATTGAATATTACAAAAAATCTTTATCCATAAATCCTGAAAATAGAAATTCATTAAAAAATCTAAAAAAGTTGAAAGGATTCAAAAATAAGGTTTAGAAACATAAATACTGAAAATACAATAATTAATATCAGCTAAAAAAAATCACTATCTTTAGATTAAATTATTTTACAACATGAAAACAGCTCAACAATGGTTTGATGAATATGCTGTTAGTCATCAAAATTCAACAAACCAATTTATTCACTACCTGTGTGTACCTGCAATTTTTTTTAGTGTAATAGGGCTCTTAATGAGTATTCCATCAACTTCTATTGAAAATATATTTAAATTGTATAACCCTTTGTTAGAAAATTGGGCAACTGTTATTTCAATTTTTATTTTATTTTTTTACTTGCGCCTAGGATTTTGGTATTTTATACAAATGCTTTTTTTTATCTGTATAGCGATCTTAGGAAACTTTTTTTTAAGCTCAATAATAAATTTATTATATGGCTCTTTGATCATATTTATTGTTGCTTGGATAGGACAATTTTACGGACACCATATAGAAGGTAAAAAACCCTCTTTTGCAAAAGATTTACAATTTCTTTTAATAGGACCTCTTTGGGTTGTCAAAAAAATATCCATAATAAATAAAAAATGAAAGAAGAAATATCATTCGAAGACTTTCTTAAAGTTGATATAAGAATTGGAACAATTATAGAGGTTAAAGATTTTCCAAAAGCTCGGAACGCTGCTTATCAATTAATTATTGACTTCGGATCTATTGGTATTAAAAAATCAAGTGCTCAAATTACTGATCTTTATACAAAGAAAGAATTACTTCAGAAGCAAGTAAGTGCCATAGTTAATTTTAAACCGAGACAAATAGCAAATTTTATGAGTGAATGTCTAGTTTTGGGAGTATACAACAAAGAAGGCAATGTTGTGCTTTTAAAAACTTCACAATCAATCAAAAATGGAGAACAAATCCGATAAATTTAAAATTTATTTTTTGGATTATTTAAAATGACCAAGGCCCCAATAACTCCAGGAATCCAACCACAAAGGGTAAGTAGAAAAATGATAAAAAAAGATCCACATCCTTTATCTATGACAGATAAAGGAGGAAAAAGTATTGCTAATAATACACGAAAAAAACTCATAAAACCCTAAAATATATTTCTAATTGGACGTGTAATTTTATGTTTTGTTACAAACAGTTTAAGAAAAAAAAGTCATGAAATTTTACACTAAAAAATCATGACTTTATAAAATCTCTTAATTATTCATTATTTACATTTTATCACCAAAGAAAACTGCATTCATAAGTAGTTTATTAGTACCATACCAAAAAGCTCTAAAATTTGTATTGTCAGTAAACACAACAACTCTTCCCCTGCCCATTCTTTGAACTTTAAAAGGAACTGTATTTTTTATAACTTTTGCATTTTCCTTAGATATATAACCACTTAACAAAGGATTATTTGTGTACTGTATGGGATTATTATAACTCTTTTTATCTGCCCTCATGAAAAGAGTAGTATTTCTAAAAAGCGCTATTTTATCATTCTTATATCCGAAATTAATAGGATGAGAACGATCTATATTTGCCTCAAAAATAGCACCACCAATAACTTGAGCTCCACTTTTCAAAGATTTTGCCTCAAAAGAAACATCTTTAATGGTATCAAAATTTGCACTTTTAAACTCAATATTTATAAATTTGTTTGCACTTAACCATTTGGCTGCACTTCGGTACCCTATTAAAGTACCTCCATCACGAACCCATTTTTGAAGTTTTTCAATTGATTTCTTGTCTAAACCTCTACTGTTAGGGGCTATTATAACCGAATATTTACTTATGTCTATTCGATTAAAATAAATCATGTCTAATTTTGTAACATGCATATCATATCGTTGATCGAATAAATGCCATATTTCTCCTGGATCACTTACATTTACTCCATTACCAACTAACATTGCTACCTTAGGTAATTTAATATTCCTAAAATTATTACTCCCTAAATCTATACCATCATTTAAACCTGTGGTTACTCCATAAATTTGTAAATGACTCTCATTTGCAACTATTTTTAAGAAATCAAATAATTCTTGACTATCCAGCTTTTGGTTTTGAACAGGTATTTGAATAGTCCCATAATCATATGAATTACCTCCATTATTGAAGTTTTTCATAGATACTTTTGCACGTAACCCTTTTTGCAATATTGCATTTAAGGCTTTGGGTGTATAATATTCATTCCAAGGCATCAGATAACCAACATCACTCTTTTTATTAACACTACCCTCATTTATTTTTAATGTTTTAATTTCTGGCCCAGCATTATTTAATGAAATATTTTCAGCATAATCTAAACCAAATGAATGATTAAATGTCCATGCAGAAACATCATAAAACAAACTGTCTTTAAAGCTTGTTCTTACATCAAACATTGCCTTTACCAATTTTTGATTCTTTTGATTCATTGGAACAACATAACTGTACCCTTTTCTAAACTTATTACCAGCTGCTCTAAAATCCGACTTCAATTCATGAATAGTAATTTGATGTCTTTTTAAAACCTCTGCTAAATGATAACTTTTTGCAGCATCTTTATGATCACCAAATACTATTGCTTTTGCTTTTGAGGATTCATTTCTTGCTTCTTTATAAAAATCTTGCTGGTATTTTAAGATTCTCACACGCATATTTTTTGCAGCCTCAAGAGTAGACATTGCTGCTGTATATTGATTTCTAATTGTGAAAGGAAAGGTTAAAACACCATTAGTTGTCTCTTGAGCATGACCTCTTGAACTTCCTTGTTCAAATAAAATACCAATACCGCCATTTATATCAGGAAATGTTGATCCTTTACCGTAATAAAAATCATCAAAACTTTCTTCAGAATAATATTGTGACCCTATTTTATCCAATGCTTTTGCATGATAATTACCAATTTCTCTTGTTAAATCTTGATTTAATTGTGGTGTTAATGGATGAGTACGGCTAGGGATACCTGGTTGAAAAAAGAAAGTAGAATTTGAACCCATTTCATGATGATCTGTTAAAATGTTTGGCAACCATTTATGAAAAGTTTTTATTCTTGCTCTGGATTCTGGTAGTTGAACTGGTAACCAGTCTCTGTTCATATCAAACCAATAATGATTAGTTCGTCCTCTTGGCCATACTTCAAAATACTCACGATCGTTTGGATCTGGATTTATATTTTTACTTTTATTTGTATTTGCCCAATAAGCAAAACGTTGAAGACCATCTGGATTAAAAGATGGGTCAAATAAAATTATTGTGTTTTTTAATAAATCTTCTGTATCTTTAGTTAAAGAGGCTGCCAAATAATACGCTGCAGCTAAAGAGGCATTAGAACCACTTGCTTCATTTCCATGAATAGAAAAACCTTGATAGACTACAATAGGGTCATTGGTTACATCCACTGAAGAGTCATTAGTGCCGTCTATGTGCCTTTGTCTTATATCGTCTATTCGGGAGTGGTTGTTTGGTGAGGTAATCGTTAACAATAATAAAGGTCTTCCTTCAAAAGTTTTCCCTCTATCTTCAAGAGTAATACGGTCAGATGATTTGGCTAACGCTTTCATGTACTCTGCAAGTTTATCATGAGTAACATGCCACTCTCCTACTTGATGACCAATAACCTCTTTTGGAGTAGGTATTTTATCATCATAATTTTGATCAGATGGAATGTAATAATTTAGGTTTAATTCTTGAGAATTTATTGAAAAAGAAACTGTTAAAAATAATAAGGTGAGAACTATATTTTTCATTCGTATTTAGATTTGATTTTAACAAAGATATTAAAAACAAATCTTACTTTTTTTTGGATCAAAACTCTTATTTTTGATTATTAATTACATACTATATAAAATTTGCTTAGATAAACTTACATGAAATGTTAAATAAATATAAAGAGGGCCAAAATGTTCAAAAATAGGGAATGATAGAGGAAAACAAATTACAAGAAATTGAAAAAAAGTTATCTGGATCACTTGTATATGATAATTTACATAAGGCTCTATACGCTACAGACGCTTCTGTATACAGAAAAATACCTTTAGCTATTGCCTATCCAAAAGATGAAAAAGATCTTCAGATTTTAATTGAATTTGCCACATCTAATCTCGTGACTTTAATTCCTAGAACAGCAGGAACATCTTTGGCTGGCCAATGTGTTGGTGAAGGAATCATCGTGGATGTTTCTAAACATTTTACAAATATCATCGCTTTTGATGAACTCAATAAAACAATTACTGTTGAACCAGGAGTAGTTAGAGATGAACTCAATTTATTTTTAAAACCTTTTGGACTCTTTTTTGGTCCAAATACATCTACATCAAATCGATGTATGATTGGGGGTATGGTAGGAAATAATTCATCTGGAAGTACTTCCATTAAATATGGAGTAACAAGAGATAAAGTTTTACAAATTGACGGTATATTAAGTGATGGTTCAAAAGTTTCTTTCAAAGAAATATCCTCTAAAGAATTTAAATTAAAAACTCAACAAAAGACTTTAGAAGGTGAAATTTATGCTTCCATTTTTAAGGAACTCTCACAAGAAAGAATTCAGCAAGAAATAAAAAATCAATTTCCAAAACCTAGTATTCATAGAAGAAATACTGGATATGCAGTAGATGAATTACTAACTTCAAATTTATTTGGCGGACAAGAAACTACCATAAATATAGCTAAACTTTTAGCAGGTAGTGAAGGGACGTTGGTTTTTTCTACGGCTATAACCATACAATTAGATGCTGTACAACCTAAAGAAAGTATTATTGTTGCCTCACATTTCAAAAGCGTCAACGAAAGTTTGAAAGCTACGGTTTTAGGAATGAATCATGAGTTATATGCTTGTGAATTAATGGATAAAGTTATCTTAGATTGTACAAAAAATAATCGTGAGCAAGCAAAAAACCGCTTCTTTATTCAAGGAGACCCTGAAGCTATTTTAATGTTTGAAGTTTCAGGAAACACTAAAGAAGATGTTGAGGATAAAGCAGATCGATTAATTGCTGATTTGAATAACAATAATTTTGGTTATCATCACCCTAAAATATTAGGAGATGACATCAAACGAATGTTTGATCTTCGTAAGGCTGGATTGGGGCTACTAGGAAATATAATTGGTGATAAAAAAGCTGTAGCTTGTATAGAGGACACCGCCGTGGATTTAAACGATCTCCCAAAATACATTGAAGAATTCACTAAAATTATGGATAAATATCAGCAAAAAGCAGTGTATTATGCTCACGCTGGGGCTGGTGAATTACATTTGCGTCCAATTTTAAATTTAAAAAAATCTGAGGATGTTTCTTTATTTAGAAAAATAACTACAGAAACTGCACAATTGGTGAAAAAATATGGAGGATCTTTTAGCGGAGAACATGGAGATGGTATTGTTCGTGCAGAATTTATTCCTCTAATGATTGGTGAAGACAACTATCAACTATTAAGACGTATTAAAAAAACATTTGATCCAAATAATATCTTTAACCAAGGAAAAATTACAGATGCTTTTCCAATGGATAAAAGTCTTCGATATGAAATAAATAGAATAGAGCCTGAAATTAAAACAATTCAAGATTTTTCAGATAATCAAGGAATTTTAAAATTAGCTGAAAAATGTAATGGATCTGGAGACTGTAGAAAACCTGCTTCTGCCGGGGGAGCCATGTGTCCTAGTTATAGAGCTACAAAAAATGAAAAAGACTCTACACGAGCAAGAGCAAATACTTTACGTGAATTTTTAACCAATTCTGAACAGGTTAATAAATTTAATCATCAAGAACTTAAAGATGTTTTTGATCTCTGTTTAAGTTGTAAAGCTTGTGCTTCAGAATGTCCTAGTAATGTTGATGTAGCTGCACTTAAAAGTGAATTTCTTTATCAATATCAAGAAGAAAATGGGTATTCCTTTAGAAATTCAATGTTTGCCAATAATGTAAAGTATAACAAAATTGGGAGCTTAGTTCCTAGACTTACAAACTTGGTGTTAAATACCTATTTAACAAAGTCTATCATGGGTATTTCGCTGAAGCGAAGTGTTCCGAAATTAACACCAAAGACTTTAAAGGCTTGGTATAAGAAACAAACACATTCAAGTAGTAACAAAACTGTATATGTTTTCTGTGATGAATTTACCAATTTTTATGACACGGAAATTGGTAAAGATACTATTGCAGTTTTAAAAAGGCTAGGCTATAACCCAACCCTTATAAATCATCCAGAAAGTGGCCGAAGTTTTATTTCTAAAGGGTTTTTAAAAGAGGCTAAAGCTATAGCAAATAAAAATGTTTCATTATTTAAAGATTTTATTTCTGAAAAAACTCCACTTGTTGGTATAGAACCCTCAGCTATTTTGACTTTTAGAGATGAATATATTCGTTTAGCAGATGATATAAATGCAGCTTCTATGATCTCTAAAAATACATTTACAATAGAGGAGTTTCTTCAAAAGGAATTTGATCAAGGAAATATTAGAAGTAATCAATTTTCTAAAGAAGTAAAGCATATAAAAATACATGGGCATTGCCATCAAAAAGCATTATCGAGCACTTATGCTACTTTTTCAATTTTGAATATTCCTCAAAACTACAAACCTACCATCATGAACACTGGTTGTTGCGGAATGGCAGGTTCTTTTGGTTATGAGAAAGAACATTACCAAGTTAGTATGCAGGTCGGAGAAGACACCTTATTCCCTAAAATAAGAAACATCTCTAAGGATATAGAAATTGTTGCTTCAGGAACTAGTTGTCGTCACCAAATTTATGATGGAACAAAACGAAAGGCTAAACACCCAATTACAGTATTGCGTGAAGCACTCATCTAAAACAATATAGTGGTGAAAAAACTAATTAAGTTGAGCTAAGAGCTTAAATTCTTTTAAATTATTTTTTAATTTGTTTACATGATTAATATAATCATTTCTTCTAGTTTTTTCAAACAATACTCTATTGGATACTATTTGTTTTTTTATATTTAATTGAGATTCATCAAGAAAAGATTCATCAATTGAATGAATTGAAAATAAATACAATTCAACTATCATAGGTAAAGATGAAATTCCTTTGTCAGTAGCTATGTATTGAGTACTCTTTTTTGTACCGGTTGGGTCTAATTTTTCTATAAAGCCATTAATCTGAAGAGACTTTAGTCTGTTTGCAAGAATATTACTTGCAATTTTTTCTTTTGACTCTCTTAGTTCTTTAAATCTGGTTTTTTTGTGTATGACAAGATCTCTCAAAATTAGAAATGACCACTTATCACCTAATAGTTGAATAGAATATGCAATAGCACATGTTGGTTTTGGGGTAATTTTCACGTCGTTATTTTTTTTTAATTTCCATATAAAATTACAAAAAAAAAAATCGCTAACAAAAAAAATTTACAATTAATTAACAATTAATTAATACAAAACAGATACTAGCTAAACATATGTTAATTGATGTTTTAGCTGTTAAATTAAAGAAGTGTGTTCTTCATTTATTTTAGACCATCAAGACTGCTTAAAATTGTTTTTATCTTTGCTAATGTATCCGATTCTTTTTTCCGTTCAAGAGTAATTACATGCTCAGGTGCATTGTTTACAAAACGATCATTAGATAATTTTTTTTGAATTCCAAAAAGGAACCCTTTTGCTCTATTTAGTTCTAATTCTAATTTTGCCTTCTCAGCTTCTATATTAATATTTTCTTTTGATATAGGTATAAAATATTCATTTGACTTGACTCTAAATGAAGTTCCATCAACTTTTTCTAGAACATTTTCTATTACAGAAGTATTGGTTAATTTCTTAATTAAAGAATCAAATTGATTATTAATTTTTTCTCTGTTAATAACAAATAGTTTGATAGGTTCCCTGAAAGGAATATTTTTCTCTTTTCTTATGGTTCTAATTCCTGAAATAATAGCTGAAGCAATATCAAATTTTAAAATAATTTCAGTGTTAAATTTATTTTGAACTGGATACTTTGCAATAATTAATGCTTCTTCTGGTGTTCTATCAGCTATATGATGCCATATTTCCTCAGTTAAAAATGGCATAAACGGATGTAATACTTTTAAATTGTTTTCTAATATTAAAACAATTTCACCGAAAGTAGTTGCATCAATTGGCTGTTGATATGCTGGTTTAACAATCTCTAATAGCCAGGAAGAAAAATCGTCTGTAATTAATTTATATATGATCATTAAAGCGTCTGATAAACGATACTTAGAAAAGTGATCTTCTATTTCAGCTAAAGCTTTTTGAAATTTAGAATTATACCATTCCAAACCAATACTTGCTGTTTGAGGCTGAGGTGAATTTTCATCAATCTCCCAACCTTTAATTAGACGAAATGCATTCCAAATTTTATTGGCAAACTGTTTTCCTTGTTGGCACAACTCTTCATCAAACATTAAATCATTTCCTGCAGCGGAACTTAACAACAAACCTACCCTAACTCCATCAGCTCCATAAGTTTCAATTAATTTTAAAGCATCTGGAGAATTCCCTAATGATTTAGACATTTTACGTCGTTGTTTATCACGAACTAATCCTGTTAAATAAACATTCTGAAATGGTTTTTCTTCTTTATATTCATATCCCGCAATTATCATTCTAGCAACCCAGAAAAATAAAATATCTGGCCCAGTGACTAAATCATTAGTTGGATAATAATATCTTATTTCTTTATTTTTTGGATTTCTAATACCATCAAAAACTGATATAGGCCATAACCAAGAGGAGAACCATGTATCAAGAGCATCTTCGTCCTGACGTAAATCATTTATTGAAAAAGAATCATCAAATTCATTTGAAGAAGCTAATAATTTCTTTTTAGCCATTTCAAAGGCCTCTTCTTTTGTTTCAGCAACTACGAAATCATTTTTTCCATCTCCGAAGAAATATGCAGGAATTTGTTGACCCCACCATAATTGTCTTGAAATATTCCAATCACGAATATTTTCCATCCAGTGTCTGTAGGTGTTTTCGAATTTTTTAGGATAAAGATTTATCTCGGT
This sequence comes from Flavobacteriaceae bacterium, assembly GCA_965657365.1. GTDB lineage: Bacteria > Bacteroidota > Bacteroidia > Flavobacteriales > Flavobacteriaceae > Polaribacter. The sequence continues at coordinate 13,446 of CBFHOD010000014.1, forward strand.
TTCATCACCTAAAACTGCTATAATAGCTGGTTTTACTAAATCTTCCATCTTTAAAAACCATTGATCAGATAGTCTTGGTTCAATTACTGCTTTTGTTCTTTCTGAAGTTCCTACTTTGTTAACATGTACTTCTATTTTGAATAAAAATCCTTTTTGTTTTAATTCTTTAATAACTTCTTTTCGGACAACAAATCTATCTTTTCCCTCATAATGTAAACCAAATGAATTAAGAGAAGCGTCTTCATTAAAAATGTCAATTACTTCTAATGCATGTTTATCGCCTAAAATTTTATCATTTATGTCATGAGCTGGTGTAACTTTTAAACAACCAGTTCCAAATTCTAAATCTACATATTCATCTTCAATAATAGGAATAACACGATTGCAAATAGGAACAATTGCTTTTTTACCTTTAAGGTGTTTAAAACGATTATCTGTCGGATTAATACATATTGCTGTATCTCCAAAAATTGTTTCAGGGCGGGTTGTCGCAATAGTTAATTCTTCATTACTCCCTTCAATTTGATATTTTATGTAATATAAATTACCTTGTTTTTCCTCATAAATCACCTCCTCATCAGACAAGGTTGTTTTTGCCTCTGGATCCCAATTCACCATTCTATATCCTCTGTAAATCAATCCTTTATTGAACAGGTCAACAAAAACTTTTATAACAGACTCTGACATTTCCGGATCCATTGTGAACGCAGTTCTTTCCCAATCACAAGAAGCACCTAACTTCTTAAGTTGGTCTAAAATAATACCTCCGTATTCCGTTTTCCATTCCCAGGCGTATGATAAAAACTCCTCACGTGTAAGATCATTTTTATCAATACCTTGTTCTTTTAATTTAGCAACAACTTTAGCTTCAGTTGCAATAGACGCATGATCTGTTCCAGGAACCCAACAAGCATTTTTACCACATAAGCGGGCATGTCGTATTAGGACATCTTGAATGGTGTTATTTAGCATATGTCCCATATGTAATACCCCAGTTACATTGGGTGGAGGAATTACAATGGTATAAGGTTCTCTGTCGTCTACTTCAGAATGAAAATAATTATGTTTCATCCAATAGTCATACCATTTACTTTCTACTAAACTTGCATCATATTTTGACGGAATACTCATACCTAATTATACTTTTCACCTTTAATCTGTAAAAGTACAATTATCTATAGTATTTAAAAGTCTGTTGAATAATTTTTGATTAAATTTGTTTTGATATTTACAAAATCATAGTTTCTCATGAAAAACCTTTCAACGTTTCTTGTAATCTTTTTAATTTCTAATATTTCTTTTGCTCAAGAAGCTGATGATTATAAACCAGAATTTAAATTTAAAACTGAAACCATTAATTATGGTAAAATAACCTCAGGAGCTGATGGTGTGAGAGTGTTCGAATTCACTAATATTGGGAAATCACCTTTAATTATAACAAGGGTTCAAGCCTCTTGTGGCTGTACGGTTCCAAAAAAACCAGATCAACCAATAATGCCAGGTGATAAAGGCAAAATTGAAGTTTCTTATGATACAAAAAGACTTGGGGGCTTTTCAAAAGCCATTACTATTTTTTCAAATGCAAAAAATGATCGTAAAATGGTAAAAATTAAAGGCTATATTGAAAAAACAGCTTCACTTGAAAAGAAAAAAAACATATTATCAATAGATAACTAAAAAACTATTTTAAGTTAACACTTTAAAAGTTTTTGTGAAACTATAAACTACATAATAATAAAATGCCTTTAATATCAAAAAAAGGAGCATTGATGCCTCAGTCTCCAATAAGAAAATTAGTTCCTTTTGCAGAAGCTGCTAAAAAAAAAGGAATAAAAGTATACCACTTAAACATTGGTCAACCAGACATTAAAACACCCAAAGTTGCTCTAGACGCTGTTAAAAACAATACTATAGAAGTACTTTCTTATGCTAGATCTGAGGGTTCTGAAACCTACAGAGAAAAATTAACTAACTACTATAAAAAAAATAATATATTTATTTCATCGCAAGATATTATTGCCACTACTGGTGGGTCTGAGGCACTTTTATTTACTATGGGTAGCATCACAGATCCAGGTGATGAAATCATAATTCCGGAGCCGTTCTATGCAAATTATAATGGATTCTCAACTGCATCTGGAGTTACTGTAGTTCCAGTAATTTCAAAAATTGAAAATAATTTTGCACTACCTAATATTGATGATTTTGAAAAATTAATAACTGAAAAAACTAAAGCAATTTTAATTTGTAATCCTGGAAACCCAACCGGATATCTTTATAGTAGGGAAGAAATTCTAAAATTAAAAAAACTTGTATTAAAATACGATTTATTCTTAATTGCAGATGAGGTATATAGAGAGTTTGCTTATGACAATAATACACATCATTCTGTGATGTCTGAAAGTGGTTTAGAGCAACATGCTATTATGATTGATTCTGTTTCAAAAAGATATAGTATGTGTGGAGCAAGGATTGGTTGTATTGTTTCAAGAAATATAGATTTTATGAATACTGCCATTAAATTTGCTCAAGCAAGATTAAGCCCACCAACCTATGCTTTATTAGCTAGTGAGGCAGCATTAGACACTCCTCAAACTTATTTTAATGAGGTTATTGAAGAATATGTTGAGAGAAGGAATACGCTGATTACTGAATTAAAAAAAATTAGTGGTGTAAAGGTTGCCAATCCTAAGGGTGCTTTTTATTGTGTTGCAGAATTACCCGTTGAGGATACAGATCATTTTGCTCGTTGGATTTTAGAAGAATTTCATCACAATAACGAAACTTTAATGGTGGCGCCTGCAAGTGGTTTTTATTCTACTGAAGGTGAAGGTAAAAATCAAGTTCGAATGGCCTATGTTTTAAACAAAGAGCATCTTGTTAGATGTGTTGAAATTTTAAAAATAGCGTTAGCTTCTTACAAAAAAGAAAAAAATAAATTTAACTAGTATTAAGATAATATTTTTGTATTTAAAAATAAATTAGTCACAAAAAATCAAGAATTGAATATTCAACAAAACATTTCTCTTAAACCTTTTAATACTTTTGGTATACATGTTACTGCCAGTAGATTTGTTTCCGTTGATAGTTTTCACAACCTACAAAAAATCTTAACACAAGAAAAGGATGTTTTTTTACTAAGTGGTGGTAGCAATATGTTACTTACTAAAGATATAGACAAACTTGTTATTCACATTAATATTAAGGGCATATCAATAAATTACGAAAATGAAAGTGAGGTTCAGCTAACTGTAAATGCTGGTGAAGACTGGCATGAATTTGTTATGTGGTGTATTTCTCAAAATTATGGTGGTGTTGAAAACCTCTCCTTAATCCCTGGTTACGTGGGAACATCACCTATTCAAAATATAGGAGCTTATGGTGCAGAAGTAAAAGATGTAATTACCAAAGTAGAAGGAATAGATATAAGTACTTCAAAAAAAGTTGAATTTTCAAATAAAAAATGTGATTTTGGATACCGCAATTCTATATTTAAAAATGAATTAAAAGGAAAAATTGTTATTACTTCAGTAAGTTTCAAACTCACAAAAAAAAATCATCAATTGTACACCAATTATGGTGCTATTGAAGAGGAGTTAGCTCTTAAAAAAATTATTAATCCAACAATCAAAGATATATCTAATGCTGTGATTAATATTAGGCAATCTAAATTACCAGATCCCAAAAATCTTGGAAATAGTGGTAGTTTTTTTAAAAACCCAATCATTGATTCAAAACAATTTAAAAAACTCCAAGATAGATATTCTAATATTCCATTTTACAAAATAAAATCAGCAAATAGAAGTGATGATGTTGCTCATTATTACAAAATACCTGCAGGGTGGTTAATAGAAACTGCTAACTTTAAAGGCAAAAGGTATGGAGATTGTGGTGTACATGACAAGCAAGCACTTGTCTTAGTAAATTATGATAAAGCGAGTGGAAAAGATATTTATTTACTTGCCAAGAAAATTCAACAAACCATTTTAGATATGTTTGAAATTACTTTAGACATCGAAGTGAATATTATTGAATGAATTATTTTATGATAAAACAGGTTCTTATTTAGGTTTGAAAAATATACAACAACACCGGTAAATTCCTCAGATGTTTTATAAGAATTATTATCTTTGTTTATCAAATTTAAAATCAAATGAAACTTATTTTATTAACCATTGGTTTGTTGGCAATAGGCGTTGCAGGAATAGCAATAAAAATTTGGGCAAAAAAAGATGGTAAATTTGCTGGAACTTGTGCTAGTCAAAATCCACTTCTGAATAAAAATGGTGAAGCTTGTGGTTTTTGTGGTAAAACAGCTGACCAGTTTGAGGATTGTACTGAACCAACTCATAATTAATTTTAGATGATCATTACTGTTTTATTCTACGCTTTTGTAGTTACCGCAGTGATTCAATTTTGCTACTACATAACTTTCACATCCTTTCTACTTCATAAAACTTTTAAAAAACCATTTGATGAGTGTCTTCCAGTATCTGTCATTGTATATGCTAAAAACAACCTCAATAATTTAAAAAGCCTTATTCCATTACTGCAAAAACAAGAGTATGAAACTTATGAATTGGTCTTAATTAATGATGCATCAAACGATGGAACATTAAAAGAGATGAAAAAATTTCAAGCAGATGATCCACGAATCAAGATTGTAAATGTGAAAAATAACGAGGCTTTCTGGGGAAATAAAAAATATGCCCTAACACTAGGAATTAAGTCGGCGAATTATGAACAATTACTTTTCACAGATGCTGATTGTATTCCTAATTCAAAAAAGTGGATTAAAGAGATGAGTCTTCTTTTTTCTGATTCTAAATCTATTATCATAGGATATGGTTCATATCAATCAAAAAAACATTCTTTTTTAAATATGTTAATTCGGTTTGAAAAATTGCTCTCAACTATTCAATATTTTTCTTACGCTAAAATAGGAACACCTATCATGGCTAATGGAAAAAACTTAGCCTATAAAAAAAATGAATTTTTTAAAGTCAATGGTTTTATCAGTCATATAAAAACAAACTTTGGACATGATAATCTTTTTATTAGAGATGCAGCCACATCATCAAATACAACGATAGCCATAACCCAAAATAGCTTTATAATTTCTGATGCTCCAAACACTCTTAAAAAATGGTTTAATTTAAAAAAAACGGAATTAAACTCAGTGGCACATTTTAAATTTAAGCATAAATTCTTCTTAAGATTATTTGATAGCTCTAAATTAATTTTTCTTTTTTTATTCCCTCTCATATTAATTTTTAAAAGAGATCCTTACAGTATAGGTGTTATTTTAACCTACTATGCTTTTAATTATTTAATAGTTGGTTTTTCTGCGAAAAGATTACTAGAAACCCGTATGCTTTATTTTTTACCTTTTTTGGAACTATTTTTAGTTCTGTTTCAATTTGTTATATTTATATCCAACTCTACTTCAAAACTGGCAAATTGGAAATAACTAAAGAAATTTTGGCTACTCACATTCAAAAAGCAAAACTTGGTGACCAAGGTTCTTTTAACTTTTTATTAGATCACTTTTGGTCTAGTATTTACAATTATCAATTAAAAAGAATTCAAAATGAAAATGATGCTGAAGACATTACCATTCAGACCTTTTCAAAAGCATTTGATAAAATTAATAGTTTTGATGAAAAATATCAGTTTAAGACATGGCTAATTACTATTTCTAAAAACATACATATAGATCTGATTAGAAGAAATAAAAAATCTATAAATACGACTACTAGTGAGGGTCAAGAAGCTGAAACTTATAAGATTATTGATAACAATCCTTCTCCTGAAGACAAACTTATTACCGAACAAAATTTAGCCAAGCTATTGCAAGATATTAAACAGTTAAAACCAAAATATCAAGAGGTCATTCATCTGCGTTTTTTTAAAGAATTAAGCTACAAAGAAATTTCTCATCAATTGAATGAACCTATGAGTAATGTAAAAGTAAAATTATTACGTGCAAAAAAAATATTAGCAGAGATTATAAAGAAAGCTTAATGAAAAAAAATATCCTTAAGTCATTGGGTCCAGGGTTACTTTTTGCAGGTGCAGCGATTGGTGTTTCTCACTTAGTCCAATCGACAAGAGCTGGAGCTGATTTTGGTTTTGGTTTTTTATGGGCAATAGTAATTGCAGCTTTTTTAAAATATCCTTTTTTTCAATTTGGACCTCGGTATGCAGCAGCTACTGGAGATACATTATTAGATGGCTATAAAAAATTAGGAAAAGGAGTTTTGGCAATTAGTTATAGTATCAGTTTTATTACTATGTTTATTATACAAGCCGCAGTTACTATTGTTACAGCAGGATTAGCCGTTAATCTTTTTGGAGTTTTTGATATGGTTACTTGGTCTTTATTAATTACAATTCTTAGTATTTCTATATTACTCATTGGAAAATACAAACTTTTGGATAGCTTAATGAAATATGTTATTTTAATATTAACTATATCTACGCTTATTGCTGTTAGTATTGCTATTACAAAAAACAATCAAGTATATACATTTACTCAAGTATTCCCCAAAGAGACTGTTGAAATTTATTTTTTAATTGCGTTTTTAGGTTGGATGCCAGCACCACTAGATATTTCAATATGGCAGTCCATATGGACTTTAGAAAAAGAAAAGACAACGTCAAAAAAAACAACAATTAAAGAAGCTGTTTTTGACTTTAATATTGGATATATTGGTACTATAATATTGGCAGTATGTTTTATAATTCTTGGCGCTTTAGTCATGAACAATACCGGTCAGAGTTTTTCTAATAAAGGAAGTGTGTTTGCGGGTCAGTTGATTGAATTATATACAAAAAACTTAGGTGATTTTGCCTATATATTTATTGCAATAGCAGCTTTTACAACAATGTTTAGCACCACTATTACAACCTTGGATGCCTCACCCAGAGCAATGTCTAAAGCCAATGATTTATTATTTTCATCGAAAATAAAATTGAATTACTGGTTTTGGATTATTCTTTTAGGTTTAGGAACCTATATAATTCTTAGGTATTTTATAGAGGATATGGGATTAATGGTTAAAATAGCAACTATACTATCTTTTTTAACTGCTCCTTTTTATGCCATTTTAAACTTTATTTTAATTAGCGGAAAGTATACTCCAAAAAAATACCACCCTTCAATATATATGAAGATTTTGAGCATATGTGGAATTATTTTTTTAATTGGATTTAGTATCTGGTTCATATTGAATTTTTAATTGTTTTCTTTGTAACTTTGCTTTATAAATTGATAGACAATGGCAAATAATACTGCTGTACTTCCTGAAAGAGTTAAAGAACCAAATTGGTCTAGAGTCAAATTACCCGTTGGTAAAAAATTCTCGGAACACAAAAAAACGAACGATTCTTCTGTGGCTCCTAAAAGAGTTAAAAAACCTGACTGGTTACGTGTAAAGTTACCTGTAGGAAAAAAATACACAGAACTAAGAGGATTGGTAGATAAGTATAAATTAAATACGATTTGCACTAGCGGAAGTTGCCCTAATATGGGTGAATGTTGGGGAGAAGGGACTGCTACCTTTATGATTTTAGGAAACATCTGCACAAGATCCTGTGGTTTTTGTGGTGTAAAAACTGGAAGACCTGATACCGTAGAATGGGATGAACCTGAAAAAGTTGCTAGGTCAATTAAAATTATGGGCATAAAACATGCCGTCATCACTTCCGTTGATAGAGATGATTTAAAAGATGGAGGGTCTATTATTTGGGCTGAAACAGTAGAGGCTATTAGAAGAGCAAACCCAACGACAACGTTGGAAACTTTAATTCCAGATTTTCAAGGAAAGACCAAACAAATTGACCGTATTATTAATGTACATCCTGAGGTCGTTTCTCATAATATGGAGACGGTTAGAAGATTAACTCGAGAAGTCCGTATTCAAGCAAAATATGATAGAAGTTTAGGTGTTCTTAAATACTTGAAAGAAAAAGGAATGAGAACCAAAACCGGGTTAATGTTAGGGCTGGGTGAAACAGAAAATGAGGTAATCCAAACCATGAAAGATTTACAAGAAGTGGGATTAGACGTTTTAACGATTGGGCAATATTTACAACCCACAAAAAAACACCTACCTGTTCAGGAATTTATAACTCCTGATCAATTTAAAAAATACGAAGTTTTGGGTCTAGAAATGGGCTTTATGTATGTTGAAAGTGGTGCTTTGGTTCGTTCTTCTTACAAAGCACATAAACATGCTAAATAAAATTAATTTTAATTAGTTCGGGTTTTTTTAACATAAAATTGATAACTTTTTTAGAGGGAAAACAACGTTTATTATTTTTTGGCACAATACTTGAAGCAGATTTAAATATATCGTGATTATTTGATTTATAAAAGGTAATTTGATTAGTTTTAGTTAAAAAACCATCTCCTATGGAGATGGTTTTTAATTTTTTTTAAAATATTTAAAGATTTTTTATGCTTTGTCTGCATTTTGTAATTTCTTTGCAACAGCATCGACATCGTCTAGTACTCTAAGTAAATTACCACTCCAAAGTTGAGTAATTTCTTCTTCAGTGTAGCCTCTTTTTACCAACTCAGCTGTAATATTTAAAGTTTCAGAGGCATCATTCCATCCATAAATCCCTCCACCGCCATCAAAATCTGAACTGATACCAACATGATCTAAGCCCATTTTTTCTATTAAATAATCGATATGATCAACATAGTCTGATACATTTACTGGTTTGGGATCTGAAGCAGTCATCATAGCAGCTGCCTCTTTAGAAATTGCTTTATATTTCTTCACATAATTATCTCGATTAGCATCTTCTAATTTTCTTATTTCATCCCAAGACATTATATTCACTCCTCTTTCTTTGGCTAAATTTTTAACTTTTTCAGAAAGAGTAGCTGCATATGCTTCATGTTTTTCTTTACTTACATAAGAACTAAATGCTACTGTTTGAACAACTCCACCGTTAGACTTCATCCATTCTAACTGCTCATCATCTAGATTTCTACTATGATTGCATAATGCTCTTGCAGAAGAATGAGAAGCTATAATAGGAGCTTTGGAAAGGGTTATCATGTCTTTAATAGATTGTTTTGATGGATGAGAAACATCAATCATCATACCCCATTTATTCATTTCCTCAATCACGAGTTTTCCTAAATCACTTACTCCATTATCTACCCATAAGCTATCTAATTCTCCTGTATTAGAATCACAAAACTGACTATGTCCATTATGAGATAAGGACATGTATCTTGCACCTCTATCGTAAAATTCTTTCACCCTAGAGATATCTAAACCCAGAGGATAAGCGTTTTCTACTCCAATCATAGCAACTTTCTTACCTGAACGATGCAATTCTCTTGCTTCAAATGAATTTACTGCCAAACCAATTCTGTCTGGTGCAATTTCTTTAGTTAATTTATGAATGGCTTCAAATTTACTAATCGCGTTTTCATAAGCTTTTTTATATCCTTCTTTTGTCAACGGTCCTTGCCCTGTATACACAATAAACCAAGCAACATCTAAACCACCTGCTTCCATTGTAGGAAGATTAACTTGATTTCCTAAATCTTCAGTATAATTGTTATCATTTGTAAAGTTAGCCACATTAATGTCTACATGAGTATCTAGAACCAATACTCGATTATGAATTTCTTGAGATCTCTCCAAAATTTCATCCGAATAATTCATAGGGTTTTTTGTTGGTTGTTGATTGTCATTACATGAAATAATAAACAATACAAAAAATATTATTTTAAAAATTTTCATAGTTTAAAATTAGATTATAAAGATAGCAATCTTAATTAAGATTATATTTCACAACCATTTTGTAGAGAAAATCTTAAATAAAGCCTTGTTTACGCATCCAATCATCATTAAACATTTTACCGACATACCTGCTTCCGTGATCATGAAATAATACAACAACCACATCATCTTTGGTAAAATGTTCTTTTAATTGAAGAAGACCTTTAATTGCTGCTCCAGCAGAATTTCCTAAAAACATTCCTTCCTCTTTTGCAAGTCTTTGAGTATAGATAGCAGCATCTTTATCAGTTACTTTGGTAAAACCATCGATTAAAGAAAAGTTTACGTTAAGTGGTAAAATATCTTCTCCAATACCTTCAGTAATATATGGGTAAATCTCTTTATCATCAAATATCCCAGTTTCATGATATTTTTTAAATACTGATCCATAGGTATCTATACCCCATATTTTTATTGCAGGATTCATCATTTTTAAATAGCTTCCAACTCCTGAAATAGTTCCTCCTGTTCCAACTCCAACAACAAAATGAGTTACTTTACCGCTTGTTTGTTCCCAAATTTCTGGACCTGTGCTTTTAAAATGTGCTTTACAATTACTTGGGTTATCATATTGGTTTACATACCAAGAATTAGGAATTTCTTTTCCTAGTCTTTTTGATACTGAATAGTACGATTTTGGGTCTTCTGGCTCAACATCAGTTGGGCATACAACTACCTCAGCTCCTACTGCTCTTAGAATGTCAACTTTTTCTTTGGACTGTTTATCAGCCATTACAAAAATACATTTGTATCCTTTTATAATGGCCGCTAATGCCAGTCCCATTCCTGTATTTCCAGAGGTTCCTTCAATAATGGTTCCTCCTGGTTTTAAACGTCCGTCGGATTCTGCATCCTCTATCATTTGTAAAGCCATTCTGTCTTTTACAGAGTTTCCAGGATTAAAAGTTTCATATTTGGAGAGAACCAAGCACGGTAAATCTTTTGTCAATTGATTAATCTTGACTAATGGAGTATTCCCTATGGTTTCTAAAATATTTTTAGCGTATTGCATTATGTTCTATATTATCCTGTAAAGGAACAAAATATTTCAGAGATATCCTTCAAGCAAATGGTGTTTTCCGATGAAGTTTATCAAGCAAATTTAATAGATTTAGAAGGTTGAATCTTTGTGATAATAATGGAAGGGATGATTAGCATTAAAAAGCATAAAACCAAGGTGCCAATGTTTAAAGAAAATAAAGATAAAAAATCTATACTTACAGGGACTTCAGAAACATAATAGGTAGCTGGGTCAAGAGAAATAAACCCCCAATATTGTTGCCCAAATAGTAATGTTAATCCTATTAAGTTCCCCCAAAATAATCCAACAAAAATTAAGTATGAAGCATTATACAAAAAAATTTTTCTTACACTCCAGTTAGAACTACCCATTGCCTTTAAAATACCAACCGTAGGGATACGTTCTAAAATTAGAACCAATAAGGCTGTAATCATATTTATACCAGCTACTAGAATCATAATGATAATAATAAACCACGTATTATTGTCAAAGAGCTCAATCCATTCAAATAAACCAGGGTAATTAGAAGCTATAGTGGTAGCATCTAAGGTTGAATCAATCTCCTTGTAAACTTCAATACTTTTTTGTTCTAAATCGTCAAAATTTTCTAAAACAACTTCAAAACCACCAACCTCGTTTTCATTCCAGCCATTTAAACGCTGAACCTGCCTTATGTCTCCAATCATTATATTTTTATCAAACTCTAAAAAACCGGTATTATAAATCCCAGTGATTACTAATTTTCTGTTTGATGGAAATTTTGAAGTCTTATTTTTAAAGAAAGTTACATTAATCGTATCATTTAATTGTAATTTCAATCTATTAACAATAGTTTTAGATAACAGAACATCTCTGGTTCTTTTTTGATTAAAGTTTGGAGTTTTTCCTGCTATCAAATATTCATTAAAAAACGTCCAATCATAATCAGTAGAAACACCCTTATATACGATACCTTCAAAATCGGTTTTTGTTCGTATTAATCCAACTTGATTGGCATAAATTTGAATATTTTTAATTCCTTCAATATTAGAAAAAACAGGATAAAAGTTCTGATTTTTATCAATGGGTATTAAAGAAACATCAGAATTGTTGGCATCATATTTTGTAATTTGTATGTGGCCCTTAAAACCTGATATTTTACTCCTAATTTTTTCCCGCAAACCACTACCTGTAGCAATGGCAATTAACATAATAACCATTCCTAGTGAAATTGCTGCAATAGCAATTTTTATTATTGGTGACGAAATACTACTTTTATACTCTTTTCCAGAGATAAAACGTTTCGCTACAAATAATTCGTAATTCAATGCTATGATTTTAATTGCACGTAAAAGTACATATTTATTTATTCTTTTATTAACTTGTTTTATAATCACTTCCCTTGCACAAGAATCAAAACCTTTAAGTAAAATTTATACTGGAGCAGATCAAACTCAATTATATATATCAAAATTAAAAGGCAAAAAAATTGCAATTGTAGCAAACCAAACCTCTGTCATTTATAATGGAAATAGCTATACTCATCTAGTAGATAGCTTGGTTTCTCTAAAATTAAATATTCACAAGGTTTTTGCACCTGAACATGGTTTTAGGGGTAATGCAGATGCTGGTGAAGCTATAGCTGACAGAATTGATTCAAAAACAGGTCTCCCTCTTATTTCACTTTATGGAAAAAACAAAAAACCAACGAAAGCACAATTAGAGGATGTTGATCTTTTAATTTTTGATATTCAAGATGTTGGTGTTAGATTTTACACTTATATTTCTACTCTTCATTATGTTATGGAAGCTTGTGCAGAGCAAAAAATTCCTTTATTATTACTAGATAGACCAAATCCAAACGGACATTATATAGACGGACCAGTATTGGAAATGGCTCACAAAAGTTTTGTAGGAATGCACCCGGTTCCTATAGTTTATGGCATGACAATCGGAGAATACGGACTTATGATTAATGGTGAAAGATGGTTAGAAAACGGAATTCAAACAAAATTGACTGTGATTCCATTAAAAAACTATTCACATAATTCTAACTATGAATTAAGCATAAAGCCTTCACCTAATTTACCCAATAGTACAGCTATTAATTTATATCCAAGTTTATGTTTTTTTGAGGGAACCAATGTAAGTGCTGGACGAGGAACTACCAAACAATTTCAAATTTATGGCTCTCCTTTTTTAAACACCAAAAGTAAGTTTTCGTTTACACCAAACCCAAATGATGGTGCAAAATATCCAAAACACGCATACATGATTTGCTATGGGGAAGATTTAACAGAGACTGAAAAATTGTCAAATATTAATTTGTCCTGGCTCATTAAAGCAAAAAAAGAAAATCGAACTAAAAACTTCTTTAATTCTTTTTTCACCAAATTAGCAGGAACAGAAAAACTTCAGAATCAAATCGAAGAAAAATTATCGATGGAATTAATAAGAGCTTCTTGGTCAGAGGGTATAAGTGAATTTAAGAAGATCAGAAAATCCTATTTACTATACAAATAGAGGATTTGAACACATTTAAAAATCTTTTGAATTTGTAGGCTTTTTGTATTTTTGAAACGGTTGTTTTAATAATTCTTTTAAAGAAGAATTTATTTTTTCATCAGGAAATGTATCAACACCATAAACAATTTTTTCTCTATCTAAATGCATATAAGTTCCAAATAACCGATCCCAAATAGAAAATATATTTCCATAATTAGCATCTGTGTAAGGTAATAGATTATGATGATGAACTTTATGCATGTCTGGAGAAACAATTACATAACTAAGTAATTTATCAAGAGATTTAGACATTTTAATATTGGCATGATTAAATTGAGTAAAAACTAATGACATTGATTGATAAATCATTACAATTGCAATAGGGGCTCCTACTATCAATACACCAAATAATGTAAATACAAAGCGAATGATACTTTCTAATGGATGATGTCTATTAGCTGTTGTTGTATCAACTTTATGATCAGAATGGTGAACTAAATGAATCATCCACAAAGGTTTAATTTTATGTTCTGTAAAATGTGCTAAATAAGCCCCAAAAAAATCTAACAATAAAAGTCCTAAGAGAACATAAAGCCATAAGGGAAGTTCTGGTAACCAGTTAATAATTCCAAAATTATTTATCTGGACCCAATCTGATGTAAATAGCAACAAAAAAGCTAATGAAAAATTAATGATCACAGTGGTTGCTGTAAAAAATAAATTTGGAATAGCATGCTTCCATTTTTTGTAGTTAAAAAGAAACAAAGGCAATGCACCTTCTAGAAGCCAAAAAAAAGTAATACCACCAACCAATATCAAACTTCTATGTGAAGAAGGTATGGTTTCAAAATAATTAAATATAGTTTCCAAATTTGATAAAATTTTGTACTAAAATAGAGAAAGTTTCTTACTTTTTTGGAAATTGTCTTTAAAACCCATAAAACGAATGACTTAACTTCGTTTTACTTTTTTATTGTAATGCAACGGAATTCGTTTTTTTAAGTTTTCTATAATTGTATGAGCGGCCGGACATACTTGAGTATTTGCAAGAGTTAAGTCTGTAATCTGAATAAACTTCTTTCGATTGGTGTGTGGATACTCAGAACAGGCCTTAGGTCTTACATTATAGATAAAACAAGAATTATCAGTAAGATCAAGAAAAGAACATGGTGATGATCTTAATACCATAAAATCATCTTGATCTCTTTCTAAATATTGATCAATAAAGTTACTCTCTTTCATCTTTAAATGCTTAGAAATACGTTGAATGTCCTTTTCTATGAAAATAGGACTTGTAGTTTTACAACAATTTCCACAAGACAAGCAATCAGTTTTATTGAATTCATCCTCGTGAAGTTGTTTCATCACAATATCTAAATTCTTAGGTGTTCTCTTTTTCAGCATTTTAAAATACTTTTGAGTCTCAGGTAAGGTTTCCTTGGATAATTTCGACAATTGATCTAAACGTTTTTCCATACTCATAAAGTAAGTTTGTAATCTAGCTTCAACAAACACAAATACCTACTAGAATTAGTTTTAGGCCTTAAAGCCATAGTATTACAAAAGTACCAATAAAATCTGCGTAAACATCCATCAAAAAACAAAATAAAATATGTAATTTTGCTCTTCAATTTATGATACTCAATGAATATTGTAACCCTTTTAGAAGCTAAAGTAAAAGAAGGTTTTTCGACACTTTATGAAACCACATTGCCTACGGTTGAATTTCAAGCAACACGCAAAGATTTTGAGGGAGATATCACCATTGTTGTTTTTCCAATGTTACGCTTTAAGAAAGGAAATGCCGTCCAAATTGGAGAAAATTTAGGAGATTATCTAATTGAAAACATAGAAGAGGTGATTGCTTATAATGTTGTGAAAGGTTTTTTAAACTTAGTCATAGATGATCGGGTATATATTCATTCTTTTAATGCTATATATGCACAAGATAATTTTGGTTTTTCATTGAGTTCAAAAGATGTAGTGGTGGTCGAATATTCTTCACCTAACACTAATAAGCCTCTTCACTTGGGACATGTTAGAAATAATTTACTAGGATACTCAGTAGCAGAAATCTTAAAAGCTTCTGGAAGTAAAGTATATAAAACACAAATCATAAATGATCGTGGTATTCATATTTGTAAGTCTATGATAGCTTGGCAAAAATTTGGAAACTCTGAAACTCCTGCTTCAACAGATATGAAAGGAGATAGCTTTGTTGGAAAATATTATGTAAAATTTAATGACGAGTATAAGAAAGAAATTGGCTCTTTAATTTCCAATGGAATGTCTGAAGAGGAGGCAAAAAAACAAGCTCCTATTCTAATTGAAGCTCAGCAAATGTTACTAAAATGGGAAGCTGGAGATTCTAAGACTGTTACCCTTTGGAAAATGATGAATAGTTGGGTTTATGATGGCTTTAAAATTACCTATAAAAATCTAGGAGTTGATTTTGATACTTTATATTACGAAAGTAATACTTACCTTCTAGGAAAAGACGTAATTGAGGACGGTATTACTCGCAATGTATTCTTTAAAAAAGAAGATGGATCTGTATGGTGTGATTTAACAGACGAGGGCTTAGATGAAAAACTAGTATTACGTTCAGATGGAACTGCAGTGTATATGACCCAAGATATTGGAACAGCCATTCAGCGTGTAAAAGATCATTCAGATATTAATGGAATGGTGTATACCGTTGGAAATGAACAAGACTATCATTTTAAAGTATTGTTTTTAATTCTAAAAAAAATAGGTTTTTCATGGGCATCAAAATTGTATCATTTAAGTTATGGAATGGTAGATTTACCTTCTGGAAAAATGAAATCTAGAGAAGGTACAGTAGTAGATGCAGATGAATTAATGATTGAAATGACAGATACCGCTAAAAATATTTCTCAAGAATTAGGAAAGTTAGAAGGATATTCTGAAGCAGAAAAAACTGACTTATACCATACCATTGGTCTAGGTGCATTAAAATATTTTATTTTAAAAGTAGACCCCAAAAAGCGAATTTTATTTGATCCGAAAGCCTCTGTAGATTTTCAAGGCAATACAGGCCCTTTCATACAATATACCTATGCAAGAATACAATCAATATTAAGAAAGGCCAAATTCGATTTTAGTTCAGAAGTAAAATCATTTAGCATTTCTTTACATAGTAAAGAAAAAGAATTAATTAAACAGTTAGAATTGTATCCAGATACAATCCAACAAGCTGCAAAAAATTACTCCCCTGCGCTTATTGCGAACTATACATATGATTTGGTAAAGGAATTTAATTCATTCTATCAAAATGTTTCTATTTTAGGTGAATCAAATGAAATTAAAAAAAGATTACGAATTCAATTGGCGCATAAAGTGGCCGATGTTATAAAATCTGCTTTCAATTTATTAGGAATTCAGGTTCCCAATAGGATGTAATAATTTGGTGTTTTTTGGAGTTAAAAACACCTAAATCAATTTGAAATAAGTAACTCCTTTTTTATCAAAATAAAAAGAAATAAAAAATGAAATACGATATTATCATTGTTGGTAGTGGTCCAGGAGGATACGTCACTGCCATAAGAGCTTCTCAATTAGGGTTTAAAACTGCCATAGTAGAAAAAGAAAGCCTAGGAGGTGTTTGTTTAAACTGGGGGTGCATTCCTACAAAAGCTTTATTAAAAAGTGCACAGGTATATGACTATCTTAAGCATGTAGACCAATATGGTTTAAAAGCTGAATCAATTGATAAAGATTTTAACGCAGTAGTATCTAGAAGTAGAAATATAGCCAATGGAATGAGCAAAGGTGTTCAATTCTTAATGAAAAAGAATAAAATAGATATTATTGATGGTTTTGGAAAAGTTAAAACAGGTAAAAAAGTTGCTGTAACCAGCGAAGATGGTAAGGTAAAGGAATATAGTGCCGATCATATTATTATTGCTACTGGAGCGCGTTCTAGAGAATTACCTAACTTACCGCAAGACGGTGAAAAAGTAATTGGATATAGAAAAGCAATGACTTTAGCTTCACAACCGTCATCTATGATCGTAGTTGGTTCAGGTGCCATTGGAGTTGAATTTGCGCATTTTTATAATGCTATGGGAACAAAAGTTACTATTGTAGAATATTTACCAAATTTAGTTCCTCTGGAGGATAAGGATGTTTCAAAACAATTTGAACGTTCATTCAAAAAAGCAGGAATTAAAGTAATGACAAATTCATCTGTAGAATCTGTTGATACTTCAGGAAAAGGTGTAAAAGCTACTGTAAAAACAAAAAAAGGAGAAGAAATTTTAAAAGCAGATATTGTGCTTTCAGCTGTTGGTATAAAAACAAATATTGAAAATATTGGATTGGAGGATGTAGGAATTATTACAGATAGAGACAAAATATTGGTGAACGATTGGTATCAGACTAATATTCCTGGATACTATGCCATAGGTGATGTTGTTCCTGGTCCTGCTTTAGCACATGTTGCTTCAGCTGAAGGGATTACCTGCGTTGAAAAGATAGCTGGATTACATAGTGAAACTATAGACTATGGAAATATACCAGGTTGTACCTATGCTAGCCCAGAAATCGCCTCTGTGGGCTTAACAGAGGAGCAAGCTAAAGAACAAGGATATGAATTAAAAGTTGGAAAATTTCCTTTTTCTGCATCGGGAAAAGCGACAGCTGCCGGAACACCAGATGGTTTTGTTAAGGTAATCTTTGATGCAAAATATGGAGAATGGTTGGGTTGTCATATGATTGGTGCTGGAGTAACAGATATGATTGCAGAAGCAGTTTTGGGCAGGAAACTTGAAACCACTGGGCATGAGGTTTTAAAAACGATTCACCCTCACCCAACGATGAGTGAGGCAGTTATGGAAGCTGTTGCTGATGCCTATGACGAAGTCATTCATTTGTAAAAAATGCTCAATAAAAAAATAATAACCGAAGATTACTCTTTGGTTTTTTTTTGGCATAGTTATTGGTTATATTAAAAAGTAAGTTTCTAATACGTAAACTTTTTTTTTAAACGTATTAATGGGATTCATTGTATTGAAAAAGAAGAACTACCCCTAAACCAAAGTTGCTAGCTTTGGTTTTTGTTTTTTTATATCTTTTTTTAATAAAAACACCTAAATTTGTTTCAATTTCAACTCCATTGTTGTTTACCTAGTGATGATTCAAATAACTAATTATAAGGGATTTCTTGAAGAAATTCTAAAAGCCATTATCAAGCTTTGTTTCGCTGGTCTAGTAATCGGATTATTAAAGTCATTTGATGTAATAATAGCAAGCATTTTACTTTTAAAAATTTTTCATATTGTTTACAAAAATATGATAAGAACTAAAAGTAAAAACTGGATACTTCTCATAGGAATGTTATTAACTGGTTTTGGGGGGATGCTTGGAGAAAACTGGGGTGTTAGTAATCAATACTGGGAATATCATAAAGTTTCAAAAGAACTTCCTTTGTGGCTTCCTTTTGCCTGGATGTTGGCGTTTTATTTTCTATATAATGTTGAATTTAAATTGATCTCTTTTTTAAAAAACATAACCATCACTAATAAACTTATTATTGCATTTTGGTTATCCCTAATCATGCCAGCTTTAGGAGAAATGATAACAATTAATTTGGGTGTCTGGACGTATTATTGGCCCTATCAAGTATTTGGTGTTCCATTATATGCATTGATATGCTTAATTTTTATACATATGTTAGTGTATGGAATATTGTCTTTAATATGTAAAAAATGGAAAATTAATGATATCGTTTTTACATAAAAAAAATTAAAACTGCCAAGCAACAATTCTAGTAATTTTATTCCCTTGATGCATTGGGATTATTTTCATTGTTTTTACCTTTAATTTCTCTCCAGACTTTTCAAGACTTTTAATGGTTTCTTTTTTAGAAACCAAACTGGTATACCAAATACTAGTATCTTTAAATAAAGAACTCTGATATAAGTAATTGTGTAAAAATGCTTTTTCCCCACCTGGATACCATAATTCATTATTGTTACCTGCAAAATTACGAACCGCATTATTACCTAAATTTCTAGATTTTCTTGAATTGGCTCCTTTAGCTTCCTGTTCTGATTTGTAAAAAGGTGGATTACAAACAACCGCTGAAAAAGAATCTCCTTTTTCAATAATTCCTTTTAAAATATTAGCCTCATTAAACTGTTGCCTAAGTTTAATCTTAGCATCAAGATTATTGTCAGATATGATATCTTGTGCTGTGTCTAAAGAATCTAATTCTATGTCTGTTGCAACAAAATTCCAATCATACTCCCTAACTCCTAGTAATGGATAAATACAAGTTGCACCAGTTCCTATATCTAGAATAGTAATCTTTTCTATACAGTTAGAATCCGATAATAAATCTGATATATAATGCATATAGTCTACTCTTCCAGGAATTGGCGGACATAAATTCTTATCTGGGAAAATCCATTTTTTGACTCCGTAATGAACTTCTAATAAAGAACTATTTAATTCTTTTACTGCTTTTGGATCAGAAAAATCTATAGTAAGGGTTCCATGGTTGTTTTTTGTAACAAAAGAAGCTAAGTTTTTATTGTGTTTGGTTAAAACATCAAAGTTATAACCATTTTTGTGCTTATTTCTAGGATGCAATCCCGGCTTTAAGTTCATTTAGAGTTCTAAGATAGTAAATGCTTGTTCTAGTGGTTTTAATGATTCTTTTAGTGCGATAATTAGGTTTTGCCCGTGTATTAAATAATACTCAGAAAAATTTCGCTGACGTTCTTCTAAGCTTTTGTTGGGTAATAATTGATCTTGTAATGCGATAATTCTATGAATTCTGTCAACTTGTTTTCTTTTCTCTGCGCGCAACAATCTTTTTTCTAAATTCTCTAAGCCTTTTAGTTGTTTTCTTTGCTGAGCATCTACTGCACCAATAAAAGAAACATCTGTTTCATTAGCTATTCTTCTTAGTGCTAAAAATTGTTGGGTTAACAATTCTGTAGCATCTGCAAAACTAAATTGAATATCTGAGTTTTCTTGAACTTTTTTAGCAAGTAAAAGATGTTGTTTCATAAACATTTCTTCAAAAGAAATATCTAAATTATGTAATTTTTTAACCTGTTTTTTAGAAACAATCTGAACTGAATTTCTCAATAATAATATTGGAAAAGGAATCTGAACAGTATTAAAGTACGCTTTTAATTGCAACCAATAAGCCAATTCACCACCCCCTCCAATATAACATAGATTCGGTAAAATCACCTCTTGATATAAAGGCCTCATAATTACATTTGGACTAAATCTATCACTGTGGTTTTCTAGCTCTTTAAGTATTTCAGCTTCAGAAAAAACAAGGTCTGTATTATGAATTGTATACTGTCTTTGGTTTTCTATAATTCGCTCTCGAGAGTTTTCAGTTAAATAAAATAAATTAATTTCTCTAGGGTTTACCTGTACTTTATATTCCTTCTCTAAGTTTGTTATAGTATTAGAAACTGCACTCCAAGAGGTTTTATGAAGCAATTCGTCCTTCATAACTGGAGCAAAAATATTTTTTAAACGTTGGTCATCGGCATCTAAAATGACCAAACCATACATTTTAAATAACTCATTGGCAATATATCTAGTAGCCTCAGCAAGAGAGGTTTGAGACACATATGCTTTTTCAAAAAGTTCTGATAGATATACTGCATTTTTAGAATCTCCCAATTGTTTTGAAAAACTAGTAAAAACGTTCTGCATACCTTCTAGTGAAAACCTACCTACGGCTCCACCATCTGGTCTATCCCAAGTTACTTTTTTACCTTTAAATTTGAAATAATTAATTTCTTCAAAATCATGATCTTCTGTAGCCATCCAATACACAGGAACAAAACGTTGCAAAGGAAATTGCTCTGCTAAAGTTTCAGACAAATTAATGGTAGAAACTATCTTGTATAAAAAATACAATGGCCCTGTAAACAAGTTTAATTGGTGACCTGTAGTAATAGTAAAAGTATCTTTATTTTCAAGAGATTTTATGTTTTCCAAGGTGACTTCAGAAGCAGTTATATTCCTATACTGATCTTGTAAAACACATACTAACTCTTTTCTAGTTCTAAGCGAAAAGTTTTCCCCTTTCTCTTGAATTTGAGAAGCAAAACCTTTTAAATCAGAAAAATTATTATAGTAGGGCTGTATCGATTCTTTCTGATCTAAATAATCAGTAATTATTTTGGAAAAGAATCCTGTTTTTTGAAATGGAATATGAGTATAGTTCATAAAATATAATAACGCTAAAAAACACTTTTAATTTCTGTGATTTTAAGCATTAAGCATAAAATTTATTCAAAAATACTAAATTTGGAGTAAGGAAATAATAAATGAAATATCTAATAAAAATTAATTATTTAAAAACCTTTTTAATTCTTGATAATTAGCAATACTTAAAGCAACTTTTTCTTTACTCATGACCTCTTTAATTTGCGGAGGTATTTCTACATCAACGGAAAGAGTTTCTTCAACTACATCTAAAAACTTAACTGGATGTGCAGTTTCTAAAAAAACACCAAACTCATTTGTTTTTAAACCATATTCTTTTAAACCTAGGTAACCAATGGCACCATGGGGTTCGGAAGTGTAATTAAATTTATCATATATACTCTTCATTATTATTTTAGTTTCATCATCTGAAAAACTATATGAAGAAAAAGATTTTTTTAAGCTTGATAGGTTTTTATCAAATAATTCTTGAATTCTAATGAAGTTACTTGGATTACCTACATCCATAGCATTAGAAATAGTAGCTTTAGAGGGTTTCGGATCATAATTTCCATTTATCAGGTATTTAGGAACTGTATCATTTATATTTGTTGAAGCAACAAAATGCTTGATAGGTAACCCTAATTTTTGAGCCAACAAACCAGCACAAATATTACCAAAATTTCCACTAGGAACAGAGAATATAATATCTTTATAATGTTTACTAACTTGCTTATAAGCAAAGAAAAAATAAAACATTTGAGGCAACCATCTAGCTATATTTATAGAATTTGCTGATGTTAAATTTCTAGAGATATTTTTATCTAAAAAAGCCGATTTTACCATTTCTTGACAATCATCAAATACTCCGTCTACTTCAAGAGCGGTAATATTATTACCTAAAGTAGTTAGTTGTTTTTCCTGAATTTTACTCACCTTCCCTTTTGGGTATAAAATCACTACTTGAACTCCTTTTGCATTCAAAAAACCAGAAGCTACTGCTCCTCCAGTATCTCCAGAGGTAGCTACTAGTACCGTAATATCTTCGGTGTTATTCTGGTTGAAATATTCTAAGCATTGAGACATAAACCGAGCACCCACATCTTTAAAAGCCATTGTTGGGCCATGAAATAATTCTAAAGAACCAATATTTTCATCTAAATTAACAATAGGGAAATCAAAAGAAATAGTTTTTTTAATAATCTCTTTAAGAATAGCCGTTGGAATTTCGTCTCCAATAAATTGTTTGATTACTTCATATGCAATTTCTTCATTTGAATAGTCACAAATATTATTTATAAAATCTTCAGAAATTGGAGTAATTTCTTTAGGGAAATACAACCCCCTATCTGGTGCGATTCCGTTTTGAACTGCTTTTTTGAAAGAGGTTAAAGGTGATGAATTATTTAAACTATAATATCTCATACTTGATTATAAAATTTTAATTCCTTGTTGATTAATTTTTGAAACATGAATATCATAATCTATGTCTGTGTTGTTATAGATTTCTGCCATCGTTTTACCAACAAGCTTGGCAGTTTCTTCTCCTTTACTTAGTGCAAAAATGGAAGGTCCTGAACCGGAAATACCTGCACCTAAAGCACCAGCTTGTATAACCCCTTTTTTAACTTTATCAAATTCTGGAATTAAAACCAAACGATTGGGCTCTATAACTTCATCATGTAGGGATCTTCCTATCAAATCAAAATCATTAGTGTATAGTCCACTAATTAAACCACCAAAGTTACCCATTTGAGTTACCATTTTTTTTAGTGCTACTTGATGTTTTAAAACAGCACGAGAATCTGATGTTTTCACTTCTATTTGAGGATGAATGATCGTTGCATATAAATCATCAGGAGAATTAATTTTTAAAACATCTAAGGGTTGATAACTTCTAACCAGTGTAAAGCCTCCAAGAATTACTGGTGATACATTATCTGCATGTTCAGTACCACTAGCAAGTTTTTCTCCTTGCATTGCAAAATAAATTAACTCTTGTTTAGAAAATGGTTTTCCTAATAATTCATTGATTGCAAAAACAGCACCTGCTGCACTAGCAGCACTACTCCCTATTCCACTGCCTGGTTTTATCTTTTTAAATATTTCTATTTCGTAACCAACAGAAGCATCTACTTTTTCAAGTAATGCTAACCCTGCAACACCAGCAACATTTCTATGTGTTTCTAGCGGCAAATTCTGACCTGTTACTTTTGTTATTTTTATTCCTTTTTCAGGCACCTCTCTAACAATCATTTCATCCCCAACAGTATCCAAACAAAGACCAAGAATATCAAAACCA
>CBFHOD010000014.1:37365-46106 GCA_965657365.1 Flavobacteriaceae bacterium
CCATCTTTAAACTCGGCTACATATTTTAAACGACAGTTCTTCGCTTTTGAATCCAAAAATAACTGTTGAAATTGAGATTCATCTTTCTCTAGTGACGAATAAAAATCAGCATTATTATTTGTGTCGAGACTTTCTTTTGATAAAAATGAAGTGTTTTCTATATCTTCTAACTCCAAATCATAGCCACTTTCTCTAGCTAAAATTAAAATTTTTCTAGCTACATCAATACCGCTAAGATCTATTTTTGGATCTGGTTCGGTATATCCTTCAATAGCAGCCTGTTTTACTACTGAGGAAAAAGTTGTTGATGCATCAAATTTATTGAATACAAAATTTAGACTCCCGGAGAGTATTGCTTGAATTTTATGGACTCTATCTCCTGAGGCTATTAAGTTCTTTAGCGTATCAATAATAGGCAATCCAGCTCCAACATTAGTTTCATAAAGAAAAGAAACATTAGATTTTCGAGAAACATTTTTTAAAATATTATAGTTTTTAGAATTGGAAGCACAGGCAATTTTGTTGCAGGTTACCACTGCAATATTTTGACGTAAATAGGCTTCATACATCTCAGAAATATTTTGATTGGCAGTAATATCTATGAAGATACTATTTCTGAGGTTTAGCTCAGAAACTCTAGAAAAATAAGCGTCAATTCCTGCCTTTTCTCCATTTTTTAAAAGTTCTTTCCAATTGGATAAATCTATACCATTGTTGTCAAAAAACATTAATCTGGAATTAGAAACTCCTATCACTCTGATTTTTAACTTTAAATTTTCTTTAATATATTTATTTTGTTGATTTATCTGAGCTAAAAATTTCTCTCCTACGTTACCTACTCCAGTTACAAAAAGATTTAATTCTTTAATTCTTTCCTCAAAGAAACGTTCATGCAAAGTGTTTAATGCTTTTTTTGCTTCTACCTTATCAATCACAGCAGAAATATTTTTTTCTGATGCACCTTGAGCTATTGCACGAATATTTATGTTGTTTTTTCCTAGAGCACTAAACATTTTACCACTTAATCCTTGATAATTTCTCATATTATCTCCAACTAAAGCTATGATACACATATGTTCTTCAACTTTAACAGGTTTTACCTTTTGCAATTGAATTTCATATTCAAAAACCTCATCAATAACCTTTTTTGCTTTAGAGGCATCATCATCAGAAATTGCAAGACAAATGGATAACTCTGAAGAAGCTTGTGTTATTAAAATAATATTAATTTGATGTAAATAAAGTACTTCAAATAAACGTTTAGAAAATCCAGGAACACCAACCATGCCATTCCCTTCAAGAGTTACTAGAGAGATATCCTCGATGTAACTAATTCCTTTTACTGGCTTATTAATACTCGTTTCTTTAGTAATTAAAGTTCCTGAATCTTTTGGTTGAAATGTGTTTTTTATAACAATAGGAATCTCTTTCCTTAGAACTGGTTGAATTGTAGGTGGATAAATTACTTTTGCTCCAAAATGAGACAATTCCATAGCCTCATGATACGATATGTGATCAATAACAGATGCTTGTTTTACAATAGATGGATTGGCTGTAAACATCCCACTTACATCAGTCCAAATCTGCAATTCTGAGGCATTTAATGCGGCAGAAAGTATTGATGCCGTAAAATCTGACCCACCTCTTCCAAGTGTTGTGGTTTTTCCATGTATAGTCCTCGCAACGAAACCTGGAACAATGGTAACTTTGTTTGAATGATTTGAAAAATAGTCATTACATTTTTTAAATGTTGCTTGAAAATCAACTGTGGCATTATTATAATTATCTGATGCTACAATTAATTCTCTAGTATCTTTATACACAGCTTTAAACTTTTCATTGGCTGCGTTGGCAATAATATATGAGGACAATAATTCACCAAAGCTAGATACTTTGGCTAAAGTTTTAGGACTGAGTTCTCTTAATAAAAAACATCCTTCGTATATAGTTTCTAAATGATTAAATAACTGTTTAATACGACTATTTATTGCAGATTGATTCTTTACTGATATTAGCTCATTAACAACTTTAAAATGATGGTTTTCCAAGTCCTTTAATACCTCAAGATACTCCTGTTTTTTGTCTGCTGCTAGTCTAGCTCCTTTAATTAATGCATTTGTTGTTTTACCTAGGGCGGAAACCACCACCACAACATTTTGTTCAGCTGAAGAATTTGCTACAATATTTAATACTTTATCTATATTTTTTGAGTTGGCTACCGATGAACCACCAAACTTTAATACTTTCATTCTAAAAAAATTTGAAAATTTTATTTTAAATTATTTCGATACTATCGAAATTTGAATAATTGACCTGATTTATATGAAAAAAAAATACCCCTAAAGGGTAATTGTAGCAATAGAAATAATCACAAAAAAGTTGATTACTAAATTGATATGAAGTGTATGAGTTAGATATTGTATATTTTGTATCACAATTCAAATGTATGATTTATATTTAGTTGAGAAAAAAAAAAGTAATTTTATGGAGTACTTTTACGAATCTCATAAAATCACCTATCAATATTTAAGGAATATTTATTTTTTATGATTTCTCCTATTGGTTTTTTTTGAATATTACTTTCTAACCAGGAAATTATATCCAGATATAAAAAAGCTCTACTCTCATAGGGGTCGTCCTCAAAAGTTTTCAACTTTAAATGTAATTTTATAAATGCTTTTTTTATGTCTTGTGGGTAGACATTCTGTAAACTTTTAATGAATTTAATCATCTCTTTTTGAACTTCGTGCAAATCGTTCATTTTAAGCAAAAACTTATAAGTGCTCTTTAGTAATGATTCAATATGATAATCATATCCAGCCTCGTAATGTGCAAATAAATTCAAAATTCTAGAAAAACACAATAAATCTTGTCTCATCGACAATGACTTATTTGAAATAATTTTATCTAAGTAAAAGATACAGGTATCATTATCACCGGAGCCAAAATACATACTGGCAAATTTATAATAAAACGTCATTACATGATGTTCATCTATTCTATTTTTGAATAAAACTAACTGTGAATCAATTTTGGGAATAATCGTTAAACCTTTATCAAAATTTCCATCAGTAAAATATAAATTTATTTTATGAAGATTTATGTATAAGAAACTCAGAGCCTCGATGTTATTGTCTTTTGGAAATCCGTCACTTCTAATAATCCTTTCTAAACTTAACAATGTTTTCTTGAATCGATTTTTTCTCCTAATAAAAAATAAAGATTCTAATAAATAATTATTCCCTTTTAAAAAAAATACAGGGTGTGAATTAATCATTATTGGATTCTCGTAAAATAATGCAACCCATTTTGATGCATATTTATAACAATTTAAAAAATCTTGAGTTAAAAAACTATACCATAAATGAGCTTTGTATAACCATAATTTTTCTCTGAATCCTAGTTGACTTATATCAAATTTTGGAAGCCTATTGTAAAAATAATCTCTAATGTAAATATTCTCCTCTTCATTTTTAACGTAACCTGATTTTAAGATTATACCATAAAGCTGGAGTGATAAATTCGATAATTTACTAGCAATAACATTTAAAGCACTTAACTCTTTAGCTTGTATTGTTAGTTCATCAGCTCTACTACTTATACTTCTTGTAATGTATTGAGATTCGATAACTTTCTCTAACTCAACAACTTCGTATGCAAGATTTTTCTCTTCATTTAAGATAGCAAATTCCTTAGCCTTTTCTAGAATTTTAAGACTTTGTTTATAAAGCCCCTTATGATATAAAATTGATGCAAAATCAAGTTGTTCTCTAATTTGAGATCGAACATTTTGATGAGATGGACTCAATTTTAAACTTATTAATATCTGCTTGTAAAGATGTGCCTTAACATTTGCTAGTTGTTGTTTTTTAATCCCACCTTTGCTTAAAATTGAAGCTTCATCATATGTTGAAGCTTTATCTAAAAAATTAAATAAGTTTAGAAATTTTGAATCAGCATTAACACCTAATCTTCCTACATACAATTTAAATTGTCTTTTTTCAGATTTTGAAAGCGATTTAACCAATTGAAATAAATTATCTTTTTGAGATTTAGTCATATTTAAAATAACTCATTAAGTTTCTGTATATTAGCTCATTAAATGTTAATTATCTTGTTGAACATCGTAATTATATAAAATTAAAACATGTCTAAGAGTTATCCAAAATATAAATTCGTAAGGCAATACAAAAATATATTTCAATAAATGTCAAATACCTCTATCCAAATTTTTGATACAACACTAAGAGACGGAGAGCAAGTTCCTGGTTGTAAGCTAGATACAAATCAAAAAATAATTATAGCGGAACGTCTAGATATTTTAGGTGTTGATATTATTGAGGCAGGATTTCCAGTTTCTAGTCCTGGAGATTTTAAATCTGTTGAAGAAATATCAAAAATTGTAAAAAACGCCACTGTTTGTGGTCTTACTAGAGCTGTAAAAAAAGATATTGAAGTTGCTGCTGAAGCACTAAAGCATGCAAAAAGACCTAGAATTCATACAGGAATAGGTACCTCAGAATCACACATTAAATATAAGTTTAATTCAAATAAAGAGAATATTTTATTACGAGCTTTTGAGGCTGTAAAATATGCAAAATCTTTTGTTGAAGATGTTGAGTTTTATGCTGAAGACGCAGGGAGAACAGACAATGAGTTTTTAGCTAGAGTCTGTGAGGAAGCTATTAGGGCTGGAGCAACAGTTTTAAATATACCAGATACCACAGGATATTGCTTACCAAGTGAATATGGAGCTAAAATAAAATATTTAAAAGACAATGTTAAAGGAATTGAAAATGCTATTATTTCTTGCCATTGCCATAATGACCTTGGTTTAGCCACTGCTAATTCCATAGAAGGCATAATTAATGGAGCTAGACAAATAGAATGCACAATCAACGGAATAGGTGAACGAGCTGGTAATACTGCTTTAGAAGAAGTTGTGATGATTTTAAAACAACATCCCTACCTAAATCTAGATACAAATATAAATACGAAACATTTATATGGCTTAAGTCAGTTAGTTAGTGAAAGTATGGGTGTTTACACCCAACCAAACAAAGCAATTGTTGGAGCTAATGCATTTGCTCATAGTTCTGGAATTCATCAAGATGGTGTCATAAAAAACCGTGAGACCTATGAGATTATTGATCCAAAAGACGTAGGAGTTACTGAATCTGCTATTGTACTCACAGCCAGAAGTGGAAGAGCTGCATTAGCTTACAGAGCAAAGATTGCAGGTTATGAACTTACAAAATTACAATTAGACATCGTTTACGATAGTTTTTTAAGTTTTGCTGACAGAAAGAAAGAAGTTAATGATGATGACATACATCAAATAATTGAATCTACTAGCATTTCAAAACAAATATTAAAAGTTTAGCTATATACCTCACGAGAAAGAAACTATGAGTAAAACACTTTTTGATAAAATATGGGATCAGCATGTTGTAGATACAATTAAAAATGGACCACAAGTTCTATATATAGACAAGCATCTTATCCATGAAGTTACGAGTCCACAAGCTTTCAATGAATTAAAAGAAAGATCAATTCCTATTTTTAGACCCAATCAAATTGTAGCTACTGCAGACCATAATACACCTACTATAAATCAGCATCTACCAATTAAGGATGAGTTATCTAAAAACCAGTTGGAGCAATTATCGAAAAACTGTAGTGATAACAATATTACGCTTTACGAATTAGGACATAAATACAATGGAATAGTTCATGTAATGGCTCCTGAACTTGGAATTACACAACCCGGAATGACAATGGTATGTGGAGATAGTCATACCTCAACTCATGGAGCTTTTGGCACCATTGCTTTTGGTATAGGTACCAGCCAAGTTGCACAAGTATTTGCAAGTCAATGCCTACTTCTAAAAAAACCTAAAAGTTTACGAGTGACCGTTAATGGAAATCTCAAAAAAGGAGTACTACCAAAAGATGTCATATTATATATAATTTCTAAACTTGGAACCAACTCTGGAACTGGATACTTTTGTGAATATGCCGGAAACGTCTTTGAAGACATGAGTATGGAAGGTAGAATGACCGTATGTAATATGAGTATTGAAATGGGTGCAAGAGGTGGAATGATTGCTCCAGATGAAACAACTTTTAATTATATAAAGGATAAACAGTTTGCTCCAAAAGGATCTGATTTTGATAAAAAAGTAGCGTATTGGAAAACTTTACCTTCTGATAATGATGCTATTTTTGATCAAGAATATATTTTTGATGCAGATGACATTGGCCCGATGGTTACCTATGGAACAAATCCTGGTATGGGAATAAAAATAACAGAAACTATTCCTTCTGAAAACAATAGCTCTTTCAAAAAATCATTAGAATATATGGATTTTGAAGCTGGTTCGTCTTTAATAAACCAACCAATTAATTATGTATTTATTGGGAGTTGTACAAATTCTAGAATTGAAGACTTTAGAGTAGCAGCCAAATACATCAAAGGAAAGCAAAAAGCAAACAATGTAACAGCATGGTTAGTTCCTGGAAGTAAGCAAGTGGAAGCTCAAATTATTGAAGAAGGATTAAAAGAGATTTTTGATATTGCTGGATTTGAATTAAGACAACCTGGTTGCTCCGCATGTTTAGCTATGAATGATGATAAGATACCAAAAGGTGAATATTGCGTCTCTACCTCTAACCGAAATTTTGAAGGAAGACAAGGTCAAGGATCTAGAACTATTTTAGCCAGTCCTTTAGTCGCAGCTGCAACTGCTGTAGAGGGAAAAATTATAGACATAACAAAACACTTAAATTAATGGAAAAGTTTACGACAATTATATCCAAAGCAGTTCCATTAGCCATAGAAAATATTGACACAGATCAAATTATTCCAGCTCGGTTTTTAAAAGCTACTGATAAAAAAGGATTTGGGGACAATGTATTCAGAGATTGGAGATTTGACAAAAAAGGAAATATTAATACAGAATTTTCATTAAATAATCCTTTATATTCAGGTAGTATTTTAATCGCCGGTGATAATTTTGGATGTGGTTCTAGCAGAGAACATGCAGCTTGGGCATTAGTTGGTTATGGATTCAAAGTAATTGTTTCAAGTTTTTTTGCAGACATCTTCAAAGGAAATGCTTTGAATAATGGTTTGTTACCTCTACAAGTATCTCCATCCTTTTTGGATATTTTAATGAAAACTGTTCAAAAAAACTCTGAAACTAATATTGAAGTAGATTTAGAAAAACAAACAATCTCTCTTTCTGATTCCATTGTATATGAAACTTTTGATATTGATCCTTACAAAAAGACATGTATGATTAATGGATATGATGATATAGATTATCTATTAAGTAAAAAAGAAATGATAGAGGCTTTTGAAATACAAAGAAAGTAATTATTATAAATTAAAATCTTATATTTCCACTCTTTTCGGAAACAAAAAAAATGAAATTAAAAATAGCCACCCTACCAGGAGACGGAATTGGACCAGAAGTAACTAATGAAGCAATTAAAGTATTAAAAGCTATAGCTTCAGAATTTGACCATACGTTTATTTTTGAAGAAGCTAATGTTGGTGCAATAGCTATAGATAAAACTGGAAATCCTTTACCAGACGAAACACTAGAACTTTGCATGTCTTCAGATGCTATATTATTTGGTTCTATAGGGCATCCAAAATATGACAACGATCCCTCAGCAAAAGTAAGACCCGAGCAAGGTTTGTTAAAACTTAGAAAATCTTTGGGGTTATTTGCTAACATCCGTCCGGTAAAAGCATACGAAACACTTCTAGACAAGTCTCCATTAAAAAAAGAGATCATCACAGGGACAGATATTAGTATCTACAGAGAATTAACTGGTGGGATTTATTTTGGTGAAAAGCAACTTAGTAAAGATGGTAACACTGCTTCAGATTTGTGTGAATATAATCGTTTTGAAATTGAAAGAATAGCTCATTTAGCCTTTAAGGCAGCTTTAAACAGAGGTAAAAAAGTAACCTTAGTGGATAAAGCTAATGTGTTGGAAAGCTCTAGGTTATGGCGTAAAGTAGTTGGAGAGGTAGCCAAAGAATACTCAGAAGTAGCTATAGACTTCCTTTTTGTAGATAATGCTGCGATGCAAATGATATTAAATCCAAAACAATTTGATGTAATTCTTACAGAAAATATGTTTGGAGATATTATTAGTGATGAAGCTAGTGTGATTGGTGGATCAATAGGTTTGTTAGCTTCCGCTTCAGTTGGTGAAAAATATGCCTTATTTGAACCCATTCACGGCTCCTATCCTCAAGCAACTGGAAAAAGCATAGCAAATCCTATAGCATCTATTTTATCTGCTGCTATGTTATTAGATCATTTTCAACTAACTAAGGAGGCAAATCTTATTAGAAAAGCTGTAGACAAATCTTTAAAGTTACAAATCACAACACCCGATTTAAACACAAAAACCGATATGGTTACTACAACCAAAGTTGGAGATTTTATTGAAGATTTCATCAACAACCCTAATGATACTAATGTAAATTTCACTAATATTCATCTTGGACAATCTACCATTATTTAAAACTATCTAGGAAATTTTTTTCTAATAGCATTTAGACATAAATTATGAATACCACCAATATGGGTGTGTTCTTTGGTATTGGTATACTCGTAAGTTCCATTTGTCACTAAAGCTCCTATTGATTGTAAACTTTAATTAATACTGTTTGATAGAAATAGAACCGGACTCACCTGAGTTCAAAATTTTAGCATACA
>CBFHOD010000015.1:0-45692 GCA_965657365.1 Flavobacteriaceae bacterium
TATTGATTTCTCCGTGGTTATGGTTAAGTCTTATGATATCTATAGCAGTAACCTTTCCTGTCTGGTGGTGGAATTATCAAAATGACTTTGCTTCTTTTGCTTTTCAATCCTCAGAAAGAACAAGTTCAATAAGCAAGTTTGAAATAAAACCTCTCTTATTGTTGGGAGCAATTGGACATCAATTAATTTTATTACTTCCAATCTTATTCAGTGTATTTATAGTTTTCTCCTTCAAACACATAAAAAAAGCACTTACAAAATTCTCATTACCTTCCGAAAAAACTCTTTTTTTGTTAGCATTCTTTGCACCAACTTTTATCGGTTTCTTTTTAATCAGCCCTGTATACTGGGTAAAGTTAAACTGGATGATGCCGTCATACGTAACCGGAACTATTATAGCCGGGATGTACATATCTAAAAAACTACTAAATACTCAATTACTTATCTCTATTATATTTCATGTCATTATTGCAGGCCAAGTTATTTTTTATTTTGTTCCTATAAAGAGCGATGACACATGGGTAGGATGGAAAGAATTAGGCGAAAAAGTTGAGGAAATTTCGGAAAAGGATTCAAAAGCATTTATATTTTCAATTGATGGATATAAGACTTCTGCACAACTTCGATTTTTTACATCAAAAACTATTTTTGCTCAAAATGTAATAAAACTACCCGCACTTCATTTTGATTACATCGGAGATTTGATGGAAGATTACAGAGGACGTAATGCTTTTTATATAGACTCAGATAAAAAGTACAGAAATAAAAACAAACTCGGAGAGCTCCCTGTAATAATTAAACCTTTTTTCGAATCATATATTGAGTTAGATCCCATTATTGTTAATGAAGGTACCCTGAAAGAACGGAAATTTTGGGTGTTCTATTGTAAAAACTATAACCCAAAAAAATAACTTGATTAGGTTTTATATCCTAAATTAAATTCTTAGATTTGCACTCGCTAAAATTAACCTCTGACGAAAATCGTGAATGTTAGTTCTAGTAAACACAATAAAATAAAATAAATGGAATCTTTAGTAAAATTTGTACAAGACGAATTTGTAATAAGAAACGAAAACCCAGAATTCTCAGCAGGTGATACCATCACAGTATTCTACGAAATTAGAGAAGGAGAAAAAGTTCGAACTCAGTTCTTTAAAGGAGTTGTCATCCAAAAAAGAGGTACTGGATCATCAGAAACTTTTACAATTAGAAAAATGTCTGGAACAGTAGGAGTAGAAAGAATATTTCCAGTAAACCTACCTTCTATCCAAAAAATTGAAGTCAACAAAAGAGGGAAAGTTCGAAGATCAAGAATTTATTACTTTAGAAATCTTACTGGTAAAAGAGCAAGAATTCAAGAAAAAAGACGTTAATACATCTTTTTTTTTTAAATCATAAAAAAAGGGCTTCTTTATCTGAAGCCCTTTTTTAATTAACAAATGTTGACAACCTGTGTTAGTAATTTGTTGATTTCTAATTGGTTAAAAAATTTGCAAATGTAATTTCTTGGTATATATTTGAAATATAATTACAAAGCCTAATGATAAGTATTTCGAAAGAAAAACAAATCACAAGCCAAGTAATTTGATAAAGTAACGTTCTTTATTTTCTGGATTATCTTTTCAAATGTAAGAATAGAGCTAAGGCTATATTTAAAACAATTAGAGACAGTTGAGTTATGAAAATAACAAAACCCAACTAAATAATTCATTGCTACTTGTAGTAATGTTAACTTGGAAAGTGAACTAGATGGAAATCCATCAAGTTGATCTAAGACTTAGGTCTAAGAGAAACGGAAATCCAATCTGAGTCTAACAAAGAAACAGTTCCTTTGTTTAAAAGAAACATAGAGTCATATCTCTATTTGATTGTGTAGAAATACAAATCATTGTTTACAATTAGTCTCTAAAGAAGCCATATCACTCAAGAAATTGAATGATATGGCTTTTATTTTTATAAAAATATTTATAATTAAAAAATCTATAAATTTAATCAAGCTAACTTCGTTAAATGCCGCTATAATTCTTAAATTTGCGCTGCTTTTAAGCAAAAAATTAACTTTTAAAATTTAATCTCCCGTAGATTAGGCAACAGAAAAAATCCTTATGACCAAGAAAGCTACTATATTTTATACAATTACCGATGAAGCTCCGGCTTTAGCTACTCGTTCTTTTTTACCAATTGTAAGAGCATTTACAAGCAGTTCTCATATAAATTTTGAAACTAAAGACATCTCTTTAGCTGCAAGAATATTAGCTAACTTCTCTGATGTTTTACCTGAAAATCAACGAATTGAAGATGCTCTAACCCAACTAGGTGAATTAGCAAAAAAACCTGAAGCAAACATCATCAAATTACCAAATATTAGTGCTTCAGTTCCTCAATTAATTGCTGCGATCAAAGAATTACAATCTTTAGGATATAAACTTCCTGATTATCCGGAGACCGTTGAAACCACAGATCAAAAAGTTATTTTGGAACGTTATAATAGTGTAAAAGGTTCTGCAGTGAATCCAGTATTAAGAGAAGGTAATTCAGATAGAAGAGCTCCGAAAGCGGTAAAAAACTTTGCGAAAAAGAACCCACATTCTATGGGAGCATGGTCTTCAGAATCCCAATCTCATGTCGCAACAATGACTGAGGGAGATTTTGCTCACAATGAAAAATCAACAACAATTGAAGGTGAAACACATGTTCGAATTGTTCATACCGATGCTGATGGGCAAGTCTCTGTACTTAAAGACAATATCGCATTAGAAGACAAAGAAATCATAGATGCTACATTTATGAGTAAAAATGCTCTTTTAAGTTTTTTAGAAGAACAAATCGTAGACGCAAAACAAAATGACCTTCTATTTTCATTACATATGAAAGCCACAATGATGAAGGTTTCGGACCCAATCATCTTTGGTTACGCCGTTCGCGCTTTCTTCAAAGATCTATTTGACAAACATGGTAAAGCTCTAGATTCTGTAGGTGTAGATGTGAATAATGGATTTGGAAAGTTATTAAGCAATATCAATCAGTTACCACCCTACAAGAAAGAAGAAATACTTTCTGATATAGAAACAGCTTTTGAAAATAACCCAGACCTAGCGATGGTAGATTATGATAGAGGAATCACCAATCTTCACGTCCCTTCAGATGTGATCATAGATGCCTCTATGCCTGCAATGATCAGAACATCAGGAAAAATGTGGAACAAGGAAGGTAAATTACAAGACACAAAAGCTGTGATACCAGATAGTTCTTATGCTGGAGTATATCAAACAACAATGGATTTTTGTAAAAAAAATGGTGCTTTTGATCCAACAACAATGGGTACCACTCCTAATGTTGGCTTAATGGCCAAAAAGGCAGAAGAGTACGGATCTCACAACAAAACTTTCGAAGTTCATGCAAATGGAATCATTCAAGTAATTGATTCCAAGAACATTGTATTATTAGAACATAATGTGGAAGCTGGAGATATCTGGAGAATGTGTCAGGTAAAAGATGCTCCAATTCAAGATTGGGTAAAACTGGCAGTTAATCGAGCTAGAGCTACAGAAACTCCAGCTGTTTTTTGGTTAGGAGAGAAAAGATCTCACGATTCTGAATTGATTAAAAAAGTAAACACCTATCTAAAAGATCATAATACAGAAGGATTAGATATTAGAATCTTATCTCCAGAGGAGGCTACTCAATTTAGTTTGGAAAGAATCAAAGAAGGAAAAGATACAATCTCTGTTACTGGGAATGTTCTTCGTGATTATTTAACAGACCTCTTCCCTATTTTAGAATTGGGAACATCTGCTAAAATGCTTTCTATTGTTCCTTTAATGAACGGGGGGGGATTGTTCGAAACTGGAGCCGGAGGTTCAGCTCCAAAACACGTGCAGCAATTTTCTAAAGAAAATCACTTACGTTGGGATTCTTTAGGAGAGTTTTTAGCACTAGCTGTATCACTTGATCATTATGGGAACACAAATGATAATGCAAAAGCAAAAGTTCTAGCAAAAACTCTTGACGATGCAACTGAAGCATTCTTAGATAATAAAAGATCTCCATCGAGAAAAGTAGGAGAATTAGACAATAGGGGAAGTCATTATTATTTGGCTTTATATTGGGCAAAGGCATTAACAACTCAAAGTGAAGATTTAGAACTTAAAAACCAATTTTCTGCAATCTCACTTGCATTAAGTAACAACGAACAGAAAATCATAAATGAACTTAACTCAATTCAGGGGAAGTCAACAAATATTGGTGGTTATTATCTTCCAAACAATGAGGTAGCTAACAAAGCAATGCAACCAAGTATTACACTAAATAATATCTTAAAAAACATCTAATTAAAATACAACCAGAAACTAAAGGGTGCATTATTGCACTCTTTTTTTTAGATTTAATTAATTTCCACCTACTTTTACTAAAGAATAAATTATAATCAATTGTTTTAAATTGTCATGAGTGATAAAAAAACTACAGAACAAAATTCTAATTATAATCATTTAGAAAGAATGTCTTTATCTGAATTATTGACAAATATTAATAAAGAAGATAAAACAGTAGCTTTTGCAGTTGAAAAAGCTATCCCTCAAATTAAATCTTTAACAGAAAATATAATTGAAAAATTAAATAAAGGAGGACGATTATTTTATATTGGAGCCGGCACAAGTGGGAGATTAGGGATTTTAGATGCCTCTGAATGCCCTCCCACTTTTGGAGTGTCACATGAGTTGGTAAATGGTTTAATTGCAGGAGGAGATAAAGCTATAAGAAAAGCAGTTGAATTTGCTGAAGATTCTAAAGATCAAGGTTGGAAAGATTTGTTAGAGTATAATATTTCATCTAATGACATTGTAGTAGGAATAGCAGCTTCTGGAACTACTCCTTATGTAATTTCTGCCATAGAAATGTGTAATAAAAATAACATTACTACAGGTTGTATTACTTGTAATAAAAACGCTCCTTTAGGCAAAACTGCTGTATTTCCAATAGAAATTGTAGTAGGCCCAGAATTTGTAACAGGGAGTTCTAGAATGAAAGCGGGAACAGCACAAAAAATGGTTTTGAACATCATTTCTACTGCAACAATGATTACCTTAGGAAAAGTAAAAGGTAATAAAATGGTAGACATGCAATTATCGAATCATAAATTAGTTAATAGAGGTATTAATATGTTATGTGAAGAATTATCTATCAAAACATCTGAAGCTAATATGTTATTGGAAAAATATGGGAGTGTCAGAAAAGCAATTGAAAACTATAAGTAATGCCAATTAATCAAGAGTTAGCAGCTAAAGGATTTAGAAAATTATTAATTTTGTTGGTATTACTAATTGCGTCACCTTTACTGTTGACAATTTCCTTTAAAGCTATAAAAATATATAAAGAAGGTTATCAATTTTATATTAGTATTGCAGGAATTGTTCTTTCCTCAATTCTAACTTTTTTTACACTTTTTTTTGCTTTTAAAACATTTAAAACATTAATAGACGCACTTTTTTCAGAAAAATAATTGCGAAACAACACCCCTTTAGATTATCTCATACAAAACATTAGTTTTTAAAAAAAGGAAAGAATTAAAAAAACAGGTGTGTCAAATCTTCTTATCGAATCAATTTTTTATATTTAATTCTTTTGGGCATCAAATCTCCACCTAATCGTTTCTTTTTATTTTCCTCATATTCTGAAAATGAACCTTCAAAAAAATACACTTGACTATCACCTTCAAAAGCTAGAATATGAGTACAAACCCTATCTAAAAACCATCTATCATGGCTAATTACAACAGCACAACCAGCAAAGTTTTCTAACCCTTCTTCTAGGGCTCTCAGAGTGTTTACATCTAGGTCGTTAGTAGGTTCATCTAACAGCAAAACATTTCCTTCTTCTTTAAGCGTCATAGCCAGATGTAGCCTATTCCTTTCTCCTCCGGAAAGTGTGCTAACTTTTTTATTTTGTTCACTTCCAGAAAAATTAAAACGACTTAAATAAGCTCTAGAATTTACTTGTTTTCCTCCCATCATTACTAAATCTTGTCCATCAGAAAAATTTTCCCAGATGGATTTTTGCGAATCAATATTAGAATGCGCTTGATCTACATAAGCAATCTTTGCAGTTTCACCAACATTAAAATTCCCTTTATCTGCACTTTCTTCACCCATAATCATTTTAAAAATAGTGGTTTTACCAGCGCCGTTAGGTCCAATAATTCCAACAATTCCAGCTTGAGGTAAATTAAATGCTAAGTGTTCATATAGTAATTTATCTCCATAAGCCTTCGAAACTCCTGACGCTTCTATCACATTATTTCCGAGACGAGGACCATTTGGAATAAATATTTCTAATTTTTCTTCTTGTTGTTTTTGATCCTGACTCATCAAACGCTCATAACTTTTTAAACGAGCTTTTTGTTTGGTTTGCCTACCTTTAGCTCCTTGCCTTACCCAATCTAACTCTCTTTCTAAGGTTTTTTGACGCTTGGAAGCTGTATTACTTTCTTGAGCCAATCTTTTAGATTTTTGATCTAACCATGATGAATAATTTCCTTTCCAAGGAATTCCTTCTCCTCTATCTAATTCTAATATCCATCCTGCTACATTATCTAAGAAATATCTATCATGTGTTACAGCTATAACTGTTCCTTTATATTGAGCTAAATGATGTTCTAACCAATGAACAGACTCTGCATCTAAGTGATTTGTTGGTTCATCTAGTAGTAAAATTTCTGGTTCTTGTAGCAGTAACCTACACAAAGCAACCCTTCTTTTTTCACCACCAGAAAGTACAGCTATTTTTTTATCAGAATCAGGGGTTCTTAAAGCATCCATGGCAATTTCTAACTTGGTATCTAGTTCCCAGGCATTACAAGCATCAATTTTATCTTGTAAATCGGCTTGCTGAGCCATTAATTTATCCATTTTATCAGCATCAGAATATACTTCCTCTAAACCAAATAATTCGTTTATTTTATTATATTCATCTAGTATCGCTACCGTCTCTGCAACCCCCTCCTTTACTACCTCAATAACTGTTTTCTCTGGATCTAGTTTTGGTTCTTGCTCTAGATAGCCAACTTGATAACCTGGAGAAAAAGTAACATCTCCTTGAAAATTTTTCTCTACTCCAGCTATAATTTTTAAAAGTGTAGACTTCCCTGAACCATTTAATCCAAGTATGCCAATTTTAGCTCCGTAAAAGAAACTTAAGTAAATATTCTTTAAAACTTGTTTGTTTGTACTTTGGTAAGTTTTATTAACTCCAGACATGGAGAAAATAACTTTTTTTTCATCAGACATTTAATGGTAATTTAAAAATTAAATAAAACTATACTCTTCCTTTTAATGCATTGAATACCCATGCAATGGCAAAAAAACCAATTCCTACTGATGCAAAACCCCATCCTGCTACATCGTCATATCTAAAGGCTCCAAGACCTATCAATGCTAGACCTACAACTATCATGATAATTGTGGCCCATGCTAAAACTCCATTTTTATCCATTGGTATTAATTTAAGTTACTAAAGTTATGAAAACTTTAGTAGTTGGTTAGATAAACAAATGTCGACATTTTTTTGAAGTTATACTATTCAAGAAATAGTATTTTAATCTCTTGGAAATTTGTAGTATAAATCATTAAAAGATAGTTTCAAAAAACTATAATGAAGCAGCTAATCTACACCCTTGATCTATGGCTCTTTTAGCGTCTAACTCATCTGCTATATCAGCACCTCCTATGATATGAATATTTTTTTCTGATGATTCTAAAGCGGTATATAATTCTTTGAGAGGCGTTTGTCCTGCACAAATAATAACATTGTCTACTTCTAAAATTTTTGATTCTTCTGCTTTAGTATAATGAAGACCTTGGTCATCTATTTTAGTGTACTGAACTTCATTGATAAATTGTACATTTTGCTTTTTTAAATTAGCGCGATGAATCCAACCCGTTGTTTTTCCTAAATTGCCTCCAAATTTACCCTTACTCCTTTTAAACATAAATATCTCTCTTTTTGAAGAGGGAAATGAAGGTTGTACTCCGGCTATACCACCTCTAGCCTCAATATTTTTATCAATCCCCCATTCTGCCAACCATGCATCTATATCTAAGGTACTTGAGTCTCCTTGATGAAGAAGAAATTCAGAAACATCAAACCCAATTCCTCCTGCTCCAATTATAGCAACTCTTTTACCTACTTGTTTTTTGTGTTTTAGAACGTCTAAATAGTTTACTACTTTTTCGTGATTTACTCCTTTAATATTAGGTGTTCTTGGTGTGATTCCTGTAGCAATAATTATTTCTTCAAAATCTGATTTTTCTAAATCATTTTTAGATACTCTTTTATTAAGTATTAACTCAACATTATGCAATTCCAACTGATTTTTATAGTATCGAATAGTTTCGTGAAATTCTTCTTTTCCAGGAATTTGTTTTGCCATATTGAATTGTCCTCCAACTTCAGATTCTGAGTCAAAAAGGGTTACATGATGTCCTCTTTGAGCTGCTATTGTAGCTACTGAAAGCCCAGCAGGACCAGCACCAACCACTGCTATTTTTTTTGCAACTGATGCCATATCATAATTGAATTCTGTTTCATGACAAGCTCTTGGATTTACCAAACAACTTGCTACTTTTTGTTTAAAAACATGATCTAGACAGGCTTGATTACAGGCAATACAGGTATTAATTTCTTCTGACTTCTCGTTAGCTGCTTTATTTACCCAATGAGGATCAGCTAAAAATGGCCTTGCCATAGAAATCATATCTGCATCTCCTCTGGCTAAAACTTCTTCAGCTGTCGCTGGCATATTTATTCTATTAGAAGTAACTAATGGAATAGACACCTCCTCTTTCATTTTTTTAGTAACCCATGTAAATGCTGCTCTTGGAACAGAAGTAGCTATCGTAGGAATTCTAGCCTCATGCCAACCTATTCCTGTATTAATGATGGTAGCTCCTGCCTTTTCAATTTCTTTTGCAAGCTGAACAACTTCTTCCCAAGTACTTCCTTTTTCTATGAGGTCTAGCATTGACAATCTATAAATGATGATAAAATCCTCACCAACTGCTTCTCTAACAGATTTTACCAATGTAACTGGTAACCTCATTCTATTGGCATATGAACCTCCCCATTTATCTTTTCTTTTGTTGGTGTGCGCTGCAATAAATTGATTGATTAGATATCCTTCTGATCCCATGATCTCGACGCCATCATATCCTGCAATTTTTGAATATTTAGCACAATTCACAAAATCTCTTATTGTTCTATATATTCCAGACTTAGTTAACTTGAAAGGCTTAAAAGGTGTGATTGGAGATTTAATTTTTGAAGGTGCAACATTAAAAGGATGGTAACCATAACGACCAGCATGTAATATCTGCATGCATATTTTTCCACCCTCATCATGAACAGCTTTGGTAATTTTTTGATGATGAATTGCATGTTTTTTTGAAGACATCCTAGCTGAAAAAGGGCCTGTCCATCCTTGAATATTTGGAGAGATTCCTCCAGTTATGATAAGCCCCACGCCTCCTTTAGCTCTCTCAGCATAATAAGCTGATATTCTTTCAAGACCATTTTTTTCTTCTTCCAAACCCGTATGCATGGAACCCATTAAAATTCTATTTTTTAATGTTGTAAAACCTAAATCTAGAGGCTCAAAAATGTGTGGATATTTCATATATATTTAATTAAATACTATGCATGCATAATACTTTTGCAATATAATCACTTTTTTTGATATCAAAAATTTAAAAAGAAATTAAACTATAAAAGATATGATTCTGTTATTCTACCTCAACTTATCTAATAGTTTACTTAAAGTTGTTGCTTCTTTTTCAGAAAGGTTATTTAAAAAAACTAATTTAAAACTAGCATCTATACTATCCAAAAGATTCAGACCTGTTTTATTTATACTTATAAAAACAACTCTTCTATCATTATTACAACGGATTCTTTCAATAAATTTTTTCTCACATAACTTATCCATTAGACGAGTGGCATTTGGAGCTCTATCTATCATTCTTTCCTTAATAACCTGAACTTTAATGGGTTCTTCAGCACCTCGAAGTATTCTTAAAATATTGTACTGTTGAGGAGAAATCCCGTAAGGTCTAAAAAACTCATTTTCATAACTATTAATCCAATTAGCAGTGTACTTTATATTAACTAGAGCTTTTATTTTATTATTCTCAAATCTAGAGTTTATGTCTTTGGATATATCTCCCATGATTTTATTTTTAAATCAATAAAGCAAAGGGGTAAAATATATTTTGCAATATAAAATTATAAAAAAATATTTTATTTCCCAAGGAATAT
Source organism: Flavobacteriaceae bacterium (assembly GCA_965657365.1). GTDB lineage: Bacteria > Bacteroidota > Bacteroidia > Flavobacteriales > Flavobacteriaceae > Polaribacter. The sequence continues at coordinate 10,306 of CBFHOD010000015.1, forward strand.
TATTCTTTTGTAATTAATTAAACTTTACTATACATCATTATAAAAAAAAGACAAACTTTTGTAAATTCGCTACAAATACTATTTTCATGGATATCAATTTCAACAAAAATGAAGATCATAATAAGCTTTTAATAAGTGAACTCAAAAAAAGATTGGTAAAAGTGAAGCTGGGTGGTGGTCAAGAAAGAATTAGTAAACATCACGAGAAAGGAAAAATGACCGCCAGAGAACGTATAGATTATCTGTTAGATCCCAAAACGAAAAGTATTGAGATTGGCGCTTTTGCAGGTGAAAAGATGTATCAAGAACACGGTGGATGCCCTTCGGGGGGTGTGGTTGTTAAAATTGGCTATATCCAAAAAAAACAATGTATTGTAGTAGCCAATGATGCAACTGTTAAGGCAGGTGCGTGGTTCCCCATAACTGCTAAGAAAAATCTACGCGCACAAGAAATTGCCATTGAAAATAAACTCCCAATTATCTATTTGGTAGATAGTGCTGGGGTATACTTGCCACTTCAAGACGAAATATTTCCAGACAAAGAACACTTTGGACGAATTTTTAGAAATAATGCCGCCATGAGTAGTATAGGAATTACTCAAATTTCTGCTGTTATGGGAAGCTGTGTTGCAGGCGGTGCTTATTTACCTATCATGAGTGATGAAGCTTTGATTGTGGATAAAACTGGTAGTATTTTTTTAGCAGGAAGTTATTTAGTTAAGGCGGCCATTGGAGAAAGTATTGACAATGAAACCTTAGGTGGTGCCACAACCCATTGTGAAATCTCTGGAGTAACTGATTATAAAGCAAAAGATGATAAAGATGCTCTAGACACCATTAAAAATATTCTTGGTAAAATTGGTGATTATGATACTGCAGGTTTTAATAGAATAAAACCTCGTAAACCTAACGAAATAGAGGAGGAGATTTTTGGAATCCTTCCTAAACTTAGAACTGAGCAATACGACATGAAAGAAATTATTAAACGTATTGTTGATAATTCTGAATTTGACGAATATAAAGAAAGGTTCGGAAAAACAATTATAACGGCCTACGCTAGAATAGATGGATGGGCAATTGGTATTGTTGCCAATCAAAGAAAAGTAGTAAAAACAAAAAAGGGAGAAATGCAATTTGGGGGTGTTATTTACTCTGATTCTGCAGACAAAGCCACCCGATTTATTGCCAATTGTAATCAGAAAAAAATTCCTTTATTATTTCTTCAAGATGTTACTGGTTTTATGGTGGGTTCTAAATCTGAACATGGTGGAATTATTAAAGATGGTGCTAAGATGGTGAATGCGGTTAGTAATTCTGTGGTTCCTAAATTCACAATTATTATTGGAAATTCATACGGTGCTGGTAATTACGCCATGTGTGGCAAAGCATACGACCCAAGATTAATTGCAGCCTGGCCAAGTGCAGAATTAGCCGTAATGAGTGGAAATTCCGCTGCCAAAGTATTATTACAAATTGAGAAAGCTTCTTTAAAAAAGAAAGGTGAAAAAATTACAACTGAAAAAGAAGATGAATTATTTGAAAAAATAAAATCTCGCTATGACAATCAAATATCTCCTTATTATGCTGCCGCTAGAATTTGGACAGATGCAGTAATTGATCCTTTAGATACCAGAACATGGGTTTCTATGGGTATTGAAGCAGCCAACCATGCGCCAATTGAAAAGAAGTTTAATTTGGGTGTGATTCAAGTTTAGTTACGAAGCAAAACAATTAAATAATATACCAATAATTTAAAATAACAAATTAAATATGGGAAGAGCATTCGAATTTCGAAAAGCAAGAAAAATGAAACGTTGGTCTGCAATGGCCAAAACCTTTACAAGAATTGGAAAGGATATAGTAATGGCTGTAAAAGAGGGTGGCCCCAACCCAGACACAAATTCAAGACTGAGAGCTGTTATTCAAAATGCCAAGGCTGCTAATATGCCTAAAGACAATGTAGAACGTGCTATTAAAAAAGCAACCGATAAAGACACTGCTAACTTTAAAGAGATTTTATTTGAAGGCTATGCTCCTCATGGAATAGCTGTATTAATTGAAACTGCTACAGACAATAATAATAGAACTGTTGCTAATGTAAGAGCAATTTTTAATAAGTGTGAAGGGAATTTTGGAACCTCAGGCTCAGTGGTTTTCATGTTTGATCATACCTGTAATTTTACTGTAAAAAAAGAGGATATTTCTATTGATATGGAAGAGTTAGAATTAGAACTCATAGATTTTGATGTGGAAGAGGTATTTGATGATGAAGAAGGCATCATTATCTATGCTCCATTTGAACAATTTGGTGCCATTCAATCTTTCTTTGAAAAAGAGAATGTAGAAATTATATCTTCAGGGTTTGAAAGAATTCCAACCTCCACAACAAAGTTAACAGAAGATCAACAAGCTGATGTTGAGAAATTACTAGAAAAACTAGAAGAAGATGATGATGTTCAAAATGTATACCATTCTCTAGAAGTGTAGTAGTTCTATCTTAACAAGTCAAGAGTTTTATGGCGGTTGATTTTACCAGTTCCAGTCTCTAAAAATTTTGGAATAAAGTAAGTTGCTCTAGGAATTTCAAATCTAGACAACTTTGAAAAGTATTTTTTTGTAATTTGATAATTTTCACCTTCAATAAGCAGTATTAACTTTTCACCCAATATGTCATCTGGAATTCCAGCCACAAAAAATCGAGAATGTATTGTATGAGATAACTTTTGTTCAATTTCTTCTGGATGTAATTTTACACCTCCTGAATTGATGACATGATCCAAACGACCTTTCCATTTAAATTCAGTTTTAGAAACAATATCTACTACATCATTAGTAATGATAGTTTCATCCGAAACTTTTGGAGCATGTATAATAAGACAACTTCTTTTATCTTTTGAAATGGTGATATCAGGTAACGTTTTGTAAACAGATGCTGACTCAAGTTCTAATTGAGTAAATTTATTTAATTTCTTAACAGCAACGTGAGTACTAGTTTCTGTCATCCCATAAGTAGCATAACATTTTGTATGAACAGTTTGAATGGCTTTCTCCAAATCTCTAGAAACCATTCCTCCACCAACAATCAACGTTTTTATTTGGTCAATTTTTAAAATTGAATTTCTTAGTTGTAACGGCACCATTGCCGAAAAATCATATTCTTTAGTGATTTCTTGTAATGGATTAGATTTAGGTTCTACTACATCTAGATCCCAACCAAGTGTTAGCGCTCTAACCAACATCATTTTTCCAGCGATAAATTTGATAGGTAAGCAGCATAATGCTTTTGTGTTCTCTTTCAATTGAAAATAACGGCCAGTAGCTAAAGCAGAATTTATCATAAAATCCTTCCGAAGATGTATACTTTTTGGATTCCCCGTAGATCCAGAAGTTTTAACTACTATATAAGGATTAATAGAAAACCACTCTTTCAAAAATTGATTGATTTCTTTTGAAATTGATTGAGAAAACGCAATAAGCTCCTCAGAATTTGAAAATGACTCTCCATTAATTTGGAAGCTTGTATGGAAACTATTCGATTTCAATAAATGAGGGTTTTTCTAGCTTTCCAAAAATTTTATCTTTCCAATTAGACCATCCATACTTTTTAGAAAAAATAAAAAATACAGCTGGGTACAATATAAATACTGGCAAGAACATTTCCATACCAAGTGAAGGCTCGGAAACATCAACAAAAAGTGCTTCTGTCTGAAAAACAGTCCAATCTGTTGTAACAAATAAAGCCGCCAATATATTATTCACTGCATGCATTCCCATGGCTAACTCAATACCTTCATCCATTAGGCTTACTATACCAAAAAATAGACCAGTTCCAATGTAAAATACCAAAGCAATATATCCTAATTTTTCTATTTCAGGATTCATTCCATGTAACAAGCCAAAAACTAAAGACATAATGATTAACGGTGCCCATTTATTTTTTATCCACAAGGCTAAGCCTTGCATATAATAACCTCTAAATAATAATTCCTCAAGACTTGTTTGTAAAGGCATAAAAACAATAGCAACAAAACAGAGGGTAAAAAATGGAATGGGTTTAAAATTCCAAACATACTTTTCTGGAGAGAGTATAATATCTGATCCTAAAAAAAATATAGTAAGTAATCCCCAAATGAAAACACCAAAAAAGAAACGACTCCAATCTATTTTTTTTCTTGAAGTTATTATCCATCTAATTTTTTTCTTATGGATAGATTTTACCAATGGAATAAATAATAACAATGGGATAACAAATGACAGTAATATTAGAAATAGATACAAATTAGAATCAATCCCTAAGTCAGCAAATGAATTCTGCCCACTTTCTATAAACTTCTGCATGTCTTTCCCTGAAGCAAAAAAAGCTTTTATTGTAATTGGGATTTGACCAATCATGCTTCCAAAAAAAATAATAAAAAATATGATTACATACATCCATGACTCATTCTTACCCCTATACCCAGTTTGCAGAAAATTCATATTAAATTAAATTAAAATTCCAATTTATATTTTGATTATAATAAAGCCCTCCATAGTTAACCTCTAGAGGACTATCAAAGTTATTGGTAAATAAACCTCCGGTTCCCAAACCCTGCGGCATACTATTTTTTAAGGTAGCAGTCCATTGGGCTATGGCATTTAAACCAATATTACTCTCTAAAGTACTAGTAACCCACCAACCTATACCAGATTTATTTGCAGTATCTATCCACTCAGAACTTCCCTTAAAGCCACCAATTAAACTAGGTTTTAAAATGATGTATTGAGGCTTTATTATATGTAGTAATTCTTTCTTTTTTGTTACATCAAATACTCCAATTAATTCTTCATCTAAAGCTATTGGCAAAGGCGTCTGCTCACAAAGAGAAGCCATCTCATGATATTGACCTTGTTTTATGGGTTGTTCTATTGAATGCAAATCATAATTTGATAATATCTTTAATTTCTCCAATGCTTCTGAAGGCTTAAAAGCACCATTAGCATCTACTCGTAATTCTATATCGTTAACTGAAAACTCTTTTCTTATGGATGCTAATAACTGAATTTCTGTTGCAAAATCTATGGCTCCAATTTTCATTTTTAGACAACGAAATCCTTGTGCTATCTTCTCTTTTATTTGACCCTTCATATATTCACGATCTCCCATCCAAATTAGACCATTAATAGCTATAGCTTTATTAGATTCTGTGAAGTTAGAAACAAATAATTTAAAAGGTGATGATGATTGAAACGAAAGAAACGCCTGTTCTAATCCAATTTGGATACTAGGAAAATGAATTGTTTTTGCTAATAGAATATCCAAGCCTAATTCGATATTATTACAAACCCATTGAAGTTTCTTCTCATAATCTGGCCTATCATCTATACTTAAACCTCTAAAAAGACCACACTCTCCTATTCCAAACTTACCCTCTTTTACAAGATGTAAAAAAAAAGTTTCTTTGGTTTTTAAAATACCTCTAGAGGTACCACTTGGTACTTTAAAATGTAATATATATTTATGGTAGGTTGCTTTTATCAAAATATTTAATTTTCAAGAAATGTTTTAAAATTATTCAAGAAACCCTCATCAATTTTTTTAAACTTAAATTTAAAAAAAGGTAATACACAGCTTAAAAGGTAACTTTTAGCTTGGTAACTGGAACTCAAATTTATTACGGTATGAGATCCATCACTACTAAAAATATAATCATCTCTTTCAACAACACCATCTTTATCAATAAACAGTGTTATTTTTTCATTCTTAACATAAGCTAGTACTTTTTCTCTGATTATAGTAGTTTGATTGTTGTGAAGTACTTTAATATTGTAACTACTTCCAGTAATTCCTGGTTTTAACTCCACAACTTCAATGGTATTATAATCAGGATTCCACTGGGTTCTAGCAGAAAAGTCTGTAAAGACTGAAAAGGTTTTTTCTAGTGGCTTATTTATGATAATCCTTGAAGTATAACTACTTTCTTTGATTATAAGCCCTGTACCAAAAAAAAATACAGTAAGAATAATTAAGAACGTGATGATAGCTTTTACTGTTTTCATAAATTAAATTTTCAAATAGTGAAATTATAAAACTTGTCCTAGGCCAAAAAGAATTGCAAATAAAAAAGTACTCAAAGCTACTTTTTTTAATTCTCCATCTAAATTAGATGCATCATTAGACTTGTAAACATATATCGTATGAATACATAAAGGAATATAGGCTAATAAAAATATAAATTGAACTGTATTTGTGTATTTGGAGATAACAAAAATGATAGCGAAGACAAACGATAAAAACAGTAAACTATAATGATAGCTTTTGGCTGCTTTACTACCTATTTTAACTACTATAGTATTTTTATTAGAAATTTCATCATTTTTACGATCTCTCATATTATTGAGATTCAATACCGCTGTGCTCAATAAACCAATAGAAAAAGCTGGTAATAAAATGATTGAATGAACTTGTTTTGTAAATAGAAAATAACTTCCCATTACACTTAATAAACCAAAAAAAACAAATACAAAGAGATCTCCAAAACCACTGTATCCATAAGCAGAACTGCCAACAGTATATTTTACGGCAGCTATAACTGATATAATTCCTAAACAGAAAAATAATACTGAATATCCAAAATTGCTAGACCCGAAGGCTTTATAAATTAACATAATAGCAGTAATAATTGTTACAATAGTTGTGTAAATAATTGCCGATTTCATTTGTTTTGGAGAAATCTTACCAGAACTCACCATTCTTTCTTCACCTATTCTTTTAGTATCTGTTCCTTTAATACCGTCTCCATAATCATTTGCAAAATTTGAAATAACTTGAAATCCAATTGTCGTAAATATGGAAAGAATACAAATATACCAATCAAAAAAACCTGCAGATAGTGCTAAAAAACTTCCTACAATAATACCAGAAACAGACAATGGCAGTGTTCTTAACCTAGCCGCTTTAATATAGTTTTTTATACTCATGAATACTTATAGATATTGTAAATAAAAATTACAAATTATCAGCTTCTGCAATTAATTCAGCAATATCTTTTACTATAATTTGAGATTCCTTCTCATGAAACTTAACGCCGTCTGTCATCATTGTATTACAATACGGGCAACCTGTAGCAATTATTTCTGCATTGGTTTCCAATGCTTGCTCTGTTCTCAAAATATTAATTTCTTTATCTCCTTTTTCTGCATCTTTAAACATTTGAGCACCTCCAGCACCACAACACAAAGCTCTGTTTTTATGTTGCTTCATCTCTTTTAGATTCACTCCTAATCTTCTTATAATGTCTCTTGGAGATTCATAAACACCATTTCCTCTTCCTAAGTAACAAGGGTCATGATAGGTGACTTTTTTACCTTTTAACGATTTTTTAATGTCTAACCTGCCTTCTTGTACTAATTTTTTTATGTACTGTGTATGATGATACACCTTATAATTCCCACCCAATTCTGGATATTCATTTTTTAATGTATTGAATGAATGTGGATCTGTACAAACAATGGTTTTAACTTCATATGAATTTAATATTTCAATGTTTGAGATGGCCTGCATTTGAAATAGAAATTCATTTCCCGCTCTTTTAGCCGCATCACCAGTTGAACTTTCCTCAGTCCCTAAAACGGCAAAATCTACATTCGCCTTATGTAATAACTTAACAAAAGCTCTGGTAATTTTTTTTGCTCTGTCATCATAACTTCCTGCAGCTCCTACCCAAAATAATATTTCTGGATTTTTGCCCTGAGACAACATTTCTGCCATTGTTGGTACATTCATATCTTTCGCTTTTATTCGTCTTTCCAGTTTAATCTATCTTGTTGATTGTACTGCCAAGGTGCACCGTTATTTTCAATATTAGTCATCATCATATTCAATTCTTGTGGTGCAGCAGACTGTTCCATGACTAAAAATCTTCTCATATCCATGATAATAGATAAAGGATCTATATCTATTGGACATTCCTCAACACAAGCATTACAACTTGTACATGCCCACAATTCCTCTGGGGTGATATAATCATTAAGTAATTGTTTACCATCGTCTTTAAAAGCACCATTGTTACTGTCAATATTCCGACCAACTTCTTCTAAACGATCTCTGGTTTTCATCATAATAGCTCTTGGTGACAATTCTTTTCCTGTCATATTCGCAGGACAAGAAGAAGTACATCTTCCACATTCGGTACAGGTATAAGCATTTAGTAATTGTACCCAATTTAAATCAGTTACATCGCTTGCACCAAACTTTTCTGGAATCTCTTCTTCTAATCCTTCCTCTGGAACGGCATAAGGATCTACATCTGGATCCATCATCATTCTAACTTCCTTGGTTACAGAGGATAAATTATTGAACTGACCTTTGGGTTGAAGATTCGCAAAATAAGTATTTGGAAAAGCAAGTAAAATATGCAAATGTTTGGAATAATATAGGTAATTTAAAAAAATTAAAATACCAATAATATGAGCCCACCAGGCTATATGCTCAATGTTTGAAAGGGTTTCAAGAGAATATTCTGAAAACCAAGGCGCAACAAATTGACTTATAGGATTTCCAAAACCTGCCTCTTGAAATGGATGATCTGTTGCATTCATAAGAATAAATAAAGACATTAAAACAATTTCAAAATAAAGAATTAGATTTCCATCATTTTTTGGCCAACCTTTCATTTCTTTGCTCATAAATCTTTTAAGCTGAACGATATTTCTTCGCAACCAAAATAAAATAACAGCTACTAGAACCAAAAATGCTAAAATTTCAAAAGTTCCAATTAAAAAACCATAAATAGCATTCCCAAGCAACGGTTGAAAAACTCTATGTGTTCCAAATAGTCCATCTATTATAATTTCTAAAACTTCAATATTAATAACTATAAAACCTATATAGACAATAACATGAAGAAATCCTGCAATTGGTCTACTCACCATCTTTGATTGCCCTAAAGCAATTCTTGCCATATTTTTCCACCGTTGAGTTTTACGACCAGACCTATCTATATCTTTACCAAGTTTAATATTCCTGATTAGTTTGAGAATATTCATGACAAAAAAACCAATTCCGATAAACAATGCTAGTGCAAAAAATATATTCGGTATATAATTCATGTAAGATTTAAATTTAATTATTTAAGAAAGCTACTATAATTAAAGCAGCTATGCAATATCATATTAGTTGGATGTACTTTTCTCACTACTTCCCTCAATAAAAGGTTTTGCTTTTTTGCCAAATAAAGAAAAATGAACAAATCTTTTAGGATTTAACTTCATTTCCTTTAATAGAGCTGCTAATTCTTCTGAAGCCTTAGATAAATTATTGTACATAGCATCATCTGTTGCTAGTTTTCCTAATGAACCTCTGCCTTTTTCTATACCAGAAATTAACCCATTAATATCTTCTAATGTTGTTTGAAGTGTTCTTACAGTCTGTCCAAAATTCACTTTAGACAAAGTATCGGAAACTTTTACAAAATTTGCTGTAATTTTCTTAGTGTTCTCAAGTGCTAAATCAATATCTCCCTTCGTAGAATCTATCATTTTATTAAAGGAACTCAAAGTATTATTTAATGAACTCACCGTAGTTTCTATTCCAAGAATAGTTTTCTTAAAACTATCTCTAGATTTCAGGTCTAAAACGTCATTTAAAGCTATTAGTAACGAATCTGCACCAATAATTACTCGCTCAACCTTTGCTTTTAAAGGATTTAATGTTTTCCCTACAGAAGTAAAAATATCTGATTCTACTTCACCTTTTAAATAATCTCCTGAAACTGCTGGTTCACCTTCATAACTTGGAATAATTGCTAAAGATTCACCTCCAATTATGCTAGTTGAGTAAATCTTAGCAACGCTATTTTTTGAAAATTCAAAATCGTTATCTAAAGCTATTTTCACAACTAATTTTCCTCTTTTTTGGGCATCTGTATTAAAATTAATTTCTGACACTTTTCCTACTTGCAAACCATTAATACTAACTGTACTTGCTTTATTGAGTCCTTGTATATTATCATATTCTATGAAGAAAACTCTTGAGGTGGGTTCTAATAAGTTTTGGCCTTTTAGGAAATTAAAGCCCCAATAACCTAAACATAAAATTAGAACTACAGCAATACCTGTTTTTAACTCTTTAGACATTTTTTTTAATTTTATTTACAATAATACTATTATTTTCTGTTAGTTAGCAGTAAAAATAGTTATTTCAAAACCTTTGTAAGTGATGTTTTTACTCCATTCTTAAAGGCAGTAACATAGGCATCTGAATACCCTTTTCTTTTTGCTTTTAATAAAGCATTTTTTACTTCTTTATAACTAGAAGTAATTCCATAATAATATTTGTAATAAGAGCCAACCTTAACTCTTTGAACATTTTTTAACCCTCTAAAGTTATAGGATTTAACTTTTATTTTGTTTTTACTTGAAGCTATTTGAATTTTAAAAATTACTTCCTTTTCTATTTTAGTTTCATTAGAAAAGGAGGTGTTTATTTTTGATTCATCGCTATTATTATCTTGATTAACAACAACAGTATTTGCCTTTAATTTTTGATAATATTTTATAATTGACTTCGCTATTTCTTTAGCCATTTTTTGTTGACCAACTTTAGAATTTAAAAATTTTCCTTCATTTTTATTTGTAAGAAACCCTAACTCAATTAAAACACTAGGCATATAGGTTTGATGTAAAACCACAAAGCCTGCTTGTTTTACACCTCTATTCTTTCGTTTTAGATTTTGTGAAAAATTTTGTTGAATATCTGCAGCCAATGATAAACTTTTATCAAGATTTTCTTCTTGCAAAAGAGTTAAACCCAAAATATATTCTTGAGAATTGGCATCAAATCCTTCATATCTTTCTTTATAGTTTTCTTCAAGAGAAACTACAGCATTTTCACGCTTAGCTACTTCAAAATTTCTTTTATTTGCATGTAAACCCAAAACAAAAGTACCTGAACCATATGCATTTGATGTATGAGAATCACAATGAACAGAAATAAATAAATTTGCCTTCGCTTTGTTAGCAATTTCACCTCTTTTCCATAAATTAATCAGGATATCTTTATCCCTTGTTAAAATAACCTTTATCTCCTCAATTTTTTGTAATTCTAGTCGTATTTCCTTAACAACTTTTAAAGCTATATTTTTCTCTCTGTATCCATTTCCTATATTTCCAGGATCTTTTCCTCCATGGCCGGCATCTAAAACAACTATAAATTTATCATTTTGAGAAATAAGTTCAAATGGATATGAAAAAAGAAGGCATAAAACAAAAATTAATACCAAATATCTCCTGGTATCAAATTTGCTAATGTATCTAAGTTCTTTGTTCAAAATTTAACTAATTTTGGCTTTTCAAATTTGGTGCTTCAGTTATTGAAGCATATTTTTACTCACATACAAAAATAGCATATTAAATATTGCAATCAAATCTGTCTTACATACTTTTATTTTTACTTTTATTTTGTTCTCTAACAAATATAAAATCACAGGATATAAAGCCAAAGGTGAAACCAATTCCAGTGGTTAGTAAAGGTAGTTCTCAAAAAGTAATAGCACCACAAAAAAAAATCATAAAAAATGATACTTTACTTTTAAAAAAACAAGACAGTATTCAACTGGATACAATTAAACCAAAAGAGGCTATCACTGACTTAATTACTCATGTTGCAAAAGATTACACTACGCAAAACGCAAAAGACAAAACAGTTACCTTATATAATGAAGCGCATGTTGAATACACTGACATTGATTTAAAAGCTGGAATCATTATTATTGATTATATTAAAAACACATTATTTGCTAAAGGAATTAAAGACAGTACAGGATATATACAAAAACCTGTATTTAAACAAGGTAGCCAGGAGTCAGAACAAGATTCTATGCTATATAACTTCAAAACAAAGAAAGCTATTATTTATGGTATAAAAACCAGACAAGAGCCTGGTATGTATGTTTTAGGTGAAAAAGCAAAACGTGTTAATGATTCTACTATTTATATGCGTAATATTAGATTTACTACATCAGATAAAGATAATCCAGATTACTATATTGGTGTAAAAAAAGCAAAAGTTGTTCCAAATAAAAAAATTGTAGCAGGTTTAAGTAATCTTGTTATTGCAGATGTACCTACTCCTGTTTTTCTTCCTTTTGCTTATTTCCCAATGGGAAAAAATAGAAGTTCAGGGTTTATTTTTCCTGCCATCCAAACAACTACTTCCAATAGAGGAATTGGAATACAAAATGGAGGATATTATTTTGCGGTAAATGATTATGTAGATCTTGAATTATTAGGCGATGTTTATTCTAATGGTAGTTGGGGGTTTAGAGCGCGTTCTCAATATTATCTCCGTTACAAATTCTCTGGAGGTTTCAATTTAAGTTTTGAAAAATTAATTAGAAGTACCAGAGGATTTGACGATTATTCTCAAGCAACAAATTTTAATATTAGATGGAGCCATAGACAAGACCCAAAATCAAGTCCAAATTCAAATTTTGGGGCTTCAGTTAATTTAGGAAGTAGTCAATATTTTAGACAATCACTGAATGAATTTAATAATTCAAACTTTTTAACAAATACGTTTAGCTCCTCTATTTCCTATCAAAAAACATTTACTGGTACTCCATTTAATATGAGTGCCAATGCTACTCATTCTCAAAATACAAATACAGGAACAGTTACTATGGCCCTTCCCTCTCTTCAGGTATCTATGAGTAGAATCTATCCATTTGCTGGTAAAGGAGGTATTAAAAAAAATCCTCTACAAAAAATAGGATTAACCTATAATATGCAGGGAGAATATAGAATCAATACATCAGAAGACGAGTTTTTTACTGCCAAGATGTTTGAAACCGCAAATGCCGGTGTTCAACACAGAGCAGATGCAAGTACAAATATTACCTTGCTGAATTACTTCACCTTGTCTCCAAGTATCAACTATCGTGAGGTTTGGAGTTTTAAAAAAATTAATAAAGACTATGACCCTTCAATACAAAATACAGATGGATCTTTTGGAACCGTTGTATCTGACACTATAAGTGGCTTCAGTAACTTTAGAGAGTACAGCTCTAGCTTAAGTTTATCAACAAACATATACGGAACCTTCAAGTTTAAAAAAGGACGTTTAAAAGCCATAAGACATACCATAAGACCCTCTGTTTCATTTTCATATAGACCTGATTTTGCAGAAAGATATAACGAAACTGTTCAAAATAACCCAGAGGGAACGGCGTTTGAAACATATTCTCCATTTGATAATGGAACTAGTCTTTATGGAAAACCGAGTACAGGTTTAAGTAATTCTATCGGAATAACCTTAAATAATGTTATTGAAGGGAAGTTAGCTCCTGAAGACCCTGATAGTGACGAAGAAGATAGAAAAATAACTATTTTAAATAATTTAAATTTTAGCTCATCCTATAATATCGCTGCAGATAGTTTACGTTGGTCGCCGGTTAATGCATCAGCTGGAACTAGACTACTAAAAGATAGATTAGCACTTAATTTAAATGCTACCCTAGACCCTTATGAAGTTAACGAAAATGGTAGGAGAATAAATAAGTTTGTAAAAGGTTTATTTCGATTAACAAGAGCAAGTCTAACTGCTAATTATAGCCTTTCTAGTAGAGATCTTAGTGGAGAAAATAATGACAATTCAGGAAATGGAAATCAAGTTACACCTGATGTTTTAGGAAAAAATTTAAACCCTGCCAATAGCTTTGCATCAAACCCCTCGAGTAATCAAAATAATGATGAGGAGGAAATTACAGAATTATATAAATCTACCATACCATGGAATATAAATTTCGCTTATTCAGCAGCTTATACAAATACTGGAACAGGTAATACTGGAATTCAATCACACTCATTAATGTTTGGTGGTGATTTTGAATTAACTCCAAAATGGAAAGTTGGTTTTTCTTCAGGATATGATATCGCAAGTGGAGGATTTTCATTTACTCGAATGAATTTTTCAAGAGATTTAGATAGCTGGAGAATGTCATTCAATTGGGTTCCTTTTGGAAATAACCAATCCTATGTTTTCTTTATTGGCGTGAAGAGCGGCATCTTAAGTGACTTAAAATATGAACAAAATAAACCCCCAGACAGAGTACTATTTTAAAACAATTAAATTACCATTATGAAAAAAATAATTCAAACCTCAAAAGCACCAGCTCCTATTGGCCCCTATAATCAGGCCATCTTATCAGGAAATACCTTATATACTTCAGGGCAAATTGCAATTAACCCATTAACTGGTGAGTTAAATGTTACAACTATTGAAGAAGAAACAACTTTAGTGATGAAGAACTTGAGGGCTGTATTAGCTGCTGCTGAAATGACTTTTGATAACGTAATTAAAACTTCAATTTTTATTTCAGATATGACAAATTTTTCAGAAATTAATGCTATATACGGACGTTATTTTAATGAAGATACTGCTCCTGCCAGAGAAACTGTTGAAGTTGCCAATCTTCCTAAATATGTAAACGTAGAAATTAGTATGATAGCTATTAAATAAAAAAAGACTGTCTATTAAAAGACAGTCTTTTGAAATGTATTTATTGGTTGATTTATAAAGAAGCTGCATATTCAATTAAATCTACAATTTTAGTTGAATACCCTATTTCATTGTCATACCATGAAACTACTTTTACAAAATTATCATTTAATGCAATCCCAGCATTGGCATCAAAGATAGATGTACGAGTATCTCCAATAAAATCTTGTGAAACAATTAAATCTTCAGTATATCCTAAGACACCTTTCATTGGACCGCTTTCTGAGGCAGCTTTCATGGCTTCACAAATCTCTTTATAAGAAGCTGGCTTATCTAACTTAACTGTTAAATCTACAACAGAAACATCCATTGTTGGAACTCTAAAAGCCATTCCTGTTAATTTACCATTCATTTCAGGAATTACTTTACCTACTGCTTTTGCAGCTCCCGTAGATGAAGGAATAATATTATGCATGGCTGAACGCCCACCTCTCCAATCTTTCATAGAAGGACCATCAACAGTTTTTTGAGTTGCAGTTGCTGCGTGAACTGTTGTCATTAAACCTTCTACAATACCAAAGTTGTCATTTAATACCTTTGTAATTGGCGCTAAACAATTTGTCGTACAAGATGCGTTTGAAAAAATCTTCTGATCAGCTTTTAATTCTGAATTATTAACTCCCATTACAAACATTGGTGTATGATCTTTAGATGGAGCAGATAATACTACTTTCTTGGCACCAGCTTCAATGTGTTTACCAGCAGTTTCCTCAGTTAAAAAGAATCCAGTGGACTCAATTACATATTCAGCTCCTACCTCGTCCCATTTCAAATTGGCGGGATCTCTTTCGGCAGTAATTCTAATTAAATTACCATTAACTAGCAACTTTCCCTCTTTTACTTCTACTTCTCCGTCAAACTGTCCGTGAACAGAATCATATTTTAACATGTATGCAAGATATTCTACATCTAGTAAATCATTAATTCCTACGATTTCAATATTAGACCTGTTAATTGCAGATCTAAATGCTAATCTTCCTATTCTACCAAAACCGTTAATTCCTACTTTAATCATTTTTTTTATTTAATTATTTGTAATTATGTTGACATGATGTCAGATACTCTTAAGAGTTCATCATTTATGGGATGTCCTCCTGTAATTGCTTCTTCTAAATTTGTTGTTATGACTTTATTGTTTTTAAGACCAACCATAAAGTTAGTTTTATTGTCTAATAATATTTCTACTGCTTTTACTCCAAGTCTACTTGCTAAAACCCTGTCAAAACAAGAGGGTGAACCTCCTCTTTGCATATGACCTAAAACAGAAACTCTCACATCGTATTCTGGCATATTATCTTCAACATACTTAGCCAATTCAAATACATTTTTTCCTGATTTATCTCCTTCGGCAACCACGACTATACTTGATGATTTTCCAGACTTTCTACTTTTTATTAAAGAATCTAATAATCTGTCTAAACCAAGATTTTCTTCAGGAATCAAAATTTCCTCTGCTCCGGCTCCAATTCCAGCATTTAAAGCAATAAAACCAGCATCTCTTCCCATTACTTCTACAAAAAATAACCTATTGTGAGATGAGGCGGTGTCTCTAATTTTGTCTATAGCTTCAACAGCTGTGTTTAAAGCTGTATCATATCCTATAGTGTGTGAAGTTCCAAGAATATCATTATCTATAGTTCCTGGGATTCCTATAACAGGGAAATTGAATTCTTTGTTAAAGATAACTCCACCAGTAAAAGACCCATCACCTCCGATAACAACCAATCCATCAATATTATGTTCTTTTAAATTTTCATGAGCTTTCACTCTCCCGTCAGAAGTTCTAAATTCATCAGATCTTGCAGATTTTAAAATTGTACCACCTTTGTTGATAATATTGTTAATGCTTCGTGCTGTAAGTGTTGTGAAATCTCCTTCAATCATCCCTTGATATCCTCTGTAAATCCCTATACATTCTATTTTATAAAATGCACAAGTCCTTACTACTGAACGAATTGCAGCATTCATGCCTGGAGAATCTCCTCCAGATGTCATAACAGCTATTTTGTTGATTTTTTTCATAATTTCAATGTAAAAATACTTATTAATAGTTACTTTAAATAAAAAAAAAACGAAATCGATTTCGATTAATTTAACATAAAAACAACAACAAAAAATACATCTTAATAAGCTATAATCGCCTGCTAAATTAATAGAAAATATTTAATTAATTATTTTTCTTAAAGTTTAGAAGCCTCTGATGAACTGAACCTATTGAGTCTTTCTTTTGAATCACTTTTTTCTTACTCTTTATCTTCTTTTTTAAACCAATCTTTTTTAATAAGTCTGATAAAGAGTTAAAGTTTACCTGGTAAGACAAACCTATACCTTGAGTATAGCCTTCCTCTTGAGCAGAATACTGAATTTCATTCTGTCTATTAAAAATAACACTTCTAAAGTTTCCGGTGTCATTTAATAAAACCTCAACCTTTACTTCTCCTACAACACTCGACTGTGTTTGAGCACCAATTGGAACTCCAACTTTACCATTTACAATAATATTTTTACTTAATTGAGTTGTTAATGAAACATCAAATTGATCATCTGTAATTAAATCATCTTCAGGATTTTGAATTCCTCCTGAAGAATATCCGAGATCTAATCTTACCTTGTTGCTACTTATAATATCTGAGAGAATAGAACCAACTGCATTAGATGTTGTTCCCGTTAATAGCTCTGTTCCATTGATATTTCCACCATTTGGGTTAGCAAAAGTTCCAGCTGCCAATAAAGTTAAAAACTGACGCATTTTTGAATTTACATCATTATCATTTAATACAAAATCTAATTCTGAAGCTATCATAGAATTTGAGTTTTGAATTTCGATATCAAAATCCTGTTTTGAATTAAACAGGCTTCCTGAAATATTTGTGATTAAATCAACAGGTATTTTTCTATTGGTATTAAAGTTTTCAAGTAAAACTGCTGGATTTGCATTTGTTGTATATACAGCTGTCACATTTAAATTAGCTTCATAAGGATTGCCACTCCAAGAGATAGTTCCTCCCTTCAAAATAATAAAAGGTTTATTTATTATTCCCCCATATTTAAAGTTATAAACTCCGTTATCTATTGTATAATCACCAAACATAGCAAATTTGCCATTCGTGTTAATTTCTATTTTTAAATCTCCTAAACCACGACCACTAAGTTCGCTCCCGTTAATTTCATCGATAACAATCTGTGCCTTTGCATCTTTAGTTACCTCCAAATCTATATTTAATGATACCCCTTCAATTGCATCTATAGCTAGTTTCTCTTGTAATTCCTCTAATGTTTTTTCTGATTTAAAATGTATTAATCGGTAAGTATCTATCGAGGCTATGTCTTTCAAAGGAATTACAAAGTTAGTATTAGGCATTGTTTTCGCATTTACATCAATAGTTATGTTGTTAGTAAGACCTGTTATACTGGCATTTCCTTTTATAAATCCTGTTCCATAATACAATGCTTCATCAGAATTTTCAGTATCTAAAATTAATAAATTAGGAGTATCTATATCAAAATTTAATGACCATAAATCAAAATTTTGATGCGTTATAGTACCCTCTAAAAATCCAGTTGAATTATACTTAGTATCAATTAAATTTATATTCTTAAATTCAAATGATTGACCATTTAAACCAATATTTGCATTACCATCAAAATTATAATCAGTATTTAAGTACGGAAATTGTAATCCTGCATTTTCTAAATTCAATTCTCCATCCATTTCTGGGTTTCTTAAAAAACCTTTTAATGTAAAATCTCCAGAAGCTACACCTCTTATTTTAGATAAAACATTGTCACCAAGAGGACTGAATGCATCTAATTCAAATTCTTCTAAATAAACTGCTACATCAATTTTTGGTCTTGTTTTAGTAAAATCTAAAGAACCTGAAGCTGAAATACTTTTAACTTTTTCCCTATCTAAAGAAAAATTAACATCATATTTTTTATATGAACTTTCACCTTCGATATTTAATTCTAAATCACCTTGATGAAAATTATTGATTTCAAAATTCTTAACTGATAAATTTCCTTTAGGACCATATATACCTTCTACTTGAGAAATATTTATAACACCATCTAATTGCCCTCGTAATTTTAAACTATCAATTTCAGGTAAAAAACTTTTTAAATATACATTTGTAAAATCTACATCTATTTCTTTGAAGGTAGAGTCTCGTAAAATTCCTTTAAAATTAACTTCCTGCTCTTTTGATTTTAATGTAAACGGCGAAAACACATATTCATTAGTATTAAAATCAAAAGTAAGTTTATTGTTAGAGTTATTTTCAGGATTTAAATCCCAGATATTTTCCAAATAATTAAAAGTAGATTTTTCAATTCCTAAAACAGATTTTTTATTTTTATTAATGGTGTAGTAAAAATCTAAATTAAATTTCTCTTTTTCCGAGGCACCTCCCTTAAAAATTGATTTAAAAAATAATGTGTCATTTACCGTTTTATTAAATAATAATAATTTTGATAAGGTATAGTGTGGTGTTTCTATACTCGTTGCTCTTAATGAAGTATCATACAAGTATCTTTTATTATCTGTATTTAGTGATAATGAGTCTATAGTAGTACCAAAAGCAGTAATCTTTGGTGAAGTAACATTTAATTTTAACTGATTTTTTTCAGCCTTTATACTTCCGTTAATTTTTGTGTTTGCAGCCACTGAAATTTCAGGAAAAAATACTTCAACTATTTGGTTATAAATAACAAAATCAAAATTTAAAAACTGATCTGATGAAACTTTAAAGGGGGTGTAATTTGAATAGATACTTCCTAATGCATTTTGTGCAAGAGGCAGCATGTCATCAAACTTAAAGTCTCCAATTAATTCTCCCTTAATAATATCCTCAGAATCTATTCTAATTTGTCTAATATTTTCTTTTATGTTTGAAAATATTAAAAACTGTTTAAATGGATAGCTGTCTCTTTCGCTCGTATAAACAATGTTTTTAAAATTAGCAATTCCTACAATATTCTCAAACTTATTTCCTGTTAAATCTAAATCGATTAAGCCTCTAAGTTCAGAGACACTATCTCTTCTGAAAAGATTTAATGCTCTTAAATTTGCATAATTAATAGTAGCCTTAAAATCAAATCTATTGATCTCTTCAGATAAATCTGCTAGACCTTCAAAAGTTCCATTTAAATTAATATCATTGGAGGCTAACTTGCCGTTGAATAAATTATTTTGATACTGCCCATTAACACTAATATTTTGATAATCATACTCGTTAAATTTAATTTTATAGATATCTCCTACAAGTTTGGTGTTTCTATTTCCTGCTCTAAAGCCTATACCATCTACCTCTCCCTCAAATGAGACTCTTCCAAATGAGCTGTCTTCAATAAATCTTCCTAAATCAAAACTGTCCAAGATAACCTCACCTTTATAGATTGCTTCATCCATACTTTTAAAGTTTTTCAATTCTAGATCTGAAACCACACCTCCTATTTCACTTTTTACATCAAGGTTTGCCTCAATAGCGCTAGGAGTTATCTTGGCATATCCTGAAAGTGAAAACTCACCTAATTTAATTAATTCTTTAGGAAGGTTTTTCTCTAAAATATTGGGAAGCATGTTTTTTAACTTAAAATAGTCTAAAGAGAGTTTCTCTAAGTTAGAGGATAAATAAAATTCTTCTTGTTTTACAGAATTTATTAGGTTCAAATCACCCACAATTTTAATTCCCTTGTCCGAATTAAGTTTAAAGTTTTCTAAAGAAAAATTATTTAAAGAACCTTTTAGAGTAGTTTCGAACCTTAGAACGTCGTTACCTTTAATCTCTTTGTATAACTTATTCAAATCTACAGTTGACAAAAAACTATTTTCAAATTCAGCATTTATATTAACTAACTCATTAAAACTACTTAAGTTTTTTCTATCATAATTAAAATCTATTTGAGCTTTAATAGTTGAAGATTTTGTTTGAAGAAGTGTATTGTAAAACTTCATTTGAGTCTTACTATAAGAAAAGTCTGTAGTGAGATTAGTTATTTTAAGCCCACTATTATCTGTAAAATAAAGTCCCCTAATTTTAATAGCTACATTAGGTCCAATAACAGAAAAATCTTGTAAACTACCACCGCCACCATAAGCTGCAAAATCTAAAGGAGTAGCCTTATTTTCATTTATTTGTTTGTAATTTATGTTTTCAAAATAAATATTTGATGAACTTATCTTGAAAGGATTAGCCATTGGGTCTTTTGGGTTATCATCTTCAAATTTGTCTACAAAAACAGTTAAATTGTCAATGTCTTCATCTTTATATTTTTTAACATTTACATATACCCCTTTTAGTGATGTATTTTTTAATTGAATGTTATTTTCTAAAATTCTTTTAACATCGAATAGAGAAGATCTCAATCTTTCTACATAGATTAAGGTGTCTTGATGATGATCTTTTATTTCTATACCCTTCAAAGAAACAGATCCTAGCAAGGAAAGATCTACTTTTTTAATTTCTAAATTAGTTCCGAAATCTTCATTTAAATCATCTGTTATAATTCTGGCTAGTTTGGTTTGAACAGCTGGTATTGAGAAAACAACAATAAGAAATACCAAGAATAACACAAGGTACTTTAACCACTTAAACACTATTTTTCCGAATCTTTTGATTTGTGTATTATTTAATGTTTTGACTTTCTTTAGATAACGTAAAAATAAAGTCTTTCTGTACAAAGAACGATAAAATTAACAAACTAATAAATTTCTTATTTAAAAAGTAATATCCTGTAATTAATAGTTAGTTTTGTTTTTATAATTAAATGATTACTAAAAAAATATACATATTAGGAATTGAATCTTCATGTGACGATACTAGTGCCGCAGTTATTTGTGATGGTGAAGTATTAAGTAATGTTATTGCCAATCAAGAAATACATGCTAAATATGGTGGTGTAGTTCCCGAGCTAGCGTCTAGAGCTCATCAACAGCATATAGTCCCTGTAGTTCAACAAGCCATTCAACAAGCTGGTATCAATAAACAAGATTTAGATGCCATTTCTTTCACAAAAGGACCAGGTCTCATGGGATCTTTACTGGTTGGTACTTCGTTTGCTAAATCTTTGGCAATGGGATTAAACATCCCTTTGATAGATGTAAATCATATGCAGGCTCACATTTTAGCTCACTTTATAAAAGAAAAAGATACTTCATTTCCTCCTTTTCCTTTTGTTTGTCTCACTATTAGTGGGGGTCATACACAAATTGTGAAAGTAACTGATCATTTCTCATTTGAAGTCTTGGGGGAAACTATAGATGATGCTGTGGGTGAAGCATTTGACAAATCTGCTAAAATATTAGGCTTACCTTATCCTGGCGGGCCCTTAGTTGATAAATATGCTCAACAGGGAGATCCTAAGAAGTTTTCATTTACAAAACCAAAAGTGAGTGATTTAGATTTTAGTTTTAGTGGTTTAAAAACAGGAATTCTTTATTTTATTAAAAAAAACCTAAAAGAAAACCCAGCGTTTATTGAAGAAAACTTATTCGATATCTGCGCATCCATTCAGCACACCATTGTTGAAATTTTATTAGAAAAATTAAAGAATACAGTAAAGCTAACTGGCATTAAACATATAGCCATTGCTGGTGGGGTTTCTGCAAATTCTGAAATTAGAAAAAGATTACAGCTAGCCCAAAAACACTGGGGGTGGAATACTTATATTCCAAAATTTGAATACACTACTGATAATGCTGCAATGATTGCTATTTCTGGATATTTAAAATATAAAGATGAAAAATATGCAGACATCTCTGTAAAAGCAGAAGCTCGACTAAAAGTTTCAGAATAAAAACCACAAGCTATATACTGTTCTGCTTACTAAAAGCTATCCAAACAATTCGTTTAGTACTTTAGCCAGGCGAAGACCTCCCTTTTTTAATTGAGCTTTTACTATTGAAAAATGATCATACATATATCTGTAGCTTAAATTTTGGTCAGTTTTTGCAGAGTCATAAACTTTTATTGCAAGTTCTCTAGATTCATTAACCCAATCTATGAGGGTTCCTTTTTGAATGGCTTCTTTTTGATTTTTAGAAAAATAATCTAAATTATCAGACAGCTCAGTGTAGGTCATATTGTAAGACTCAATCATTTTTGTATCCCAAACAGAATGTAAGTTTGTTTTTCCTCTAAACCATTTGACTTTTATAGTATTCCCTCCTCTATCTTCTGCTCTTCCAGTATGTAAAGGTTGATGTAAATCTCCTAATAAGTGAACTAATAGTTTCAAGTGAAATATTTTCTCTTCATCATTAGCGTTAGGGTCTAAAATTATCTGCTGGCATATTTTAATTCCTTGAACTAGATCTCCTTTTGGATTTTTTTCTGATGATTCATAGGTTTCTCCAACTTTAAAATTTACATAATGCCAGGAACTGTATTTCCTAAACGAATTGTCTGATTTAATTTCATCTGCATAAGTAGATATCGTAGCTAAACCCTCTCCTTTTAATAATTTTTCTATATTTCTTTTTGCTTTTTTTGTTAGATGGTTATAGGCAATTTCTCCAACAGCTCTATGGCCTGTTTGCCCCCAAAATGGCTTGTTATTTGTTGCAAATGATGCCACTCCTAAAAAAAGAAAAAAAACTAAAATTTTATCTCTTAACATAATGTTTTGTTTTGTCATGTAGCTAAGGTAAAAAATTGTAGAAGTAAATTTTTAAAAAAACAAATATTTTAATATTTAAAGTTAATAAACCTTTATTGATTTTGAGGGTCTAAGGATAAAATTAAAAACCCTAAAAAATGAAAAAAATCATCCTATTAATCCTATTCGTTGTAACATTTAGTTTAGAATCATGTGTAGTAAGGCAAGTAGCCTCAAAACCAAACCTTGTTGTTGTTAAAAAAGCTCCAAGAAATCATCAAGTAGTAGTCATAAAAAAGAAAAAGTATTATAGATGGGGTGGTAAATACTATAGAAAAACAAGAAGAGGCTATGTTGTTGTGCGTCTATAAAAAAGAATGTTCAACTTTAACTTTAGCTTTTTCTTTTCCGAAAATTCCATTAACATTTCTTTAAGATTTTTTAAAAGTGAGAACTCGTACCTTTAATTTATAATACATTAATTAAACCACTACTCATGAAAAAAATCTTTACTATACTATTTGCAACAGTCTCATTTTCTTTATTCTCACAAGAATTCTCAATGGATTTGGTTAAAAATATGACTCCTAGAAATATTGGTCCTGGTGGTATGAGTGGTCGAGTAACCTCTATAGATGTAGTAAACTCCAACCCAGATATCATGTATGTTGGAACTGCCTCTGGTGGTCTTTGGAAATCTACTTCTGGAGGAATTAAATGGGATCCTATTTTTGATAAAGAAATAACTGCCTCAATTGGTGCAGTAGCTATACAACAATCTAACCCAAGTGTTATCTGGGCAGGGACTGGTGAAGGGAATCCAAGAAATAGTCTAAATGGTGGCTATGGTATATATAAATCCTTAGATGGTGGAAAAAACTGGATGCTTATGGGACTTCAAAAAACCCGTCATATCCATAGAATTATTATAGACCCTACCAACCCTAATACCGTATATGTAGGCGCTATTGGATCTCCATGGGGAGAACATAAAGAAAGAGGTGTTTATAAAACCATAGATGGTGGAAAAACATGGAAACAAATACTTTATAAGAATATTAAAACTGGTGTTGCAGACTTGGTGATGGATCCTTCAAATCCAAACAAATTAATTGCTGCCATGTGGGAACACAAACGCGATCCCTGGTTTTTTAAATCAGGTGGTGAAGGCAGTGGTTTATTCATTACCCACGATGGTGGTGATACTTGGAAAGAAGTGACCGAAAAAGAAGGCTTTCCAAAAGGGGAATTAGGAAGAATTGGTGTTGCTATTTCAAGAAGTAATCCAAATGTTGTTTACGCTTTAGTAGAGGCAAAAAAGAACGCACTATACAAAAGTGAAGATGGAGGGTTTAAGTGGAAAAAAATAAATGATAAACCTGGTATTGGAAATAGACCTTTTTATTATTCAGAAATTTATGTAGACCCTCAAAATGAAAATAGAATCTATACCGTATTTACTTATGTGAATGTTTCTGATGATGGTGGAAAAAACTTTAAAGAATTAATGCCAGCCTATGGAGTTTCTAATGGTGTTCACCCAGATCATCACGCATGGTGGATTCATCCTGATGATGGCTCATTTATGATTGATGGAAATGATGGGGGAATGAATATTACCAAAGATAAAGGGGCTACTTGGCGTTTTATTGGAAATTTACCTGTAGCTCAATTTTATCACATTAATGTTGACAATGAGTATCCTTATAACGTCTATGGTGGAATGCAAGATAATGGTTCTTGGAGAGGTCCTGCATACGTTTGGAAAGCCCAAGGAATTAGAAATTCATATTGGCAAGAAATTAGTTTTGGAGACGGTTTTGATGTAGTTCCAGATAAAGATGATTCTCGTTACGGATGGTCTATGAGCCAGCAGGGTTCTGTGGTAAGATATGACCATATTACAGGAAATAATTATTCTGTAAAACCTACACACCCAGACCCTAATGTGGCCCTTCGTTTTAACTGGAATGCTGCCATAAATATTGATCCTTTTGATACTAGCACCTTGTATTTTGGAAGCCAGTTTGTGCATAAATCTACAGACAAAGGACTTACCTGGACTATTATCTCTGGTGATCTAACTACCAACGATAGAGAAAAACAAAAACAAGGAGAAAGTGGTGGTTTAACCATGGATGCTACTGGTGCAGAAAACCACACCACTATTTTAGTGATAGAACCTTCTGAAGTTGAACAAAATATGCTGTGGACTGGTTCAGATGACGGTAGAGTTCATATGACTAGAAATGGTGGCGAAAGTTGGAAAGATGTTAGTGCTAATATTCCAGGATTACCCTCAGGTAGTTGGATAGCACAAATAAAAGCATCCAACAAAAACAAAGGAGAAGCCTTATTAATTGCCAATGATTATAGACGTTTTAACTTTACACCTTATGCTTATAGAACAAAAGATTACGGTACTACCTGGTCTCGTATTGTTGATGAAAATGACGTAAAAAGCTACACCTTAAGTATTGTTGAAGATCCTATAAACGCTAATTTACTGTTCTTAGGAACAGATGATGGTTTGTATATCTCTTTAAATGCCGGAAACCAATGGACCAAATGGACTGCTGGTTTTCCAACAGTTTCTACAAAAGATTTGGTAATACAGCCTAGAGAACATGATTTAGTAATTGGTACTTTTGGAAGAGCAGCATGGGTTTTAGATGATATTAGACCGCTTCGTGCTATGGCTAAAGGTAATGTACTTACTAAAAACCTACAGTTATTTGCGCCTCCAACAGCCTATCAGGCGGCTTACCAACAACCTACAGGAAGTCGATTTGGTGGAGATGCTTTATTTAATGGCGAAAACAAACGTTCTGGAGCCATGATTTCATATTACATAAACAGACCAGCAGCCACTAAAGAAGAGAAGAAAGAAAAGGAGACTGTAAGAAAAAAGAAACAAAAAGGAACTAAAAAAATAGAAACACCTGTTGTTAAAAAAGAGCTAGCTTCTGAGGTAAAATTTGATTCTATAAAATTAGAAATTTTTGAGGGTGCGCGTTTAATTAGAACCTTACACCAAAAGGCACCAAAAGATAACGGAATTCATAGAATGTATTGGTTTATGAACGAAAAAGGTGCAGACAGACCTTCTAGAAAAATAAGAAAAAGAACCAATGAGCCCAGAGGTGTTTCTGTAAAACCTGGTACCTATAATTTAAAAATGTCTTTTGGAAATCAAACTTCAGAAAGCAGCATAAAAGTTGAGTTTGATCCAAGATTGGAGATGTCTATAGAAGCCATTACAGAAATCTACAATGCCAGCAAAGACATGGAAAAAGATCAGCAATTAATGGCAGATGTTTTAAAACAATTGGTAGAAAGTAAAAATACAGCTACTGCATTTAAGAAAAATCTTGCGATAGAAGATAAAAAGAATTACAAAGATCAAATAAAAGCGTCTAAAGACATCATCACAAAAATAGACAAGCTAATTGCTGTATATATAGGAAGTGTAGACAAACGCCAAGGAATTACTAGAAACCCAGAAGTAACTGTAAGCAGACGTTACTCTTCTGCAAGAAGATATGTAGGGAGTAGGTTTGGTCATTTAACAACTACTGAAAAGCTATTAATTAGCCAATACAAAAAGGCATTAGAAACAGCTATAAGCGAAACTAATGCGTTTTTTGATACAGAATGGAAAGCGTATAAAACAACATTAGAAACAATTCGTATTTCTCCTTTTAAAGAAGTACAGAAGTTTTAATACTTAAAGCGAAGTTTTTCAACTTCGCTTTTTTTATGATGCTATTTTAGTACTTTAGCTGAAATCAAAATTATGGTACAACCACTCTTTACCAACGATGCAATAGTATTTGGAATTCTAATGATTTCATTGGGGTTTGTATTTTACACAGAATCTAAAACAAGTGGCTTTTGGTATCAGTTTTATAAAGTAGTCCCTGGCTTATTTATGGCCTATTTTATACCTGCTATATTTACCACTATTGGTGCTATTGCACCAGCTTGGGAAACTATCAATGCTAGTGGAGAAGTTGTAAAAGGAAGTTCTCAATTATACTACGTTGCCAGTAGGTTCTTACTACCTGCCGCATTAGTATTAATGACCTTAAGCATAGATTTAAAAGCCATTTTTAATCTAGGTTCTAAAGCATTAATTATGTTTTTTACTGGTACTGTGGGTATTGTTATAGGTGGGCCTATTGCCATCTTATTAATTTCTCTAGTATCTCCAGAAACTGTGGGTGGTGCAGGTTTTGATGCTGTTTGGAGAGGTTTATCTACCCTAGCCGGAAGTTGGATTGGCGGAGGCGCCAACCAAACTGCTATGTTAGAAATTTATCAATATAATCCGGCAAAATACGGAGGAATGATCTTTGTAGATATTGTTGTGGCCAACGTTTGGATGGCTATTCTACTGATTAGTATTGGAAAAAGAGAAGCTATTAACAAATGGCTCAAAGCAGACACTTCTGCCATAGAAGAATTAAAAGAAAAAGTAATTTCTTTTACTCAAAAAATAAAAAAGAACCCAACACTCACAGATTATATGATTATTCTTGCCATTGCTTTTGGTACAGTAGGTTTTGGCCATTTTGCGGCAAGTTATCTAGCTGAGTTTTTTAATGAAGCCGTTGCTAATATTAATTCTGAAATAGCAAAAAACATCTTTACTTTCTTAGGATCTCAATTTTTCTGGCTGGTAAGTATTTCTACTATCGTTGCCATCTTATTATCATATACTAAAGCAAAAAATTATGAGGGCGCCGGAGCTAGTAAAATTGGAAGCATATTTATATATATGCTTGTAGCCACAATTGGAATGAAAATGGATCTCACCATGATTTTTGATAACTGGGGCTTAATAGTTATTGGTATTGTTTGGATGACTATACATGCAGGACTATTAATACTAGTGGCAAAACTCATTAAAGCACCTTTTTTCTTTTTAGCAGTTGGTAGCCAAGCCAACGTGGGTGGTGCTGCTTCTGCTCCTATTGTAGCTTCTGCTTTTCATCCCTCATTAGCAACGGTAGGTGTTTTGTTGGCTGTTTTTGGCTACGCTATTGGAACCATAGCTGCCATTGGTTGTACCATTTTATTAGAATTAGCTGCGCCAGTTTAAATAGAAATCTGCATATTTGTAGCCTAAAGTTTTATGACATTATGAAGAAAATATTGGTGATTGGTTTGTTAGTCTTAATAATAGCTTGTTCTAAAGAAAAAGAGTTGGGGAACATGGTAGTTCAAGGGAAAATTAAAGGAGTAAAAAAAGGAACTCTATATCTTAAAAAAATGAGAGACAGCCTTATAATTTCAGTAGATTCTATTCGTTTATTTGGAGAAGATTCCTTTACACTTACAGATAATATAACCTCTCCAGAAATGTATTTTCTAAGTTTAGACCAAAATCAAAGTATACTTTCTTTTTTTGGTGAAGAAGGATTTATTACCATCAACGATCAGTTAGAAAAATTTGGAGTTGCTCCCTTAATTGAAGGATCTATTAACCAAAAAATTCTAGATAATTATAAAGAAATATCTGGAAAGTTTCAGGCAAAACAACTAGACCTTTTGGCTGCCAATATGCAAGCACAAAAAGATAATGACCTTGAAACTTCTCAATCTTTAAGAAAACAAGCTGAAAAACAAAATTTAAAAAAATATATCTATACTATTAATTTTGCTTTAAATAACGCAGATACAGAAGCTGCTGCTTATATTACTTTAACGGAATTGGTAAATGCTAACATAAAATACTTGGATAGTATTAATAATTCATTGACTAAAAAAGTTCAGCAATCTTTATACGGCAAAAAATTAGCTGAATTTGTGGCTACCATAAAAGAAACTGAAAAATAAAAGCTAAAACTTATTTATTTTACTTTTAAACTCCATTCAAAGTGAAAATTGCATACAGACACTCCCTCTGTATTAAAGCCTTCTGCTTTCATTATAATAACTCTACCCTCACCTGTCTTAGATGATTCTTCTAAAGCATTGGCGACTAACCCACCATGGTGGCATTCAAATCTTATTTTTCCTGTGGCTTTTTTTGTAAAATTACCTCGTTGGTTGGTAACCAACATGGAAACATTTTTTCCAATATTTTCTATACCCTTCATCACTAATACACCTGTTGACATTTCTGCAGCCATACCTTGAGCTGCCCAAAACATAGATTTAAAAGGGTTTTGATTTAGCCATTTGTGAGTAATGTTGACTATGGCTGTTTCTTTTTCTATAGAAGCGACTCGTACCCCACCTAAATAGGCAAGAGGTAATTTAAATATCATAAATCTATTGATTCTTTTGGGTGTAATATTCATGAAGTATAAATTTATCGCGAAAGATACTTATAATTTATGAGCTTAGAAATTGAATAAAGGGAAAAGTATTAAGATATAATACCTAAAACCTAAATGAAATATAAGGTAAAAAATATGTTGACTCGCGAGGTAATATTAAAAAATCTATTAGGTTTTAATTTTTTGAATAATTATTAAAAAAGTAAATCATTATTGTGAAAATTAAACTTCCAACAAAAGTCTCTAAAATGAATAAAGAATTAATCTCACTTTCAAAAAGTAAAATTTTTAAAGACACTAAAAATTAGTGCGAAAACAACAAAGAACAAAGAATATTTTAAAAATCTCATAAAAAAATTTGTGGTAGACATATAATACCTAATCATTAAAAACTTCTCCAATACCATAAATTATAAAAAAAATTATTTTTGTATTAGTATTACCATTATAAGGTATCCAAATTATTTAAAGGTTGCGTAAATTTTAAAAACTATTTCAGTTATTTTTAGAATATGATAATAATATTCACTTTTTATATAACTACATAAACAGTTCATCCCAAAAAAATAACAATTGAGCACTTTATATTTTTAATATACCAAGAATTACAATAAATTTAAATTTTAAAAAAAACTATGAAAAAAACAATCATTAAATTAACAACTGTACTATTTTTAACCACCCTTTCCTCTTGTGGAATAGATATGTTAAATAGAATTGAAGGGAATAATAATGTAATCTCTATTGATAGAGATATTAACGAAGATTTTACTAAAGTTAGAGTAAGCACAGGTATAGAATTAATAATAGACCAAGGGAATGAAGTTTCACTAACTGTAGAAGCTGATGAAAATTTACACGACATTATTATCACAAAGGTTGAGGATGGAAAATTAAAAATTTATAGTGAAAAAAATATTTGGAAATCAGCCGCAAAAAAAGTGTACTTAACAGTAAATACCATAGAAGAATTAGAAGCCTCTAGTGGGAGTAATATTATTTCTAATAGTAAAATAAAGGGAACAGATCTTGAAGTTGGCTCAAGTAGTGGAGCTCAAATAGCTCTGGAGGTTTCAGTTGTTAATCTTACTTCAAGCACTAGTAGTGGTGCAAGTGCAAATATAGATGTAAATGCCAATATTGTAATCTCTAATTCTAGTAGTGGGGCTAACATGAAAATAAAAGGTGAAACTTCAATACATGAAACTAGTGCCTCAAGTGGTAGCTCTGTAAACGCTTACAATTTGTTGTCTAAAAATGTTATTGCAAAGGTAAGTAGTGGTGCGAGTATACGTGTTCAAGCATCGGAATCAATTGATGGAAAAGCTAGTAGTGGAGGAAGTATTTCTTTTGAAGGAAATCCAGAAAAAATAACAAGAAAAACATCCTCAGGGGGAAGTATTTCTAGTAGATAACAAAATAACAATTAAATGAAAAAGAAAATATAGCGTTGGTTTTGTTAGACTATATAATAAGAATTATTTGATAATAAATCAACGTTTATTTTTTTTTCAAATGTTCTTCTATATCGCTTAGATGATGTTCTAATGCTTCCGATGAAATTTGTATTTCTTTAATTAATAAAGCAAGGGATATAATCAGCAACAGAAGTGCTAAACCAAAAATCCAAATGGCTATAATTTTGAACTCTATGTATATTAAAAACATAGTTAAAACACACAATAATAAACTTCCAATTCCAAAAATTTGCATCCAGCGGGTTAACGTGAGCCTAAGTTTTAAATTTTTAATCTGATTTAATAAAGATTCATCTTTTTTATCCAAATACACAGCATGTAAATTTCTAATTACTGCTGCATAGGCAAGAAAACGGTTCGTATAGGCTAACATTATTAGAGAAATTGCTGAAAATAATAATGCTGGTGTGGTTAATGTTAATGCTTCCATAGAAGTACAAAATTAAATATTTTCTATATTTTTAGCGTATGAAAAAACATATTATTTTTTTTATTGTTTTATTTTGCCTTGAGAGTAAATGTCAGTCACTTCAAAATGGCTTTACTTATTTGTTAGAAATTGATCCAACTATAAAAAAAGAGTTAAGATATTACTCCTCAAACAATTTTATTGGAACACCTGTAGATGGCTATAAAAAAGATAGGATTATCATCTCAATACCTGCAGCCAAGACATTGAGAAAAATTCAAAATAAACTATTAGCTTCTGGTCTCAGTCTTAAAGTTTTTGATGCTTATAGACCTCAACAGGCGGTTGACCATTTTGTAAGATGGGCTAGAGTGATGAATGATACATTAATGAAGCAATTATATTACCCTGATGTTAAAAAATCAGATCTGTTTAAATTGGGATTTATAGCCAAAAAATCTGGTCATACACGAGGGAGTACAGTAGACTTAAGTTTAGTAGACTTAAACACAAACAAAGAATTAGATATGGGAAGTTCTTATGATTTTTTTGGTGAAGAATCTCACCCATTTTATAAAAAAATTACTGAAACTCAAATGAAAAATAGGATGTTACTTAGAACTATTATGATTAAAAATGGTTTTATACCCTATGATAATGAATGGTGGCACTTTACACTAAAAGATGAGCCTTATCCAAGTACTTACTTTAATTTTCTAATTGAATAAGTAACTTTTAACAAAATCTAAACGACTAACTATCATATCGGCATTATATTTGTAAAGGATAAGATAAAATTACCAACTGTTTTGAAGTCATTTAAAAATTTCCTTTTTTACGTCTTTTTGCTTGTTAGTTTCCATGTATCTAGTCAAATAGATACCATTGCAGATTCTAATAAAAGAAATAGTGGTAAAAAGCTTATTCTAGCGGTTCCATCAAAAAAAATTAAAAAACCAATGTCTCTGGAGATTGGAAATAATGATGGATTTAAAAAAGCATTTGACAATAAAAATAAACAAGACGCTAAAAAGAAAAAAGAAGACGACTTAAAGGATAAAGGTATTCTTTCATCAGCTAAAATGTCTGAAGAGCGTTTTTTAAAATCTTGGAAAAAAATAAATGCTCCTTTTCCTAAAATTGATCAAGACCTTGGAAGTTTTAGAACACAATCAAAAGCTGTAAGAATTATTTGTAGAGATTTTCAATATCCTGATGGAGATAGAGTGACAATAACCATCAATGATATACCTGTAATCAGAAATATCACCTTGTATAATTCTTATCAAAGTTTTGACCTACCATTACAAGTAGGAATTAATAAAATTGCTTTTATTGCATTAAACCAAGGAACTTCTGGACCAAACACTGCTGGTTTTACAGTTTTTGATGATGCTGGAAACGTTATTTCATCTAATGAGTGGAATCTTGCTACAGGCGCTAAAGCCACTGTTATCATAGCTAAAGACAAATAATTTCATCAAACGAAATCGTTGTAATTAATTTAATTACGACTACTTTTTTTATTCTATTTAATTCATTTATTTTTGTAAAGGGAATCAATTAACTTATTGAGGTTTCTAATTAGAAAAAAACAATAATAAAGAATGAAAAAAGTCACAAAGCAAACCTACATTAACTGGTATAAAGACATGTTATTTTGGAGAAAATTTGAAGATAAATTAGCTTCAGTATACATCCAACAAAAAGTTAGAGGTTTTCTTCACTTGTATAACGGTCAAGAAGCTGTTTTAGCCGGTGCTTTACATGCCATGGACTTATCTAAAGATAAAATGATCACTGCCTACAGAAATCATGTTCAACCTATTGGTATGGGAGTTGATCCAAAAAAAGTAATGGCAGAATTGTACGGAAAAGTAACTGGTACCTCAAAAGGTATGGGAGGTTCTATGCATATTTTTTCAAAAAAACATGGGTTCTATGGAGGTCATGGTATAGTAGGCGGTCAAATTCCTTTAGGTGCAGGAATTGCATTTGGTGATAAATATAAGGGAAGTGATGGGGTAACCCTAACTTGTTTTGGAGATGGTGCTGCAAGACAGGGTTCTCTTCATGAGACATTTAATATGGCTATGCTTTGGAAATTACCAGTGGTATTTATTGTTGAAAATAATGGATATGCAATGGGAACCTCAGTAGAAAGAACTGCAAATCATACTGACATTTGGAAGTTAGGTTTAGGATACGAAATGCCTTGTGGCCCAGTAGACGGCATGAATCCTATAAAAGTAGCTGAGGCTGTTGATGAGGCAATACAGAGAGCTAGACGAGGTGAAGGTCCAACATTCCTAGAAATGAAAACCTATCGTTATCGTGGACATTCTATGTCAGATGCTCAACATTATAGAACTAAAGATGAAGTAGCAGAATACAAAAAAATTGATCCAATAACTCAAATACTAGAGGTCATAAATGAAAAAAATTATGCCACACAAGAAGAAATTGAAAAAATAAATCAAGAGGTTAAAGATAGGGTTAAAGAATGTGAAAAATTTGCTGAGGAATCTCCATATCCTGAGGTCAGTCAATTACATGATGTGGTTTACGAACAAGAAGATTACCCTTTTATTAAATAGTTTAAAAAGGTTTAAATAGAATAACTCTTATAATTTTAGTATTTGTAAATTAAAAGAGCAAGATTAAAAAAATAATTTAGGATAACATATATGGCTATAGTAGTAAACATGCCTCGTTTAAGTGACACCATGGAAGAAGGTGTTGTGGCTAAATGGTTGAAACAAGTAGGAGATAAAATTGAAGAGGGAGATATTCTTGCTGAGATTGAAACTGATAAAGCAACTATGGAATTTGAATCTTTCAATGAAGGAACTTTACTGCATATAGGAGTTCAAGAAGGAGAGACCTCTCCAGTTGATGCTCTTTTAGCAATTATTGGTGACGAAGGCGAAGATATTTCAGGAATTTTAAATGGAGTTTCCAAAGAAGATATTTCTCAAGAAGTTGCTCTAGAAGAAACAAATACAGAAAATATTACTTCATCAATTCCTGATGGAGTTCAAGTAATTTCAATGCCTAGATTAAGTGATACCATGGAGGAAGGAACAGTTGCTTCCTGGTTGAAAAATATTGGGGACAAAGTAGAAGAAGGTGATATTCTAGCCGAAATCGAAACTGATAAAGCTACCATGGAGTTTGAATCTTTCTATGAGGGTATTTTATTATATATTGGTGTTCAAGAAGGAGAAAGTGCAAAAGTAGATAGTTTATTAACCATTATTGGACCAGAAGGCACAAATGTATCTGCTCTGGTAACTGCTCACAAAGAAGGTAGTATCTCTACTGCTACTATTGAATCTAAAAAAGAGACTTCTACTCCTGAACCTAAACAAATTGAAGAACAAACTGCTGTAATTCCTCAGTCAAACAATACTGGAGGTAGAATCTTTGCTTCTCCTCTAGCCAAGAAAATTGCAAAAGATAAAGGTATTAACTTAGCAGACGTGAAGGGGTCTGGAGAAAATGGTAGAATTGTAAAGAAGGATGTAGAAAACTACACTCCTGCTACTAGTGCTGCAGTAGAAGCAACATCAACTCCAACAAGTAAAGTTGCAACCCCTTTAGCAACCTATATACCTGCTGGTGAAGAGTCTTACGAAGAAGTAAATAATTCTCAAATGCGTAAAGTAATTTCCAAACGACTAGGAGAATCTAAATTTACTGCTCCGCATTATTATCTTTCTATAGAGTTAGATATGGACAATGCCATAGCTTCTCGTAAGACAATTAATGCTTTACCTGAAACTAAAGTTTCATTTAATGATATGATCGTAAAAGCTTGTGCTATGGCATTAAAAAAGCATCCCCAAGTAAACACTTCATGGAATCTAGATACTACTAGATATAACCATCATATTCATATAGGGGTTGCTGTTGCGGTAGACGATGGGCTTTTAGTTCCTGTATTAAAATTTACAGACCAAATGAGTTTAACTCAAATTGGTGGAAATGTCAGAGACTTAGCAGGTAAAGCAAGAAATAAAAAAATTGCTCCTAACGAAATGGAAGGCAGTACGTTTACCATTTCTAATTTAGGAATGTTTGGA
>CBFHOD010000016.1:0-4322 GCA_965657365.1 Flavobacteriaceae bacterium
TATCAATTTAATGTCAGACACTACAACAGATGACGATCAGGTTGGCGGCATATATTGGAGTAGGACAGCAGGTCAAGACGACGCACACAAACAGGTTGCTGGTATAGATGTTACTGCACAAGCTTATGCAGCAAATAATTTATTAGAAGGCGGTAACATGAGGTTCTTTACCAAACCTTCTGGTGCTGGAGTCAACTTTGCTAGGATGGAAATTGACAGTAATGGTCAAGTATCTTTCATGGATGGTAGTGGCAATGCAGATATGCGTTGGAATGGAACTGACCTAATATTAAATGATAACAATAAATTAAAATTAGGTACAAGTAGTGATTTAGAAATTTATCATGATAGTAATGACAGTTATATTAAAGATGTAGGAACAGGGATTTTATTTATAAGAGGTAGTTCTGGAGTAAGAATACAAGGTGATAATGGTGAAAATGGTATCACATTAAATGAAAATGCTTCAGTTGACCTATACCACGACAACTCACTAAAATTATCCACAACAAGTACAGGTGTAACAGTAACAGGTTTATTATCAGCGACAACCAAATCTTTTGATATTGAGCATCCTACTAAAGAAGGTAAGAGATTACATCACGGCGTTGTTGAGGGCCCAGAGCATTCAGTATATGTTAGAGGAAGAACAAAAGGTTCAGTAATTCAATTACCAGATTATTGGACAGGGTTAGTACATGAAGATACTATCACAGTACAATTAACTCCGATTGGAAAATCGTCAGAGTTATATGTAAAAGATATTGCTGATAATAAAGTATTAGTATCAAACGATACTGAGTATTTCTATTATATACAAGCAGAACGTAAAGATGTTGAAAGATTCGAGGTAGAATACGATGAGTGAACCAAAATATAGAACAATGAATATTAAATTAAGAATTAAACCAGATAATTCTGTAGAAAAAATACAGTTTAGCGAATATGAAGAGGTTATAACATTAGAAGAAGATGGTGATGATAAAATATTAACCATAACTGCTAATATTGAGGAAATGAATAATGGCAGCATATAGTTCAAGTCAGAACGGAAATTTCAGTGATAGCTCAACTTGGGGTGGAAATACTCCTGGTGATGGTGATACTCTTACTATTAATCATACAGTAACGCTTACGGGAACAAATGAACCTACAAATGGATTTGGAAATATTGATGTAAAAGATAATGGAATACTTACAAATGCAAATAATGCTACATTAAGAATGAATGGTAACATTAGAGTAGAAACAGCCGATGCAGCAAATCCAGCAACTGTACATTTTAAAGATAATTTAACAGTATCATGGAATGGTGCAAATGGAGATAACCACGGATTTCAAGTAGACAATAGAGCAAATTGTCATTGTATTATTGAAGGAGACGATCCAACTGGATTATGTACTACAACCACTGCAGCAACAGATGGAAATGTAGCACAACATTCAGTGGCTGATGGCTCATTATTTGGTGTTGGTGATTGGATTCAAATTTATCAAAATAACTATACTTCAACTTCAACAGAAGCAGACGGAAATAGATATGATGATGAAGGTTTTTGGATTCATGATATTAGTGGTAACACGCTATACACGCGCGACTATGTCGGGCCTGAAAATTCAACTGTAGTAAAAGTAAATGGAACAAAATTATTTGTAAGTAACTCAAAAGTATTTCGTGAAGGTATGCAAATTATTTTTGGAACTGGTTCAAATAGAAATATAAGAACAATTTCATCAATTGCAAACGGTAGAAATTTACTTACATTAAACTCAGCAGTTACTGGAAGTGTCGTAGGAGAAACAGTTTATAGAGCTGCTTCACTTAAAACTCATCCATCTGGTTCAAAAGTTAGAAAAATGGCTACTACTAATACTGCTGAAGCTGCAAGTGGTGCTACAACTATTACAGTTGGAAGTACTAGTGGAATGTCCGTAGGAAGTAGAATATTTATAGAAAGAAGATCAGAAGCTTCAAGCACAACTGATTATGCAGAGGCTACTACACAAGAATATGATTATGTTATTTCAGGAATAAGTGGTAATGTATTAACATTATCAACCGCATTAAACTATAAAGTAGTAGTAGGTTCTTTAATATCTGTACTAGATCGATCAATTGTATTTAATACAGTAGCTACTGATGGGTCAGACTTTGCACATTTTTACGTTGAGCATAGGACTGGGTATGATAGATGTATAATCTTAAAGGATATACAATTTGACAATTGGGGAGATAATGATACAAATACTCGAACTGGAGTAACGCTTAGAGGACAAAATAAAACTCAAAGTCCTCCAGTAACTTTAACACAAACTGTACCAGTTTTATATAGAGGCAGTTGGTGTGAAGGATTGACAATACGACATTATCCTGGTCATGAAAGAGATTGGGGAAGTCTTTGGTTATATGATTGTAGAGCAACTGTAGCAAGATGTATTACTACTTTGTATGGTGATGATGGTATAGGTCTTCATTATGAACCCTATCAAGCCGCTATGGGTAATTTATCTGCGGGCCAAAGAAGTTTTGGAATGAGATTGGAAGGTAGTGATGCAGTGTTTGATTGTTCATATAACTATATTAGTCGTTCAAATAATAGATTAAGATTTACTCATTATGATGAGGGACTCGGTGGTCATATACACAATTGTATCGTAGATGCAACAGATTATGCAAGTGTAGGCTGGCAAAATAGTCACCCAGGTAATGTGTGGAGATGCAAATTTACTGGATTAAGATATGGTGTTACTTGTGAAAGCGCAAATGAAAGAAATGCTGGCTTTTTAGATTGTTTTATTCAAAACTTGAGTGGGGAACAAACCCTTGATTCAGATGGTAAGCCAACAAATTCTCCACAATCAGGACCATATAGACAAGCCCATTATAATAAGGGAGGCGGAAGTGCGGCGTTTACGTCAATAGAACATCAGCATGAATTGGATAATATAGCCATCTATGGTTATAATTGGGAAGCATACTGGGACGAAGATGAAGATGCATGGCACTACTTACGAAGAGACGATAGTGATAATAACCCTTCTATGGGAGAAACAGTTTACATACCAGCAAACAGAACTGGAAGATTTACTGTAAAATGTAAAGGAGTATCTGGATTTAGCGGAACAAGGCCATATGCTTTTGCAATAGATACTAGAAGTTCATATACAGAAAATATACTAGGATTTACAGCAACTACAAACAGACCTTTAAGAGGAAAAAGATACAATGAACAGTTTTCAAGTACTTTTGACTCAGGTTATGAAGAAAAACAAATAACAATTGATCCAGAACCTTTTAGTAGATATTATAAGATTGGCGTAAGATCCTCTAATAGAAATGCAACTGAAGGATTTTATATTAAAGACTTTAATTTTTACTTAGATGGTGGAGTAAATCAAAGACAATTCTTAGTAGGTAATTCAGGGTCAGCAAATCCACATGCATTGTCACAGTTTAGAAATAGCTTTACTCAACAAAAGAAAAGGCTAGGTGGAAGAATAAAATGATTATAAATAGAATATATTGGAGAAAAAAATAAATGTCAGATGATTTATTAATTACCCCCGGATCGCGTAAGCAGGAGTTTAAAGACTCCTCTGGAAATCTTGACGCAAAAATTGAGACAGATTCTAGTGGTAATTTAGTTATTACGAATCCAGGTGGTGATATATCCATCGGAGACACGAGTGCGGATATTTTTATTGGAGATGGCTCCAGTAATGTTGATATCGTTTTTGAACAAAATGGTGAGATTCGTGGTACATCTGGTGTAACAATTACTTTAGGAGCTTCTGGTAGTAATGTCAGAATGGCTACTGATTTAAATTTAAATAGTAATAATATTATTGGTGTTGCAGCTTTAACAACAACAGGAAATGCTACTATTGGTGGTATTGCTAATATTACTGGTGGAGTAACCTGCTCTACGGTAAATACTGGCCAAGGTGCAACTGAAGTTCATTTAATGAACCAAAATCTTAGAACTACTGACGGTCCTACATTTGCCACTGTTAATACTGGACATGGAGCTAATGAGCTCTATGCCATGAATCAGAATGTAAGAACAACTGATTCGCCAACATTTGCTACATTAAATGTTACTGGTGATTTAAACGTTACAGGTGATATAAATTCAGTATCAGTAACAGATTTAGATGTAACAGATAAAACAATTACATTAGGTGCTGGCCAAACAGAAGCCAACTCAGGTGGAAGTGGTATTGTAGTTGCTGGTTCTTTAGCAGAATTAAAATGGGACGAAGGTGATAACAGATGGGAATTCAATAAAAATTTAGCAGCTAGTGTATTCCAACAAACAGGA
>CBFHOD010000016.1:4421-12797 GCA_965657365.1 Flavobacteriaceae bacterium
ACTAGTGGTAGTTCTTTCTATGCAGCAAGTTTTACAAGAAGTAGCACCGGTATAGTTACTCCAGATATTTGGGGTAGTAATGGAACATTAGTACTTGGAACATCATCAAGTGAAGAAGCTATTGGTATGTCAGGGGCTAATACTACATTGCATGGAACTCTTACTATAGAAAGTGTAAGTGCGCAAAACTCTGAAGCTACGGCTCTTATGATTAATGGTTCTGGTTTAGTAGGAACAAGAGAACTAGGTTCAAATGCATTTAACTCAACCACAATACCGACAAACAATAATCAATTAACAAATGGTGCAGGGTATCTAACTTCAGTTCCTAATCATTCAGCTGCTTTACTTACAAGTGGAACTGTCCCTGCAGCTAGAATAGCACATAATACTTTTGACATAGGAGATACTACTGCTGAAACAGGCAGGTCTGTTCATGAAACAGGTATTTATACATTTAACAGAAACAATGGTACTTTAGGTACTGGAACAGATAGCGCATATTACTCTGTTTTGGCGTTTGGCCAAGGTGCAGGTGGTTCCGTACAGATTGCATCAAAGTGGACATCTCCTTGGGATAAATTATATTTTAGAAGTTTAAGAGATACTATAGATGACTGGTCAGATTGGAGAGAAGTATATCATACATCTCACAAACCAACTTACTCCGAGCTTGGAACAATGGCGTACTCTAATCTAACAGGTACTCCAACCATACCGACAAACAATAATCAATTAACAAATGGTGCCAGTTATATTACTGCATCAAATAGTGCTATAACAAATAAACTACCTTTAGCTGGTGGAACAATGAGTGGTACTATTAGTGGCCGGGACTTTAAACCACAAGCTGGATATCATTTTCAAAGGTCAGACCATCACTCAGGTCATTTAGAAGGTTCGTATAATAATGTTGGTAATAACTCAGCTAAAACAAATCCAATTTACAGTATAGGATCATCTTATAATCCTAATGATGCTACATTAGGTAACTTTTATGGTATTGGATTTACTAAAACCTCTGCTTCATTTATCACTGGAGATTTGGATGCAGGAGGCAGTAATACTTGGGGAATGTATGTTGCGGCTGATGGAGACGCAAGAATATTTTTAAGTGGTGGTGATGGCACTATTAGTAGTACTGGTGAACATTACGCAGATGGTAATAGAGTCTTTCATGATGCCTACCATCCAAATGCCGATAAATGGACAACCGCAAGAACATTAACATTGAGTGGCGATGTATCAGGCTCAACATCATGGGATGGTTCTGGTAATGCAACAATAACAACAGTGGTCGCAGATGACTCACATAATCATCACAGATTAGACTCAACTGATGATAGAGACATGAAGCCAAGTACCTCTGGTATTGTCAGCGGAGTTCAAGCAATTAAACCTTTCTTCTCAAGTTATGGTGGTATGACAGGAACCGCGAATACTACGTATGTTGATGTATTAGCATTAGATACCTATTCGGATTCATCAGGCGGTGGGCCGAGTGCTATTACATTCAAAAAAGGAAATGCTTCTGGTAATCCAGAAATGCATATATGGCATGCTTCTTGGAATGCAACTACTTGGGGTACAGGACAAAGAGTATTTGCAGATAACTATCACCCAAATGCTGACGCACTTACAACAGGAAGGACAATTGCATTATCTGGAGCAGTTACGGGTTCAACCACATTTGATGGTTCAGGAAATGTAACCATTAGTACAACTGCTACTTCAGACCCAACATTAACACTTGCGGGAGATGCTTCAGGTAGTGCAACATTTACAAATTTAGGTAACGCAACATTAACAGTTGCAATTGCAAATGATTCACATACTCATGCATTTAATAATCTTACAGCTAAAACATCAGGCACATCAACATATTCAACTTCTGGTTATTTCCAAGCAGGTCGAGGTAGTGGTGGTGTAGCACTTACTCACAATGATGGATATGGAAATGCAAACGTAACATTTAACCACGTTGATGGTATACCAGAACAAGGAAATAACTGTGGACGTATTGTAGTAAATACTGATGGTACTACTGCTGCTAAAATGACTTTTGAGTTAAAAACAAATACAGGTACAA
Organism: Flavobacteriaceae bacterium; assembly: GCA_965657365.1. GTDB lineage: Bacteria > Bacteroidota > Bacteroidia > Flavobacteriales > Flavobacteriaceae > Polaribacter. The sequence continues at coordinate 6,511 of CBFHOD010000016.1, forward strand.
CTGCTGTTAATACTCCATCAGCAATGGAATTAACAGAAACAGGTGCATATTTTCCACAATACTTATATCACTTAGCAGATACAGATACATACATTAGATATACAGATAATAGAATAAGAATTGTTGCTGGAGGTACTACAAAGTTTGATTCTAATAGTACTTACTTAACAGGAATAACAAGTTCAGATGTTACAACTGCTTTAGGATTTACTCCATATAATGCAACTAACCCAAGTGGATATATTACAGGTAACCAAACAATTACTTTAAGTGGAGACGTTTCTGGCTCAGGCACAACTTCAATAAGTGTTACTGTAGCTGATGATTCACATAATCATGTAATCTCAAATGTAGATGGATTACAAACAGCACTTGATGCTAAAATGCCAACGGCCGGTGGAACATTTAGTGGCGCCGTAACCGTAAATGCAAATATGGACTTTAGTTCATCAGACACAGCTGCTCGTTATATTCATATGCCTCGAGGCGGTGGTATAACATTCTATGGAGATACAAGTCAACATCATGGTATATTCTCAAGAAATCAAAGTAATGCTGGTGGCAATGATGATTTATTAATTACTTCTTATGGTGCAGTTTATATTGATTTAGATTCAAATAATAATAATACGTCTGGAGCAGATTTTAGAATTGGTCGTCATAATACAAGTTCTGGCACCGATAGTCATTTATTTGGTATTAGTGGTGAAAACGGAAATATGTCACACAATGGTAAAACTATTCTAGCATCGTCTGGTACTACATTGACTATTGGAGATGTCGATGAGAATGACGATGTAACACAATTTAACTTTAAAAGTGAGGCCTCAACCGCATTAGCGTTGACTGGTACAGATGCTACATTTGGTGGTAATCTTATGGTTCCTCATTATATTTACCATAGTGGTGATCTTAACTCATATATTAGATTTCCTGCAGCTGATGACTTTATGATTCAAGTAGGTGGTAGAGAGTTTGTAAGACTCGATGAAGGAGCAGACCCTGACATTGCTAAGTTTATGACAGATGAATTTAGAATGTATTCGGACGGTGTTTTCCACGCAGATGGAGATATCATAGGATTTTCTAGTTCAACCACATCTGATAGAAGATTAAAGAAAAACATTAAACCTTTAGAAAACTCATTAGAAAAAATACAAAAACTAGAAGGTGTTTCCTTTGAATGGAAAGACAATGGAAAAGGTAAATCACTTGGATTTATAGCACAAGATTATGAAAAAGTAGTACCAGAGTTAGTAACTGAAGTAGAAGGGTTTAATGACGAAGGTAAAATAAAAACAATTAATTATGGTAATACTGTTGCTTTATTAGTAGAAGCTATGAAAGAACAGCAAAACATTATAAATAGACTAGAGGATAGAATAAAAGACCTCGAAAATAAAAACGGAGAATAGAATGGCAATTTCAAAAACAACAACATTAGATCGTATTGAAATTTTAAGGCCAGTTAACCCAAGTTTAGATTCTGAAAACGCTAATGATGCTAATTACAGAATTAGCGTAACTTATACTGATGTTTTAGATGACGATAGTGATGCTGATTTACCAGTATCGGCTGAAAGAACTAGACATTTGTTTAGATACGACGCAAATGGCGATGCTACTAACCTTGGAGCTGAGCATCAAGTAGTGCAAGATATTGCAGCTGCGGTTTGGAGTTAATAAATGGCGGTACCAAATAGCAGAGATACATTGATCGATTATTGCTTAAGAGCATTAGGGCATCCTGTGATAGAAATTAATGTCGATGATGACCAAGTATCAGATAGAGTAGACGAAGCTTTACAGTTTTATCAACACTATCATGCAGATGCTATTGAAAAAGTATTTTTAAAACATCAAGTTACACAGACCGATATAGATAATGGTTATCTAACAATAAACGGTTTAGTAACTGAAGTAATTAGAGTTTTACCTATAAGAGATACATTTAGTTCAAATAACCTATTTGATATTAAATACCAAATGCATTTAAATGATATGTTTAGTTTGGGTTACATGGGTTCACTATTAGAATACTCCATGGCTCAAGAATATCTAAGTACTTTGGATATTTTAATTGATTCAGATAGTAAATTTGCACAATTTGATAAGCATAGAAATAGAGTAGAAATACATATGAAATGGGACGAAGAAGTTTCAGTCGGCGATTTCATTGTAGTGGAAGCTATGCGTATTATAGACCCAGAAACATTTACAGAAGTTTATAACGATTATTATCTTAAAAAATATCTTACAGCATTACTAAAAAGACAATGGGGTGCTAACCTCTTAAAATTTGAAGGAATGCAAATGCCAGGTGGAGTAACATTCAATGGTCGTCAGTTATTTGATGATGCTAATGAAGAACTTCAAAGATTAGAAGAAGAAGTTAGACTTAATTGGGAAGAGCCAGTCGATTTTTACACAGGATAACAAATGCCTAGGAATGTATACTTTTCACAGGCAGTAAGATCCGAACAGAATTTATACGAAGATCTTATTGTCGAATCACTAAAAATATATGGACAAGACGTCTATTATATTCCTAGGACTTTAGTAAATAGAGATAATATATTAGGCGAAGATCCAGCATCTAAGTTTGACGATGCTTATTTAATGGAAGCATATATTGAAAATATAGATGGATTTGAAGGCTCAGGAGATTTATATTCTAAGTTTGGATTAGAAATTAGAGACGAAGCACAGTTCGTAATCTCTAGAAAATCTTGGAACCATGCAGTTGGATTAAACGAAAACGCATCAAAACCAAGGGAAGGTGATTTATTATTCCTTCCAATGACAAACTCATTCTTTGAGATCTCATTTGTTGAAGATGATTCACCATTCTTCCAGCTATCTAACTTACCAGTTTATAAACTCAACTGTAGCCTATTTGAATATTCAGATGAAGAAATTGAAACAGGTGTTGCGGAAATAGATGATAAGACTGGAGCACAAGCTTATCAGATTGCTATTGATGTAACGGTAACTGGTGGTAATCATTTTGAACATTCAGAAATAGTAACACAGGAATTAGTACCAGCATCTGGTGAAACAGCTGCAATTAAAATATTTGGTGAAGTACAAACTATTACTAAAACATCTGATAATGCTGCAACCATATCCGTTTCAGGTATTGGAGTAAGTGGTTCAGATACATACAGACAATTTTTAGCATCAGCTACTAAACCATTAGTTGGTGGAACGAGTGGAAACTCTTGTATAATTACAAAGGTATATGATATAGGAGATAACTCAGAGAATGTGATGCCTCATGACGATGCAGCACAAAACGTTGCCTTTGAGACAATAGGCGATAACTTTATAGACTTTACGGAATCAAACCCGTTTGGTGACCCATCGGAGACTTATTAATGTTTGGAGGTCATTTCTATCATGCTACTATGAGGAAATCAGTTGCCGTATTCGGTACTATGTTTAATAATATTAATGTGATTAGAAAAGATGGAAGCGGTGGTATACTGAATACAGTAAAGGTACCATTAGCTTATGGACCAAAGCAAAAGTTTTTAGCTAGGTTAGACCAAGAAGCTGGTTTCGATGCACCTTTAGCAATTAAATTACCAAGGATGGCATTTGAAATCACAAGTTTAGAATTAGATACTACACAAAAGGTTGGTAAATTAAATAAAATTGTAGAATCACATGGTAGTGATATAACTAAAAAGAAAACAATTAAACACTATACATCTTATGATATTGGAATGTCATTATATATACTGGCTAAAAACCAAGATGATGGTTTACAAATTGTAGAACAAATATTACCATATTTCCAACCAGAGTACACAGTTTCAATTACACCTGTTGAGGGATTCGCACATAAACAAGATGTACCTATCGTTTTAAATAGTGTAAATATAGATGACCAATATGAAGGTGAATTCACAGAACGAAGAGTTTTAATTTATCAACTAGACTTTACAATGAAAATGAAATTCTATGGACCTACAGCTGATGTTGGTCTCATTAGAGAAATTAATGTTGATATTGAAAAATTTGGAACAACACAGATTATGGAGGAAATGGACTTTACTGTTGGAGCTACAGATACGGCTGATAACTTTACTGTAACAACCACAATAGATAATAATCCATTAGTAGATTAATGACTGATAAATTAGATAAAATGAAAAACTCACTGTCTAAAAACTTGCCAGTGAAAGATAAACTATCAAAAGTAGTTATCGATAAAGACATAAAAGATGATTATGAGTTCTCTAGGGAAACTTATAAAAATCTTATTAAAGTAGGAACCATGTCTTTAGAAACTTTAGCTGAATTAGCTAGAGAGTCAGAACATCCGCGCGCATTTGAAGTATTATCTAAGTCTATAAAAGACATTGGCGACACGACAGAAAAGCTAATGGCTCTCCAAAAAGCTAATAAGGAATTAACTAGAGAGGAGAGAGAAGAAGTTAAGAAATTAACTCAAAATAATGTCTTTATTGGTAGCACTACCGATTTACAAAGATTACTATTGAACAAAGACAAAGATAAGGTTATAAATGCAACATCAGAAGATCAAGAATAGCGAATTTGGTTATTTAGGCAACCCGTCTGTAAAAAGAGATGGCGTAGAGTCTGAATTTACTAAAGAAGAGATTGTTGAATATCAAAAATGCATGAATGAACCTACATATTTTGCTAAAAAATATATTAAAATTATTTCTCTTGATGAAGGTTTAGTACCCTTTGATCTTTACCCATATCAGGAAAAGATGTTTAATAATTTTTGCGAAAATAGATTTAATATAGTATTAGCATGTAGGCAAAGTGGTAAATCAATAGCATCAGTAGTATTTTTATTATGGTATGCTATATTTAATCCTGAAAAAACTATTGTGGTATTAGCTAACAAAGGAGCTACGGCTAGAGAAATGTTAGCGAGGATTACTTTAGCTTTAGAAAATTTACCATTCTTTTTGCAACCAGGCTGTAAGGGATTAAATAAAGGTTCTATAGAATTTAGTAATAACTCAAAAATTATAGCTAATGCTACATCCTCTAGTTCAATTAGAGGACTATCAGTTAACCTATTATTTTTAGATGAGTTTGCGTTTGTTGAAAAAGATGCAGACTTTTATACATCTACCTATCCAGTAGTTTCATCGGGTGAAGACACAAAGGTTATTATTGCATCTACTGCAAATGGTATCGGTAATGTGTATCACAAGATATGGGAAGGTGCTACACAAAAAACTAATGAGTATAAACCTTTCAGGGTTGATTGGTGGGATGTACCAGGAAGAGACGAAAAATGGAAAGAATCTACTGTAGCAAATACATCAGCTTTACAGTTTGAGCAAGAGTTTGGTAACACATTCCATGGAAGAGGTAATACTCTTATTGATGCAAATCATTTATTAGCTCAAATTGCAAAAGATCCTATTCATATAAAAGAAAATGTTATGCTATATGAAAAACCAAAGGACGGACACAGTTATGTAATATGTGTCGATGTTGCTAAGGGTAGAGGACAAGATTATAGTACATTTAATATTATTGATGTATCGGAAAAACCATTTCAACAAGTAGGAACATTTAGAGATAATAAATTATCGCCTATGTTATTTCCCGATATTATATACAAATATGCTATGATGTATAATGAAGCTTATGTCGTAGTGGAAAGTAATGACCAAGGGGCTGTTGTTTGTAATGGATTATATTATGATTTAGAATACGAAAACTTATTTGTAGAATCTTCGATTAAAGCAAATGCTGTAGGCGTCATGATGACTAAAAGAGTTAAAAGGATTGGCTGTTCTACTATTAAAGATTTAATCGAAGAGAAAAAGTTAATGATACACGATGCACAAACTATTGTAGAGCTCAGTACATTCGTTGCAAAAGGTAATTCATTCCAAGCTGTTGCACCTAATCATGATGATTTAATGATGAATTTAGTTTTATTTGGATGGTTTACTTCTACTGATGTTTTTGAATCATTAACCAATATTAATATGAAAGATTTATTATATCGTGAAAGATTAAAAGAAATACAAGACGATATGTTACCCTTTGGTATTGTACGAGATGGCCATGGCATAAAAGCTGATAAATATACTAAAGACGATGAAGGAAATATTTGGTTTGAGACCGAATGGAAAAGTAGCATGTAATGGAAAATTTTAACGAGTATTTTACAGAAAAATTTGAAGAGCCTCTAGAGCAGAAAGAGCTTCATATTGTAGTTTTAGGTAAAGGTGGAGAAGAAGGAACCTTTGCTGATTTAGCTGAGACTGTTGCAAAGAAAAAAA
>CBFHOD010000016.1:12894-18603 GCA_965657365.1 Flavobacteriaceae bacterium
GAACATTAAATACAATTTAGTAAATGTTGATGACGCTTGGATATCTCAAAAAGATGTTGAAATTGGTAGTGTTACTATTCAGAATGCAGATGGAAAAGATAAAGAAGTAGAAATAGAAACACATAACTCTATTATATTTGTAAGAGCTGGTGCAATTCAAACCTTATCTGCACAAGCTATTATTTCATCGTTACAAGTTATTGGATTTTTCTTAATTAACGATTTAGAATCTATGCTAGCATGCGATAATAAAATGTCAAATGTTATTATGCTAGAAAGAAATAATATTGCAACACCAAGGTCTTCAATTTTATCAAATAAAAAGTCTATAGAAGATGCTCATAATAGAGTGGGTGGTAAATTTCCAGTAGTATTAAAAACTCTAACTGGTACACAGGGTGTTGGTGTATCTAAAGTAAACGACATGGCTTCATTAATTTCTGTAGCACAATCTCTATGGAAATTTGATGCACAGATTCTTATTCAAGAGTATTTTAAAATGGAATCTGATGTTCGTACGTTAGTAGTTGATGGTAAAATTATTGCTTCTGCTGAAAGAATAAAACAAGATGAAAAAGACTTTAGGAACAATGTTCATTTAGGAGCTAAAACTAAACCGTATAAGTTATCACAGGAAGAAGCTGATATGATTATTAATGCAGCTAGAAGTAGTGGTGCTTTATACTGTGGTGTTGATAGTTGTATACATAAAGGCAAACCATATATTTTAGAAGTAAACGGCTCACCGGGTATTCGTTCACATTTTAATGCTTATGATCCTAAAGATGGTAAGCCATTAGGTAAGAAAACAGACGAAGAAGTTATTGGAATCATTATTGATTATTTCAGTAGCGAATTAAATAGAAGACCTTTAATGAGATTAGAGGCAGGTTATATAGAAACAATTATACTGGCAGGATTGGAAGATGACCCTATTAGAGCGAAGTTTGATACTGGTAATAGTGCTACTGCTACCATGTTACATGTGGACACTATGGAAGCTGACGGCGATTATGTAAAATGGACCAAAAATGGTTCATCATTTAGAAGTGAAGTACTATATGTATCAGAACCAAAAAGAGGTCTAAAAACCTTTGATAAAAGGCCAGTAATAGAACACGAATTAAAATTTAATAATAAAACATATAATGCGGAAATTGGATTGAGCACAAAAGATACGGCATCCGAAATGTTGGTTAATAGAAAGCTAATGACCAAATTTAAGGTGTCAGTCAACCCCAACCGTAGATTTATATTGAGTAATGTGACTAAGCAAAACGACAATACGGACCACTAAGAACCATATTTATATAAATAATACTAGTGAATATAACCGTATTATGAAACTTATTAACTAACTCAATGAGAGGATAAAGCGATGGCATTTCAAGTATCACCAGGCGTTCTTGTTAAAGAAATTGACGCAACGAACGTAGTCCCAGCGGTATCTACCAGTATTGGTGGATTTTCGGGGCAATTCAATTGGGGTTCAGTGGAGGAAGCGATCTTAGTTAGTTCTGAAAACGAATTAGCAGAGAAGTTTGGTTCACCTGATTCCGACACCGCAAAACACTTTCTCAACGCAGCATCATTCTTAAAGTATGGAAATGCATTGAGAGTAGTAAGGGTAGTACAAGACGACGCGCGTAATGCGACTGTCGGAAGTACTGCAATCCTTATTAAAAACGAAATAGCTTATGAAGCACAGACATTTACAGAAGGTAACCACGGTGAGTGGATAGCTAGATGTCCTGGCAAATTAGGCAACGCGATCGGAGTTGATGTATGTACTGCAGGAGCAACTGATTTTTCTTCATGGGCCTTTAAAGATAACTTCAATAAAGTACCAGGAACAAGTCAGAAAGCTATAGACTTAGGCAAAAATGCAGCCACATTCAACGACGAATTACACATTGTAGTATATGATAGAACAGGAGAAATTACTGGTACTGTAAACTCAGTATTAGAAGTATATGATAGCTTATCACAGTTATCAGATGCTAGATCACCTGAAGGTACATCATTATACTATAAAGAAGTCATTAACGCACAATCTGAATACATTAGATGGACAGCTCACGATGTGACTGGCGGAGGTTTAACTGACGCTGGTAAAACAATTGCGAGTGGTACAAATGCTGTATCAGGTAATGTTACTGCTCCTTCATCACCAGTGGTTCTAAGCTACACCTTAACAGGTGGAGTTGATGGAACAGCTGTAGTTCATACTCAAGTAAGTACTGGACTAGATGTATTAGCAGATGCAGAAACAGTTGATGTAAATTTACTATTTGCATCACCAGACGCAAATGGCGAAAAGAACATAGCAGATAAATTAATCGCAGTAGCAGAGGCAAGAAAAGATTGTTTAGCATTCATTTCACCTCCAGTAGCAGATTCACAGAATCTATCAGCTTCTGCAGCTACATCAGCAGTAAAAGTTTTTGCTGAAACACTAGCTTCGTCATCATACGCAACACTTGATTCAGGTGCTGTATATGTGTACGATAAGTATAATGATAACTATCAGTATATTGGAGCTAACGGATTAATTGCTGGTTTATGTGCAAACACTGACCAAGTAGCTGACGCATGGTTCTCACCAGCAGGTGTGAATAGAGGTCAACTAAAAGGTGTTGTAAAATTAGCGTATAACCCTAATAAAGCACAGAGAGACGAGCTTTATAAAGCAAGAGTAAACCCATTAGTATCTTTCCCAGGCCAAGGTACAATGCTTTTCGGAGATAAAACTCTATTAAGCAGAGCATCAGCCTTTGATAGAATTAATGTTAGAAGACTATTCATTGCTGTAGAAAAAGCTATTTCAACAGCTGCTAAGGCACAACTCTTCGAATTTAACGATGAATTTACTAGAGCTCAATTTAGAAATTTATTGGAACCATTCCTAAGAGATGTGAAAGGCAGACGAGGAATTACAGACTTTTTAGTGGTTTGTGACGATTCAAATAATCCAGGCTCAGTCGTTGATGCTAACAAATTTGTAGCTGATATATTTATCAAACCTGCAAGAAGCATTAACTTCATTAGTCTTAACTTTATTGCAACAAGAACTGGAGTCGACTTCACTGAAGTCGCCGGATAATAGGAGAGTAGAAAATGGCAATTTTAGGCGTAGATGATTTTAAATCAAAGCTAACTGGCGGAGGCGCAAGGCCTAACCTATTCAAAGTTACATGTAACTTTCCTACATATGTTGGAGCTGACGTAGAAATAGCTTCATTTATGATTAAGGCAGCTCAATTACCAGCTTCTGTATTAGGTATTGTAGAAGTACCATTCAGAGGTAGGAAATTGAATATGGCTGGAGACAGAACATTTGAACCATGGACAATCACGGTTCTAAATGATACTGACTTTGCAGTAAGAGATGCATTTGAAATTTGGAGTAATGGTATTAACGCACATAGTGCTAATACAGGACTTGCAAACCCAACTGATTACATGGCGGATATGATTGTTGAACAATTAGATAACGCTGGTAACACAGTTAAAAAATATGACTTTAGAGGAACTTTCCCAACTAACGTTGGAGCAATTGAATTATCATACGATGAGGCAACTGCTATCGAAGAGTTCACAGTAGAATTACAGATTCAATACTGGGAGTCAAATACTACATCTTAATTGATGTATAAATAATATTAGAGGAGGGGAACTTCCCCTCCAATAATATTTGAGGTTAATATATGGCAGAATTTTTTGGATTCGAAATTAAAAGAAAAGGTTTAGCGGAGCCAGTAAGACCATCATTTGTACCAAAAACAGATGAAGACGGTGCTGGAGTTATACAAGCTGGAGGACACTTTGGTGCTTACCTAGATATAGATGGTGATAAGGCTAAAAGTGAAATCGACCTTATTTATAAATATAGGGATATTGCGGCACAACCTGAGTGTGATGCTGCTATTGAGGATATTATAAATGAGTCAATTGTGGGTGACCACGATAATGTACCTTTAAATTTAATTTTAGATGAAGTAGATACATCAAATAAAATTAAGAAAAGTGTACAGGTAGAGTTTGGTAAAATATTACAAATGCTAAACTTTAACCAATATGCTCATGACATTTATAGAAGATGGTATGTAGATGGTAGATTACCATATCATATTGTTATTGATAAAGATAATCCTAAGGGTGGAATTAAAGAATTAAGATATATTGACCCAACTAAACTTAGAAAAGTTAAAGAGATCGAAGAGGAAGAAGATCCAAAAACTGGAGCTAAGGTTATTAAAAAACAAAAAGAGTATTATATGTACCAAGATAATGCAATGGGTAAATATAATCAGGGTCTTAAAATACATCCAGACGCTATAGCTTATGCGACATCTGGTGTAATGGACCAATCAAGAAAAAGAATTATGAGTTATTTACAGAAGGCTATTAAGCCAGTAAATCAACTTAGAATGATGGAAGATTCTCTTGTTATTTACAGAATATCAAGAGCACCAGAAAGAAGAATTTTTTATATCGATGTTGGTAACTTACCAAAAGGTAAGGCAGAAGAATATTTAAAAAATATTATGAATCAATATCGTAATAAATTGGTTTATGATGCTAATACTGGCGATATTAAAGATGATAAAAAGCATATGTCAATGTTGGAAGACTTTTTCCTACCAAGAAGAGAAGGTGGAAGAGGAACGGAAATTTCAACATTACCAGGTGGAGAAAACCTAGGACAGATTGAAGATATTATCTATTTCCAGAAGAAACTATACAGAAGTTTAAATGTACCTATTAATAGATTGGAACAAGAATCACAATTTTCTTTAGGTAGAGCATCAGAAATTACTAGAGATGAGGTTAAATTTAAGAAGTTTATTGATAGATTAAGAAAAAGATTTTCTGATTTATTCATGCAATTACTTAAAACTCAGCTCTTATTAAAAGGTATAATCACAAAAGATGATTGGGTTAATTGGAAAGAACACATTACATTTGATTATATCGAGGACAATTACTTTGCTGAATTAAAAGAAGCAGAGATTTGGAGAGAAAGATTCGATATGCTTAGCTCATTAGATGAATTTGTTGGTACATATATTTCTAATGAATGGGTAAGAAAAAATGTTCTTAGATTTTCTGATGAAGATATTGAAGACATTAAGAAACAAATCGATAAGGAAAATGACTCTGGCGATAACGTAATGCCAGATCCAGATGATCCAAGGTTCGGTTAAGAACATAAAATATATAAATAAAGGTAAAGGATAAAACTATGAGTATTGAAAATTTAATTAATGATTTGAAAGATGGTAATAACGTAGAGGCTAATAAATCTTTTGATAAGATTATGGCCGATAAGGTAACTGCTACCTTAGATGCTAGGAAGATTGAGATTGCATCTGGAATGATTACAAGGAAGCAGGCCAAAACAGAAGAAGAGTAATATGCCAATGAAGCTTATAGCAGAATATAACGATAGCGATATACATGTTATCGAAGAAAAGGTTAACGGTAAGAAATCTCTTGCGATTGAAGGCGTATTCATGCAAGCAGATAAGAAAAACCGTAACGGCCGTATTTACGAGAGAAAAATTCTTGAAAAAGCGGTTAATAAATACGTTACAGAACAAGTAAAGACTGGTAGAGCGGTCGGTGAATTAAATCACCCTGATGGACCGACTATCAATCTTGATAAAGTTTCACACAAAATTACAGACCTTCGTTTTGAAGGAAGTG
>CBFHOD010000016.1:18698-28354 GCA_965657365.1 Flavobacteriaceae bacterium
GTAGATGTTGTAGGAAAAGCTTCAATCTTAGACACCCCTATGGGACAGATCGTTAAAGGTCTTCTCGAAGGTGGAGTAAAGCTTGGAGTATCAAGTCGTGGTATGGGTAGTCTTGTGCAGAAACAAGGTACAACATTCGTAAATGATGATTTCCTTCTTGCAACTGTTGACATTGTTCAGGATCCTAGTGCTCCTGAAGCATTTGTTAATGGTATTATGGAAGGAGTAGATTGGATATGGGAGAATGGTATTTTGGTTCCACAGGAAATTGAAAGAATTGAGACTGAAATCAAAGAGGCGAAGCGTTCGGTTAGACCGGAAGTTGAAATTAGAGCCTTCAAGAATTTCCTCTCTAAACTCAAAAACTCTAATTAAGGGAGAAAAATTATGTCAATCGACGAAAAAAATGAAAAACTAGTCGAAGGCGTTGAAAAGGAGCAACTTCAAGAGAGCGAAGAAGTTTCTGAAGAGCTTGTTGAAAATGAGAATTTAGACGAGGAAACAGAAGCAGAAGAACTTTCTGAAATGGGTCACAAAAAAGGCGAAGAAGAAGAAGAGCACGATGACGAAGAGGAAGAACATGAATCTAAAGTCAAAGAAATTGCTGTTCCAAAAACTAAAGCCGGTGTAATCCAAGCTGCTGTTGAAATGCTTAAGAAGGCTAGAAAAGAAGACGCACAAAAGTTATTTGCTAAAATGACTAAAATGGACGAATCAGAAGACGACGGTTCAGTTAAGAAAGCTATTGATGCTGTAAAACCAGAAATGGATAAGAGTATTAAGGCTAAAGCTAAAGTTGAATCAGTTGACTTCGAAGAAGATTTAGATGCATTAGTTTCAGAAGAAGCTACACTTTCCGATGAATTCAGAGGAAAAGCTGGAGCTATTTTTGAAGCAGTATTAACATCTAAGCTTGGTTCAGAAGTTGATAGACTTGAAGCAGAATACGCGCAAAACCTCGAAGAAGAAGTTTCTGAAATTCAGAGCTCTTTAGTAGAGAAGGTAGATTCATACCTAAACTATGTAGTTGAAAACTGGATGAAGGAAAATGAACTTGCAGTAACTGAAGGTTTAAGAACTGAAATTGCTGAAGAGTTTATGACTTCTCTACAATCAGTATTCAAGGAACATTACATTGAAGTTCCTGAAGGTAAAGATAACTTAGTTGAAGATTTAAATTCACAAGTTACTGAGCTAGAAGAGCAACTCAATAAATCCACAGAAGATTCAATCGATCTATTTAATAAAGTTCAATCTTACGAGAGAGCTGAAGTAGTAAGAGAACAATCTTCAGGGCTTGCTGAAACAGAAGCTGAGAAATTAGCATCTTTAGTTGAAGATATCGATTTCGATAACAAAGAATCTTTCGAAATGAAAGTTAAAACTGTTAAAGAATCATACTTCACAAAAGAAGTTAACGAAACAGTTGATGAAGTAGACAGTCTACTAGGCGAAGATAATCAAGAAATTGATTTATCAGATTCTATGGCTAGATACACACAAGCTATAACAAAATTTAATAAATAAACATATAGGGGAAAACTAAAAATGTTTAATGCAGATTCACAATTAATCGAAAAATGGGGTCCAGTTCTGGAGCATGAAAGTGCACCAGCAATTACGGATCGTTACAAGAAAGCTGTTACAGCTAGATTGTTAGAAAACCAAGAAGTTGCCCTAAGACAAGAAGCTCAGCAGATGCAAGGAAATATGATTTCTGAGGCTGCTCCAGCTAATGCTACCGGTTCAAATATCTCAAACTTTGATCCAGTACTTATTTCTCTTGTCAGAAGAGCAATGCCAAACTTGATTGCATACGATATCTGTGGTGTTCAGCCAATGACTGGACCAACAGGTTTAATCTTTGCAATGAAATCAAAGTACTCAACACAAGGCGGTGACGAAGCTTTATTTAATGAAGCTGATACTGACTTCTCAGGAACAGGTACTCACCAAGCTGAACCAACTGGTTTAGGCGGAGTAGCTGATGCTGATACTGATGCAACAATTGCTGACGAAGCTGATACAGTTTCAACATTCGGTTCAGGTATGGCAACATCAGCTGCTGAGAGATTAGGCAGAGGCCAAACAGGCGACGGCGCATTCGGTGAGATGGCATTCTCAATCGAAAAAGCTACTGTTGAAGCTAAGTCAAGAGCTCTAAAAGCTGAGTACACAATGGAATTAGCACAAGATCTTAAAGCTATCCACGGTTTGGATGCTGAAGGCGAATTAGCTAACATCCTATCTGCTGAGATCCTAGCGGAAATCAACAGAGAAGTAGTTAGAACTATTCTCAAGAAAGCTAAAATCGGTGCTTTACAAACTTCAACAGCAGTATCTGGTATCTTTGATGTTAACACTGACTCAGATGGTAGATGGATGGTTGAAAGATTTAAAGGTCTTATCATGCAACTCGAAAGAGAAGCTAATGTTATTGCTAAAGAAACAAGAAGAGGAAAAGGTAACTTTGTTATCGTTTCTTCAGACGTAGCTTCAGCTCTAGCAGCAGCTGGTCAAATGGATTACACTCCTGCATTATCAACTGATTTAAATGTTGATGATACTGGTAACACATTCGCAGGTGTTCTTAACGGTAAGCTAAAGGTTTATATTGATCCTTATGCAACTGTTGATTTCGCATGTGTTGGTTACAGAGGTAATAACCCATACGACGCTGGTTTATTCTATTGCCCATACGTACCTTTAACTATGGTTAAAGCCGTTGGCGAGAGCGACTTCCAGCCAAGAATCGGATTCAAAACAAGATATGGAATGCAACAAAACCCATTCGTGGGCGTAGCATCAGGCGCTGGTTCAGACAGAGCTAACTCATACTTCAGAATCTTCAGAATTGATGACATCATGGTGTAAACCACTGATTAATTAATCAGATTCACGAGAGGGGAACTTAGTTCCCCTTTCTTTTGCTTATAAATAGATATATGGCTGAAACAACTAACAAAAACTTTTTATCACCTGTCGGATTTCAATTCACAATTAACCGACAGAAATTTCCTAATATTGAGTACTTTTGTACTGCAGTAAATTTACCTTCGCTTAGTTTACCATCAGTTGCATTACCGCATAAAAGATTGGAAGATGCACAACCTGGTAGTAGATTAGAATTTGGTGATTTGACACTTACCTTTAATGTTACAGAAAATCTAGAGAATTATATTGAAACATATAATTGGATGCAAGATTTTGTAAATAAAATTGGTGATTTTAAAGAAGATGCTACATTATTAATTTTGAATTCGCATAATAACTTAGCTAAAGAAGTTAGATTTCATGGTATCTTTCCTACGGCATTAGATGCATTAGAGTTTGATACTACCGCCGGGGTTGAATACCTTAAGGCATCAGTTACATTTGAGTATACTGCATACGAATTCAAATAAACCTGTACTTTTAAACACACTTGTGGTATAATAGTAAGGTATATAGAGGATATTATGAATACATTAGAAACAATATTAGAGATGTGGAAAAAAGATTCTGAGATTAAAGATTTATCGCTCGATGAATCATCAAGGGATTCTGCTAAGCTCCACGGCAAATATTTAGAATTGCTTAGCGTTAATCGTCTAAAACTTAAAAAACTCGAACTTGAATTTAAAGTGCTACTTAAGGACAAATGGTCGCATTATAACGGCAAATTGAGTCAACAAGAAATGGACCAAAAAGGATGGGAATATGACCCATTAAATGGACTCACTGTATTAAAAGGCGATATGGATAAATTTTATGATTCAGATCCAGTGATACAGGAGCATCAAGCTAAAATTCAATACACACAAGAGATATGTGATGTTTTAAAGGAGATTATGGACACTATTAAGTGGAGACATCAGACCATAAAAAATATGATTGAGTGGCGGAAATTCACAAGTGGAATATAAGATATACGAACACAGATATACCTTCAGAGGAAACTTTGCATACGCGGCTGATTGTATACGACATTCACTAGAAATGATGGGATATACTGAAGGCGATAATCCTGACTTACACATTTATAATCACACATGCAGAGATTTAGAACCTGATATGCCAGAGAATTCTATCATCTTTAAGCCAACAGCACCAACAAGTAAACATTTTCAAATATGCGATTTAGGATATGCTAATAGTTCTCGTATTACATTCGAAGAACCTAAATATAAAGATCGTAATTACGATAATACAGAATGGAACGAAATACAGGACATGGTCGAAAGAAGAGCAAACAAATGGGATGATTCCATAATGCTTAAATGGCCAGACGCAAAAAATGTAAAGAAAGACCATATATTAGTATTAGGCCAAATGCCAGAAGACGAAACAGTAATGGGATTTGGATTTGGCGACCATTGGAAGAAAATGTGTATGGTTATAGATAAATTAGATGGTTATAATAATGTTGTAATTAAATTGCATCCTAAGATAGATACTGCAAGAGTAAGAAATCTAAAGAAAAAGATAGAAGAATGGGAACAAAAAGGACATCAAGTTTTTAGAGGTTGGGAATCTATACATAGTGTATTACCAAAAACAAAGGTTGCTATTACAGAAAATTCAACATCGGGGATAGAATGTATGATGCACGATGTACCAATTATATCTTATGGTTATCCTGACTATCATTGGATAACAAAGGATATGAGAATACTGACAAATCTAAGAGAATATGTAAATGACCTAACCTGGTTTAATGCAGAAAACAGCAGAAGGTTTCTTTGTTGGTATATAAACGATTATCTATGTTGTGATATACCATCTACATTTAATAGAATAAATCAACTTTTACAGGAAAAAGATTGGACACCATCGTAGTTAAAAAGAAAAACGAAGCTTTTCTTGAGATTAAAACCGAACCTAGCATAGAACAAGAATTATCAGAACATTTCTGTTTTTATGTCCCTGGATATAAATTTATGCCAGCATATAAAAATCGTATGTGGGATGGAAAAATACGGTTATTTGACATGCGTAAAAAGGTATTATATACAGGTCTTTTTGAGTATCTTAAGGAATTTGCAGAAGTAAGAAATTACACTATTTTGGTCGATAACGATGCCTTCTATGGAAGGCCTGACACGGTCCTCAACCACGACATAGATGCGTTTTTAAGTGAAATACGGCTTAGCGTGAACGGAGAGGGTATAACCCCTCGCGATTACCAACTTACGGCACTCTCGCTCTTGTTATCGAAAACTAAAAGCCTTTTACTATCACCTACGGCATCTGGAAAGTCATTAATCATTTATTTGGCCTTGAGATATTACCTTGAAATGTATGAGGATAATGTTTTAATTATTGTCCCTACCACATCACTTGTAGAACAAATGTATTCAGACTTTGCCGACTATTCTCAATTTGATGAGTGGGAGGCCTCAAAGGAATGCCATAAAATTTATGCTGGTAAAGACAAATATTACTTTAAAGAAAGGGTTACTATTACCACATGGCAATCGATTTATAAAGAAAGAGCTGAGTGGTTCCAAAAGTACGGAATGGTTATTGGAGATGAGGCACATAACTTTAAAGCTAAATCACTTACAGCCATATTAGAAAAATGTACTGAAGCTCAATATAGAATAGGAACTACAGGTACACTTGATGGAACACAAACTCATCAGTTAGTTTTAGAAGGTTTATTTGGACCAATTTATAAGGTCACTACGACAAAGGAACTTATAGATAATAAGGCACTAGCAGATTTAGATATTAAGATATTGCTCTTAAAATATAAAGATGAAATATGCCAACAAGTGGCTAAAAGTAAATACCAAGAAGAAGTTGATTTTATCGTTAAGTATGGTCCAAGAAATAATTTTATATCAAACCTTGCTCTCGACCAAGACGGAAATACACTAATCTTATTTCAATATGTAGAGAAGCATGGTAAACCATTACACAATATGCTTTCCGATAAACTCGGAGTCAATGGCCGTAAATCTCGGAAGCTATTTTATGTATCAGGAGAAACAGATGTCGACACTAGAGAAAAAATCCGTGAGATTACCGAGACCCAAGAAGACGCGATTATTGTTGCTTCCATGGGCACTTTTTCTACAGGTATTAATATTAGGCGTTTACACAACATTATATTTGCTTCACCAAGTAAAAGTCAAATTAGAGTCCTTCAATCGATCGGAAGAGGATTAAGAAAAACGAAGGACGGAAAAAATACGCGAGTTTTTGATATAGCCGATGATTTACATTGGAAGTCAAAAAAGAATTACACATTAGAGCATGCAGCCGTAAGAATTAAGATATACAGTAAAGAAAAGTTTAAGTACGAGATACACGAAATAAACATATAAATAGATATATGGAAGATAAATTATTAGATATAAGACATATTAAAATGATTAATGGCGATGAGATATTGGCACTCATTAATCAGAATAATGCAGATAATCTTTTGATAGAGAGACCAGTTCTTGTTAATCAGAATATGCTAGGAAGCTATTCGTTAACGCCATGGTTTCCATTTACTAAATCTTCCTTATTTAAAATTTTTAAGAACAGGATTGTTGCATCAGTTAAGATTGATGCTAGCATTCAACAGAATTACATTAACTTCGTGTTACAAAAACAACAGCCAGAGGCACAGATAGAGTCCAATTCTGAGTTGTTAGATAAGTATCGCGATATGTTAATGAATGGAGCACCCGATGAGGACGAATATTATGAAGAACCTGATGCAGAATCTAAACCTGAGACTGTACATTAGTCTATATTCCACCCTCCCCGGTATGCTATATTATTATATCACATAAAATGCTATTTGTACAGTGTTTTCTGCAAAAGAATTAACCCTGTACATTTAACTAAATTTATGGTATAATACTAGTAATTATGGAGAATATTAATGAGTAAAAATAAAGCACACTATATTAACAACAAAGAATTCTCTCTTGCCGTTGTCGATTATGTAAGCGAAAAGAATGAAGCTGAAGGTAAAGGACAACCAATTCCAAAGGTTACCGATTATATTGCTAGATGCTTTATTAAGATTGCAGAAGGCCTATCCCATAGACCGAACTTCGTGAGGTATACTTATCGTGAAGAAATGGTCATGGATGCCGTCGAAAACTGTTTGAGAGCAATTGGTAACTATAACCTAGAAACTGCAACCAGAACTGGTAAACCTAATGCATTTTCTTATTTCACACAAATCTGTTATTTTGCCTTTATCAGAAGAATCACTAAAGAGAAAAAGCAACAAGATATCAAATTTAGATTTATTGAAAAAATGGGTATTGAAGAATTTGTACAAGCTGGAATGGATAATGAAATGGCAGCTGAAACAATGGCTTATGTTGATACACTTAAACAAAGAATTGCACAAGTCAGAACGAAAGATACTAAAATTAAAGAATTTGCTAAAAAGGAAAAGGCTCAAGAAAAACTTGAGTTGTTTATGAAATGAAGGTAGCGATATTAAACGATACACATTGCGGTGTAAGAAATTCAAGTGATATCTTTTTAAAATATCATGAGCGATTCTATACAGAGGTATTTTTCCCTTATTTAAAAGAACACAATATTACACAAATCTTACATTTAGGCGATTATTATGAACACAGAAAATTTGTCAATTTTAAAGCTCTTAATGCTAATAGGAAACATTTTCTTGAACCTATGCGGGATGCTGGCATTACTATGGATATCATTCCTGGTAATCATGATGTTTATTTCAAAAATACTAATGAGCTGTGCAGCCTCAAAGAGTTGCTCGGATATTTTACTAGTAATGTTAATATAATCATGAAGCCCAAGGTATTGGATTATGCTGGCTGTAAAGTAGCAGTTATCCCTTGGATTAATAACAGCAATTATCAAGAGTATACCGAATGGGCTATGAAATGTAATGCATCTATTCTTGGTGCACATTTAGAGTTAAAAGGCTTTGATATGATGGCAGGAGTACCTAATCCACACGGTATGAGTGCAGATGTTTTTGCTAGGTTTGAAATGGTATTATCTGGCCATTTTCATACTAAATCATCTCAAGGCAATGTACATTATCTAGGTTCTCAAATGGAATTTACTTGGGCAGATGTAGATGACCCTAAGTATTTCCATATTTTAGACACCGAAACTAGAGAAATAACACCAGTGCGTAATCCTATTACTATGTTTAAAAAGGTAATATACGATGACACAAAGGTTAATTACGATGAAATAGATATGAGCCAATTTGAAAATAAATTCATTAAGCTTATAGTTATTAATAAAAATGACTTGTATATGTTTGATAAATTTGTAGATAAATTACAAAGTACAAATACATACGAATTAAAAATTGCAGAATCATTTGAAGAGTATCTTGGAGATAGCGTCGAGGACGAGAAGATTTCCTTAGAAGATACTACTGTGCTTTTAGATTCATATGTCGAAGCTGTTGATACAGATTTAGATAAAGAACATATTAAAGTAGAATTAAGAAAACTTTATACTGAGGCACAAAACCTAGAGGTAGTATGATACAATTTAAATCCGTTTCCTGGAAGAATTTTCTTTCTACAGGCAACGACCCGATAACAATTAGACTAGATAAATCGCCTACAACATTAATCGTAGGACAAAACGGAGCAGGTAAATCCACATTATTAGATGCATTATCATTTGGATTATTTGGTAAACCACACAGAGATATTAACAAAAAGCAGTTAATGAACTCTATTAATAGAAAGCAAACTGAAGTACAAGTAGAGTTTGAGATTGGTGGTTCTCAATTTAAAATCGTAAGAGCCATCAAACCTACCAAGTTTGAAATATGGCAAAATGGTAATATGATTAACCAAGCTTCTAATGTAAGAGATTATCAGAAGTTTTTAGAAAGTAATATTTTAAAACTAAACCACAAATCTTTTCATCAGGTTGTTGTACTAGGAAGTAGCTCATTTATTCCTTTTATGCAATTACCTGCTTGGTCAAGACGCGCAGTGATTGAAGATCTTTTGGATATCAATATATTCTCCAAAATGAATCAATTATTAAAAGAAAGAAACTCAAAAATAAGAGAAGATCTTATTGACATTAATCATAATATTGATTTATTTAAAACCAAGATTGATGCTCAATCCAAATATATTAAAGATCTACAATCGCTGAACAATGACCAAATCGAAAAGAAACAAGCTTCGATTGAAACATATAGGTCAGAAATTAAAGAGATATTTAATGAATCTACAGAGCTAGGTAAAAACCTACAAACAATGATTTCTGGCGAAGAAAAGGAATACAAATACTTCGGCGATAAAATGTCTGATATGAAAGCATACGAAAAAGACTTTACTAATAAAATTAAAGCTTTAGTACAAGATGCTAGATTCTTTGAAGAAAACGATAATTGTCCAACATGTGAACAAGAAATAACTAATGATATTAAAAAGACTAAATTAGGTGCATTGAAAGACCAAGCTAGAGATGTGCAAGACCAACAATCACAGTTAATAAAAGAAGTTTCTATCCTTGAAAAAGAAGGAAAAGAAATCCTTAATAACCTTAATGCATTAAGACAAAAACAACAAAGGATTAATTCTAATAACGAAAAGGTTGCACTATTACAAAAAGAAGTTGGTAAAACTCAAAAAGAAATTGATAGTTTACAAAACCAAAGTGGTGATGTTTCCACAGCTAAAAAGGAAATGACACAA
>CBFHOD010000016.1:28451-31169 GCA_965657365.1 Flavobacteriaceae bacterium
AACTCAGAAAGAATAAAGATAAGGTAACTGAAAAGAAATTAGCTTATGTAGAAGAAAGAACCTATAATGAAGTTATAGGCGAAATGCTTAAAGATACTGGTATTAAGACGAAAGTAATTAAACAATATTTACCAGTAATGAATCGTCTTATTAACCAGTATCTGCAAGTACTGGATTTCTTTGTAGCATTCCATTTAGACGAAAACTTTAGCGAAACAATTAGGTCGCGCCATAGAGATACATTTAATTATGCATCATTTAGTGAAGGCGAAAAACAAAGGATTGATTTGGCTTTACTGTTTACATGGAGACAAATAGCTAAAATGAAAAATAGTGCATCGACTAATCTATTAGTATTAGACGAAACATTTGATTCAAGTCTTGATATGGACGGTATTGATAACCTTACAAAAATATTGGATACGCTAGAAGATGGTTCTAATGTATTCATCATATCCCATAAGGGCGATGTTTTAGAGAATAAATTTAGGTCTAAAATAGAGTTCTTTAAAGATAGAAACTTTTCAAAGATTAAGTAAGGGGCTGTAGCTCAGTTGGGAGAGCGACTGGTTTGCATCCAGTAGGTCGTAGGTTCGAACCCTATCAGCTCCACCAGTCACGGAACATGCATGTTTCTGCAAAATAACACTGTACATTTGGCTCTAAACCTGTTAGAATATACATATATTAAATAAAGGAGTGATTATTTAGTGAATACAACAATAGCAAAATTACTAGCAAAGGAAGATCTTACCGTAAAAACCGGTAATTATTCTACTGCTTGGTTTGACATTAAAAACAGAGTGTTAGGTTTACCTGCATGGAAAGATAAAGGTAAAGACGTAACAGATCTACTTATTGGCCACGAAGTTGGTCATGCACTATATACACCTTTTGAAGGATGGCACGATAGCCCAGAAAAATTGGAAGGTTGCCCAAGGTCATATATTAATGTTGTTGAAGACGCTAGGATCGAAAAGAAAATCAAAAAAGATTATCCTGGTTTAGTTGGTCCAATGTCAAGAGGCTACAAAAAACTAGTAGCTGACGAATTTTTCGGTGATGTAGAAAACATCGATTGGGATAAAGTTAAACTCATCGACAAAATTAATCTAGAAGCTAAAGTTGGTAATCTCGTAGATGTACCAATGAACGATGCTGAAAAAGCACTTTATAATAAAACAATGACAACTGAAGAATTTTCAGAAGTTCTAGATGTTGTTAGAGAAATCCTAGCTTATACTAAAGAAAATCAAGAAGAATTACTCACTCCGCCAGAGATGCCCGATTTCGACGATAATGACGACGAGCAAGAAGATAACGAGGATCCTACACAACAGGGTCATGATGACATGGAGAGTAACGATGAACAAGAAGAAAATAATGAAAATGAAGAACAAACATCTGGCGATGATGGTGATGAAGAAACAGAAAACGAACAGGGAGAAGACCCTACCAACAATCCTGAACCTGAGCATACTGAAGAAGATGTTTCTATTACCGATGAAATCTTCAGAAAAATGGAAAAGTCTCTAATACCAGAAAGTGCAGAAATAGAATTTGGTAATGAGATTTCTAAAGAACTTCAAGAAAAGGCTGTATTCAAATTTGATGAGGTTATGAAACTCAGACAAGACAATATTGAAGCTCAGATTAAATACTATGATTACGATAGTTCACCATATTATAGAGACGAATATGGTAATGGTATTCTTACAGCAGAACAAGAGCTTGAGTTTGTTGATTATATCAAAAAAGCTAAAAAGGCTATTATTCCAGCTGTAAAAGAATTTGAGCAGAAAAAAGCTGCACACAGATGGAAGCATGCAACTACTGCAAAAACTGGTAGAATTGATGTTAACAAACTACACAGTTATAAACTATCAGAAGACATTTTTTCAAAAACAACTAAATTGGCTGATACTAAAAATCACGGAATGTTTATGCTAATAGATTATTCTGGTTCTATGTCAGGCCAATTACATGGAGTGTTAGAACAAGTTATACATAGTGTTTTATTCTGTAAAGCTGTAAATATTCCATTTGATGTTTATGCCTTTACAACAGGCAATAGAGACATGAAAAACGAATGGGAATTATCTGATGGCGATATTGGAATGGATAATCTCTCAATGCCACAATTAATACATAGTGGTCTTAAAAAGAAAGCTTTTGAAACTGCACTAAAATGGTTATATGCAAGAACAGAACATGCAAGAGGACCTTATAACGATTTCGCTAGGTCTCAAGTTGAAGAATGGGGTTCAACACCACTTAATGTTGCTCTAATCTTATCACATAAGCTTATTAAAGAATTTAAATATAAGCATGCACTAGAAAATGTTACACTTTTATCAATTACTGATGGTGATACAAATTCTCTCAGAGTTTGCGAAGATAGAAGATTATCAGACAAAAAAATCAAGGGTGAGTGGAGATACCATAATAAATTAAAGCTCACAGTTGATGGTAGGCAAGTCCTATTACCAAATGGTAGAGTTCAAGGTACAAAAGCACTTTATCATAACCTTAAGAAAAGATATGGTATTTCAACCATGGGATTCTTTATTGCTGACGGCTCTAAAGAATTAAACCACAGATTACATGATGCTTACTGTGATATTAATAAAGATGACAGTGCTTGGTATTCAGACGAATTCCAACTTTTCAGAAAGCAAAAAATTAAAGAAAATACAAAACAAAGATGTATTGAATTAA
>CBFHOD010000016.1:31267-32677 GCA_965657365.1 Flavobacteriaceae bacterium
TGTCAGAGGCGATAAATTCAATGTAGACGTTGAAGATGAGTTTGAGATAGATTCAGATGCTACTGATACTGCAATCAGAACAGCATTTAAGAAATACTCAAATAACAAGAAAACAAATAAGAACCTAATGACCAAATTTGGTAAGGCGGTAGCATTATAATTGAAAAAAATGCAAAAAACACTGTACATTCTGCTCAAACTATGGTAGAATATACATATATTAAATAAAGGAGTGATTATATTATGATGAATGTGAATACAAAGAATATCTTGGAAAAGCTAGTTTCTAGCAATCCAGACACAACAATTTTTAGGAAAGCCACTATTGTCGATACGGCAAAAAGTCTTGGCTATTCCAAAGCCGATTGGTCACCTCTACTTCAAACTAAAGCTGAAGTCAGAGGACAATACGACTTATCAGCAGTAATTTTACCATTAAGGGATGAGACACCAAAGGATAACACAACTTTGAGTATGCAATCAATTGTTAATAAAGAAAAATCATTTGCATCTGTGGACGATACATTCGTACCATGGGGATTCTTTAAAGATATCCAAAAGGTAATTAAATCAGAAATGTTCTATCCAATGTACATCTCTGGTTTATCAGGTAATGGTAAAACATTTATGGTTGAGCAAGCATGTGCGAAACTCAACAGAGAGTTTATTAGAGTACAAATTAATCCGGAGACTGATGAAGATGATTTACTTGGGGGGTTCAGGCTCATTGATGGAGAAACTGTCTTCGCTAAAGGCCCAGTTCTTAAAGCGATGGAAAACGGTGCGATCTTACTTCTCGATGAAATTGATAGAGCTACAAATAAAATTATGTGTTTACAGGGTATATTGGAAGGTAAACCTGTACTTGTTAAAAAGACGGGTGAAACAATTACTCCGCAAAATGGGTTTAACATTATAGCTACAGCAAACACAAAAGGTAAAGGTTCAGATGATGGTAGGTTTACAGCCGCATCGATCATCGACGAAGCTTTCCTTGAAAGATTTACAATTTCAATTGACCAAAAGTTTCCTTCAAAAAGTGTTGAAGAAAAAATTGTCATTAAGCACATGGAAAAGTTCGGTCAAGTCGATAAAGAATTTGCTGAAAAGCTAGTTACATGGGCAGATATTATCAGAAAGACATTCGAAGATGATGGTGTCGATGAAGTTGTATCAACCAGAAGGTTGTGTCACATTACACAATCATTTTCAATCTTCGGCAATAAGCTGAAAGCAATCGACCTATGTATTTCAAGGTTCGATGACGATACTAAAGAAGCATTCCTGGATCTCTACACTAAAGTAGATTCAGGTGCTATCGGCAACGAAGAAGATTTCGAAGACAATAACGGAGATAATATTGAAGAATAAAATAAATTATAAGTTTAATGAAGGAGCTCTTATCACGGA
>CBFHOD010000016.1:32770-43072 GCA_965657365.1 Flavobacteriaceae bacterium
TTACGACCTTAACGAATTTCTTTCGGTATTAAGTCTTATCGAAGACCCAGACCTCGTGTTTGAAGACAAATGGGTAGGTATCCATGGGTCAGGTCAAAAGATTAAATACTATTATTCCGAAACAGAAATTTTGACTCAGCCGTCTAAAGATATTACTATGCCTGAGTGTGAACTTGGTATTAATATTAATAATGACCAACTAAAAGCACTTAAGCAAGCGGGAGCTGTGTTAGGACACACTGACCTAGCAATTAGTGGTGAAAACGGTGTAGTAGTTGCAAAGGTATTCGATGAGAAAGATGCTACATCAAATACTTTTGAAATGGAATTAGATAAAGATAACGCATGTAAAAATGACTTTAACTTTGTGGTTAATATGCCAAACTTAAAGCTTTTACCAGGCGATTATTTTGTAAACATTTCTTCAAAGCTTATTTCTAACTGGACTAACAATGACTATCCAGTAGATTATTTTATAGCTTTAGAGAAATCATCAACATTTGCTGTATAAATAATATGGCAGATAGTATTCTCATACATTATGAGGATAATAGGAAAGATGCCGAATGGGTCGGGTCTTTCAAAATTAGTCTACTTTGCAAAGGAGAAGAAAATGACTGAAGAAGTAATGGCACCTGAAGGTGCACAGGAGCAAGCCGCTCCAAACCTTAGTCTTCAAGACATCGCGACTGTGGTACAAATCATTGATATTGTATCAAGACGTGGCGGATTTGAAGGCCAAGAGCTAGAAGCTGTTGGTGGCCTAAGGAACAGAGTTGTTGGGTTTTTAAACGCAGCATCAGAAGCTCAAGGTGAACAACCACCTGAAGGCGTAGTTCCTGTTGAAGAGCCAGCAGAAGCTGAAGAAGTCGTCGTCGACGACGAATAATCAGAGGGGGATTCTTTCCCCCTTTATTTTTGAGGAATTATATTATGAATATCGCAGAACGCAACAATTTAGTAAAAGCCCTTCAAACGGGGACTGTCCAAGTTATATTTAAAAAGATCGATACTGAAGAAATCAGGATTATGCCGTGTACTCTAAACAAAAATGTTTTAGTGGAAAATGGCGTAAAAGGTGGTTTAGAAAGTATGGAACCAAGTAGTGACCATTATGCAGTATGGGCATTAGATAAAAATGCATGGAGATCTTTTAGAGTAAATACAGTCGTGTCGTGGGAGGTTATCAGTGAATGAATTCTTATGGGTTGAGAAATATCGACCAAAAACAATAGAAGACTGTGTATTACCTGCACATATTAAAGATACATTTAAGCAGATTGTCCAGGGAGGTGAATTACACAATATGCTTTTAACCGGCACAGCTGGTCTTGGTAAAACAACAGTCGCCAAAGCTTTATGCAATGAATTGGATTTGGACTACTTATTAATCAACGGTTCAGAAGAGTCAGGCATTGATACACTTAGAAATAAAATCAAACAATTCGCTTCGTCGGTATCACTCCAAGGTGGCTACAAAGTAGTTATCCTCGACGAAGCGGATTACCTTAATCCACAATCTACTCAACCAGCACTTCGTGGATTTATCGAAGAGTTTAGTGGTAATTGTAGATTTATTTTAACTTGTAATTTTAAAAACAGAATTATTGAACCACTGCATTCAAGATGTTCAGTAATAGAATTTAATATTCCAAAGAAAGATTCAGAACGCTTATGTTCTGTAATGATGTCTCGTCTCATGCTTATGCTTGACGATGAAGGCATTAAATATGATACAAAGGTTTTAGCAGAACTCATAATGAAACATATGCCCGATTGGCGTAGAGTTATAAATGAGTTACAACGATATAGTACATCTGGAGTAATTGATACTGGCATTTTAGTATCTCTCAGTGATGTATCAGTTAATGAACTCATGACATCGCTAAAACAGAAAAACTTTAAACAAATGCGACAATGGGTATCTGATAATATCGACTCAGATCCAGCATCGTTATTTAGAAAATTATATGATAATATGAATGACTATGTAGATCCAGGAAGTATTCCACAAATGGTTCTCATCCTTGCAGATTATCAATATAAGAATTCTTTTGTTGCTGACCATGAGCTTAATCTGGTTGCCTGTTGTACAGAATTAATGGCAGGAGTAAAATTCAAATGAAATGGAGCATAGTTGAAGTACACTATGAAGGCGAAGATAAAACATTTAGAGCTGTAAAAATGAATGACAGTGGTATGATTGTTGATGAAAAGACTTTTAAAACAAGAGTCCAAGCTGAAGTTCATGTTGCTTATAATCAAAAAGAGGAGCAGAATGAATCCGTTTGATTATCTAAAAAGTATTAATACATCTAAAAAGAATATTATGGTCGATGACATAACTGAAAAAGAGTATAATGCATTTATAATCAACAAAGGATTATCGTTTTTTCCTGATACAGTTCTCATGGCTAATGAGATGAATATCAATCACCACCTAGATAACAGGCTTCAATATGATTTTCTTATAAATATAATTAAGAAAAAGAAAAGGTTCACAAAATGGGTTAAACCTCAAGAGGTGGCCAATCTTGAAATAGTAAAAGAATACTATGGATATAGCGATGAAAAAGCTAAATCCGTATTGTCATTATTAAATAATGGACAAATCGAAGAATTGAAACAAAGGATTTATAAAGGTGGAAAGCGAAAATAACGAAATCAAAAATTGGTCTCCAGCAGATATGTTGGAAGTATCATTAAACGAACCAGACGATTTTCTTAAGATAAGAGAGACACTAACGCGTATCGGTGTCGCATCTCGAAAAGATCAAAAATTATACCAGTCATGTCATATACTGCATAAGCAGGGACGATATTTCATAGTTCATTTTAAAGAACTATTTTTACTAGATGGAAAACCTTCTAATCTAGTTGAGAATGACCTAGAACGTAGGAACACAATTGCTACTCTTCTAGCCGACTGGGGATTAGTCAGTATAATTAATCCAAATGCTAGTAAGAGTCTAGCACCATTGCGACAAATAAAGGTCATTCCATTCAAAGAAAAAGCGCAATGGGAACTGTGTCCTAAATACAATATAGGAAACAGCAATGAGAACAATCAATAAAGATTTAAAAAGAATGGGTCTGATTCCAAGAAACAGATCTTATAAAAGTCAAATAATATTCGCAAAATACTTATACGTATTTTTAACAGGAATATTATTCGGAGCATTATTTACATAAGTACAAACTTTACTTGTATAAATAATATTAGGATGCCGCATGGTGCGGGTCCGATTAACCTTGCTATATATAGGAGGAAACTAAAATGGTAAGAACTAACTTGAACGTGCCTCGTTCATTATTCGTAGGTTTCGAGGGTCTATTCGACGAACTCGAAAGAATTCATACATCAGCTAGAACTGGTAGCGATAATTATCCACCTCACAATATTGTGAAGATAGACGATGAGAAATTCCTTATCGAACTTGCAGTTGCAGGTTTCACACAGGAAGATATTTCTTTGGAAGTCAAGGATGGTATTTTAAAAATCAGAGGAGCTGTTGGAAACGACAATGAACGTGAATATGCACATAAAGGGATTTCATCCCGCAAATTTGAGAAGAGCTTCCGTCTCTCAGAATTTGTCGTTATAGATGGGGCCGACTTAGAGAATGGAATACTCGTGGTGTATGCCAGAGTTGAACTTCCCGAAGAGAGGCGTCCTAGGAAGATCGAAATAGGGTCTGCTGGGGCATCAAAGAAGAAACGATTCCTTAAGGAATAGTCAATCAGCGAACACTCAGTAGAAACGTAATAAACATTTTTACTGGAGAACAGCTATGAAACATATCATTCACTTCGTGAACAAATATGACGATTTAGCAGAGACCTTAAGCGGATTACTTGTACTACTATTAACGACTGGAGCAATCATTGGATTCGCACCACTAATTATGTGGCTACAAGCAACCACTTGGTAAATGCTTTGAAACTCATGCGGGGGAGGGAAACTTCCCCCAACTTTTGTACAATATATGCAACATAACACTGTACAAACCTACTTTAGTATGGTATAATATACAATATTACAAGGTGACACTTATATGATGAAATTTTACACAAATGTATCGCGATATGGAAACATGCTACTATATCGTGGTTATGACAATGGAAAACGAATCCAACAAAAAATCAAATATAAACCTACTCTTTATGTGAGTACAAATCGCCCAACTTCATGGAAATCACTAGATGATACTCCAGTTGGTGAAGTACATTTTGACTCTATGCGAGAAGCTAATGAGTGGGTTCAGCGAAATAAAGATGTAGCTGGTAGAGATATTTTTGGTAACACTCGTTACATATCTGCATTTATTAATGATGAATTCCCTGGCCACATTGAATTCAATCGTAACCTAATTAATGTTACTACAATCGATATCGAGGTTCAATCAGACGATGGCTTCCCAGAGCCAGATAGAGCAGATAATGTAGTTACAGCTATTACAATCAAAAACAATATTGACAATACATATTATGTCTGGGGCCTTGGCGATTACGATACAGAAAAATCGCTAATGAAAACTCACAGAGTTGTCTATAAAAAATGTGCAACAGAAGCCGATTTACTTATTGATTTTGTAACACATTGGTCATTACCTTCCAATTGTCCAGATGTTATTACTGGTTGGAACACAAGATTTTTCGATATGCCATACTTGGTAAATCGTATTCATCGCTTACTTGGCGATGCTTATGTTAAACGACTCAGCCCTTGGGGTTCTATTGAACGTAGAGAAATAACTAAACAAGGTCGTACTCAAACAGCATACGAAATCAAAGGTATTTCAATGTTGGATTATATGGAACTCTTTATTAAATTTGGTTACACATACGGAGCACAAGAATCATATAGATTGGATCATATTGCTCATGTAGTGCTTGGCGAAAAGAAATTAAGTTATGAAGAGCATGGTTCTTTATTCTCATTGTATATGAATGACCATCAAAAATTTATTGACTATAATATTAAAGACGTTGAATTGGTTGACAGACTAGAAGATAAGATGGGACTTATTACTCTAGCCATGACAATTGCTTATAAAGGCGGTGTAAATTACCAAGACACTTTTGGTACTACTGCGATATGGGATACTATTATCTATCGTAAATTGCACGAAAACAAAATTGTAGTACCATTCTCACAAGACAAAACAAAATCTAATTATCCTGGCGGTTATGTGAAAGATCCTCATGTAGGAATTCACGACAATGTGGTCAGCTTCGATCTCAACTCTCTTTATCCGTCTATTATTATGCAATATAATATGTCGCCAGAGACAATCGCGGAAGGAGAAGTCACCAAGGTTGATATCGAAGCTGTACTCACTCAATCACAAAGATTGAACAATAAAGGTAAAGCTCTATCTGCTAGTGGACAATATTTCAATACAGATAAAGTTGGTATCGTTCCTCAAATCATTGACGAGATGTATGGCGAAAGGGTCGATATTAAAAAGGATATGATTACATCTCAAAAGGAATTACAAAAGGTAGATAAAGATGATAAACAAAAACTCTACGCAATCGAGAGGGATATCTCAATTGCAGAAAACAAACAAATGGCTATTAAAATTCTACTTAATAGTCTTTATGGTGCTCTTGGGAATAGGTATTTTAGGTTCTTCGACCAAAGAATCGCAGAAGCCATTACTCTTACAGGCCAACTTACTATACGATGGGCCGAATATGCCATTAACCGACACCTTAACAACATTTTGCGTAAAGGGAAAACCTACAAAGACTTTGTATTGGCCATCGACACCGACAGTTTGTACGTATGCCTAGACGATTTAGTTACAGCAATTAATCCACCTAATCCTATTGATTTCTTGGATAAAGTTTGCGAAAAAGATCTAGAGCTAGTACTCGAAAAATCATACGACCATTTATATCAAATGCTTGGTGGTGTAAGTAATCGTATGGTTATGAAACGAGAAGCTATTGCCGACCGTGGATTGTGGACAGCTAAAAAGCGATATATTCTAAATGTTCACGATAACGAAGGCGTAAGGTATAAAACACCTAAACTAAAAATTATGGGTATTGAAGCTATTAAATCTTCGACTCCCGAACCATGTCGTGATGCACTAAAACAAATATTCAAAGTTATTATGGCTGGTTCAGAAATGGAAACACAAAAAGCAATTAATCAATTTAAAGAATACTTTAATACTTTACCTGCACACCAAATCGCATTTCCGCGTGGTATCTCAAAGGTAAATGATTTTAAAGGTACTGATGGCAGTATTTACAGAAAGGGTACACCGATACATGTACGAGGTGCATTATTATACAACAGTCAAATCGACGACCTTTCACTAGCCAAAAAGTACACAAAAGTTCAAAATGGCGAAAAGATTAAATTCGTCTATTTGAAAAAACCTAATCGTCTACACGAAAATGTAATCGCATTTATGGATTATTTACCAGAAGAATTCGGATTACAAAAGTATGTCGATTATGAATTACAGTTCCAAAAAACTTTCCTTGATCCGATTGACCCGATCTTATCAGCTGTTGGCTGGTCAAGCGAAGAGATATCAACCCTGGAGGATTTCTTTGGTTAAACACTGTACATATATAAAAAACTATGGTATAATAGTACACAATGGAGAAAAGTATGAAATTAGTTAGATTAACATCCGGCGAAGAAATTGTCGGAGATGTAGTAGAAAATGAAGATGGTAGCTATACTATCAGTAACGCATTTAATTTATTGCCAGGCGGTGAAGGTAAGATTCAATTCATTCCTTTTATGGCATATACCGAAGCTCATGCAGGAGTTACGCTTAAAGGAGAACATGTGTTATTCACAGTTGCACCTGTTGCACAATTGATTGAACAAATCACTAAGATTAAAAGGTCAATGGATAGCGGTATTATCACACCTGACACAGGAATCGTAACGCCATGAGTAAAGACTGGGTAAAAGATATTGTAGATATGCAAACGAAATATCAAACTCGAGAATGGGTA
Organism: Flavobacteriaceae bacterium; assembly: GCA_965657365.1. Taxonomy (GTDB): domain Bacteria; phylum Bacteroidota; class Bacteroidia; order Flavobacteriales; family Flavobacteriaceae; genus Polaribacter. The sequence goes on from CBFHOD010000016.1 coordinate 39,761, forward strand.
CAGGAAAATCTAAATGATCCTGATATTCTAAGAGCATTTTTAAAGTTTCGTATTGGATTTTTACAAGAAGAACTTGATGAAACGCGTCATGCATATATGGTAAAAGATGCTGAAGAAATTGTAGATGGATTAATTGATCTATGTGTTGTAGCAATTGGAACATTAGATGCATTTGGTGTTGACCCATACAAAGCATGGGACGAAGTTTTAAAAGCTAATATGCAAAAAGAAGTTGGTGTAAAAGCAACTCGACCAAATCCACTTGGTGTGCCGGATTTGGTAAAACCAGGTGACTGGGAAGCACCATCACACGAGGGAAATCATGGTATCTTTAACGATATTTGATAGTATTTACGATAACAAAACTGAAAAGAGAATGGACTATAACTCCTTTGATGAGTTAGAGAAAGTACTATACAGTTTATCGGAATCTAAAAAATATAAGAAGAAAAAAGATGCTCCCTTAATTAGTCCAGCAACTTATGTTCCAGACACAACCAGAGCAAACGCTCATGTTGTAAATTGGGCAGGCTGGGCAGCAGTTGATGTAGATGATTATGAAGGCGATATTAAAGATATAGAAAATAAATATTCTAAATATCGCTATGTCTGCTATTCAACCGCATCGTCAACCAAAGAAAAACCAAAGTTTCGTTTAATATTTCCACTCACACAAGAAGTAGAAGCTGATAGTATTAAACATTTTTGGTTCGCACTCAATAAAGAAATCGGAGATATTGCAGATGCACAAACAAAAGATTTATCCAGAATGTACTACGTTCCAAGCAAATACAAAGGGGCTTATAACTTCATATTCTCACACGACGGAGAAACTATCGACCCCAAAGCCCTTATGGAACTACACAGATACGTCGTACCTAATGAATCGTTTTTCGATAAGTTACCAGATGCTATCAAAAAAGGACTCATCGAACACAGAAAAGGAACGCTCAATAACACTAACTTTACATGGACAGGATATGCAGACTGCCCTTTTGTAAACAAAAATCAAGTAGAAGAATATAAAACAATTCAAGGCTCAGGCTGGTATGCTAAAATGTATCAGATAATGGTATCAACAGCTGGTAATGCAATGTCAAGAGGATATCCAATTACCGCAAAAGAAATAGAATATATTTGTAGAGACCTTGATAACGATACTGGTGGTTGGTATCATAAAAGAGATTTTGGACGAGAAGCTGAAAGAGCTATTGAGTTCGTATTTAGAAATAATCTATAGGAGTATATTATGGAAAAATGGTTATATGACAATATAGTAAAGATAGCAATAGTATTATCTTTACCACTATATCTTGCATTCTTTGCACAGAAAATGTATGCTGCAATTGAAAGCGATGAATTAGCAGAAGCAAGATATTGCATGGCACAAAACATCTATTTTGAATCAGCGAATCAATCATTTGCTGGACGATTAGCTGTCGGTCATGTTGTTATAAATAGAGTTGAGGACTTGCAATTTCCTAATTCAGTATGTGAGGTTATATACCAAGCAAAAACAAGAATTAACTGGAAAGGAAATGAAGTCCCTATTAGAAATCAATGTCAATTTAGTTGGTATTGTGATGGTTTATCAGATGAGCCAGTTGATTCAAAGACTTGGATAAAATCTCTATATATTGCAGATTTAGTTCTTACAGATGAATATAAAGATATCACTGAAGGAGCGTTATGGTATCATGCTGATTACATTTACCCATACTGGGCTGATGAATTAGAAGAGGTCACACAAATAGATGACCATGTATTTTATAAATAGGAAAAATTATGATTAAAATGATAGGCACTAATGTATTAGTTACAGAGGTGGAAAAAGAAGAAACATCGACTGGTGGTATTATACTTTCAGGGGATGTAACAAAAGGCAGTAAACAAGCTTTAATATTAGCTGTTGGACCAGAAGCTACACATTTAAATAAAGGTGATAGAGTATTCCTTAATTGGGATAAAGCTATGCCAGTAGATGTAAAAGGCAATCCAGGAGCTATTATTGAGATGGAATATATTAGAGCTGTCATGGAGTAGGAAAAATATGTATAGATATAAAGTTAATATAACAAGAGTAGTAGACGGAGACACGGTTGACGTTGATGTAGATCTTGGTTTTGGAATGGTTTACAAAAAGCAAAGAGTTAGAATGATGGGTATTGATACTCCTGAATCTAGAACTCGTGATTTAGAAGAAAAATTTTACGGTAAAGAATCAAAGTATCATTTAGAATCAATTTTAGCCGAAGGCGATATACAATTACAATCGCATGGTAAAGGTAAATTCGGCAGAATTCTTGGAGAACTTTTCGTAGGTGATAGCTCGTATAGCGTCAATCAACAAATGATTGATGAACATCATGCGGTACCTTATTATGGACAATCTAAAGATGACACAGAAAAGGGTCACCTTTGGAATAGAGAAGCATTAAGAGAACAAGGTTTAGAGTATTCAAAATAATCAAAAAAACCCTGTACATTTTGCTAAAAGTATAGTATAATATAACTTAATTATGGAGTATTGATATGAAACAATCATTAAAAGTCTTACAAGAGTGTGCTGAATTACAGACCAAGAAATCTAACGATTATCAGAATCCTAATTCAAAAATCTCTCAAGCAGATTATTATCCAAACGGTATCGTAACTATTCATGATATTATGCATGCTAAAATGTTACGCATGGCATCAGTTATGGAAGCAATGCAATCCGATGGATATGAACCAAACTTTGAGTCGTTAGAAGACTCAGCCAAAGATTTAATTAATTATTCAAGCTTTTTTGTTGCATATCTGCGACATGGTATCGAAGGTCAAGACGCAAGTAAAGATGCATTCAATAGGAATAAAAATGAATCAAGTTAATGACATTAGAGAAATATTTGTTAATGCATTAGAGCATGAACAATTTAGTACTGATAAAACGGGTTGTAAAACAATTGAAATTATTGGTGCATCATTTCTTGCTGACGAACCAGCAATATTTGGTAAACCTAATCAAGAGTATATTGATGCAGAAATTGAGTGGTATGCTTCAGAGTCAACAAACATTACTGACATATATCCAGATGGAGATAAAGAACCACCACAAGCTTGGCAATACACTGCGAATATTCATGGTGAAATTAATTCCAACTATGGCCATCTCATTTGGTCTAAAAAATATCATAAGCAATATAATAGAGTTTTAAAAGAGTTAATAAAAAACCCCGACTCACGTAGAGCATCGATGGTTTATCAAAGACCAAGCATTTGGCTTGAGTATAAAGAACAAGGTAAAAACGATTTTATTTGCACAAATGCTGT